>NZ_JBEYWX010000008.1:0-295514 GCF_040644655.1 Streptomyces sp. NPDC046931
GAGGAGCGTGGCCACCTCGGCGATCTTCCGGCCGGAGGTGACCAGATCGAGGACACGGCGGCGGAACTCGGGCGGATAGCTGCGGGGCATAACGGCCCTCCGGAGGCCGACGGGTAGTCAATTCTCCAGCATCCCGGCCCTATTGAACCCGGGGCATACCACTCTATGCGTTGACTCCAGCCGCCGGTTGGGGCTGGTGTTGAGCGTAGTGGTTGGTCTCGTGTTCGTGGGGTGGGATGTCCCCGATCGCGCTGTGGAGGCGCTGGTTGTTGAACCAGTCGACCCATTCCGCAGTGCCGAGTTCGACGTCGGCGAGGCCGTGCCAGGGCCGACGAGGCTTGATCAGCTCTGTTTTGTAGAGGCCAATCTGGGACTCCATGAGCGCGTTGTCCAGGGCGTCGCCGACGGTGCCGATCGAGGCGTCGATGCTGGCTTCAAGGAGGTGTGCGGTGAACGCGAAAGACGTGTATTGACTGCCCGCGTCCGAATGATGAACCAGCCCTGGTCCGGCCGGCGTGCCAGCGCGGTCGCGTCGCCATAGGGCCATGTCGAGGGCGTCGAGGACGAGTTTGGCCCGCTTGCTGGTGGCAGCGGACCAGCCGACGATCGCCCGGGAGAAGACGTCCACGACGAACGCGACGTAGACGATCCCCGACCAGGTGGCGACATAGGTGAAGTCCGCGACCCACCTCTCGTTCGGCCTGGACGCGGTGAAGTTGCGTTTCAGCAGGTCAGCCGCCCGCTCATGCCCGTCGTCCTGGACGGTCGTGCGGATCTTCCTGCCTCGTCGGGCGCCCTGAAGGCCGAGGTCGCGCATCAGCCGGGCGACCGTGCAGCGGGCCACGGCTATGCCCTCGCGCTGCAGCTGGCGCCATACCTTCCGGACTCCGTAGACGCCGAAGTTGTCGGCGTGGACGCGGCTGATCTGCGTCTTCAGCTCGGCGTCGCGCACCGCTCTGGCACTGGGCGTGCGCTTCTTGGCGGCGTAGTAGGTGCTCGTTGCGATCTTCAGTCCGTGGCTGGCCAGGACATGGCAGATCGGCTCGACCCCGAACACCTGCCGGTGCGCGTCGATGAACGCTACGAGCGCTTCGACGGCCGGTCGAGCTCGGCCGCGAAGAAAGCCGACGCGGCCTTCAAGATCTCGTTCGCCCGCCGCAGTTCGGCGTTCTCGGCCTTCAGCCGCTTGATCTCCGCGGCCTCCTCCGAGGTGGTTCCGGGTCGCTGGCCAGCGTCAACCTCGGCCTTGCGGACCCAGCTACGCACCGTCTCCGCCGTGCCTATGCCCAGCTTCGCGGCAACCGCCTTCATTGCGGCCCACTCGGTCGGATAGTTCGGACGGACCTCCGCGACCATGCGCACCGCACGCTCACGAAGCTCAGCAGGGTAGGGGGACGGACGTGCCATGACTGCAGTCATTGCGGTTGCCGGGCAGCGGCCGGCCGACAGCGACCACGAGTCGGGTGTCGGCCTCGACGACGACTTGTTGGTTGGTCGAGTACCGGTAGTTTTTCGACTGCTCGGCGATGGTGTGGTCGCGGGTCGGGACCAGGGTTCCGTCCACGATCAGTACGGTGTCCTTGCGGAACAGCTTGCGCGGCAGGAGCGCGAGCGACGGGCCGAGATGGTTGATGATGCGGTCAGCTGCAGACTTCGAGACGCCGAACAGCGGAGCGAGCTGCCGCAAGGTTAGATTCGTTCGCCAGTACGCAGCCACCAACAACACCCGGTCCTCCAGCCGCAGGCTCCACGGCCGGCCCTTGCGGACCGGATCCGCGCCCTCTCGCCGTAGCGCAGTTGAGCAGCTTGCCGAACTGACGTGGGCTCAGCCCGGTGAATGGGGCTATCCAGGACGGCTCGGACGCCGTGATCACACCAGGCATAGCGAGATCGTCTCAAAGATCGATGCTGTGGAACGATGATCGGCATGGCAGGTCAGGTCTGGGTGTCACTCATATCGTTGGGCGGCGTTGTCCTCGGCGGCGTGTTGTCCTACCTCGTTCAGCACAGGACTCAGCAATCAGCGGAACGTGCTGAACAGCAACGGCAGCGGATCGCGTTGTCGGAGACCCGACGCGCGGAACGGCTGGCGCTGCTGGAGCGGTTCATCGAGGTATCAGCAGAGGCGGAACGCTGCGCCTACACCCGGCCGTCCGAGTGGGATGACACCGATGACTGGTACCTCACGACCCGGGACGTCATGTACAGGTTGTGGGTCGCGGATCGACTCCTCCGCATCCAGTTCCCTCTGACCGTGCATGACGCCGCACACGCGCACTTTCTCGACCTCAACAGGACGGTGTGGCACGGCTTGCCCGACGGTGAGAGCGTGCGGGACTACCTGGAGGGCAACCGGTCGGCGTTTCTCGACGCGGCCCGCGAGGTCATGGGGTAGCGCACCGCTGACTCCCGGAGATCCTTTGCGGGCCAGCCCTTAGGCGAGTGGTTGGTGAACGAGATTTCGGTGTGTTCAGGTTTCGGTCCGCAGATGGACACTGGGTACCAGTAGGCCCGACCGGCAAGAAGTTGCTGCCGCTGACCGTTAAGGCGAGACAACCCTTGGATGATCAAGTAGGAAGCAGCAGTCCCTTTTTGTTCAGTAGATTCACGCACTGCTGATATTTGTCCAAAAAGTTGTCACTGGCTGACGTTAGGTCATCCAATGCTTTTCGGTAACGAATAGGGTCAGTTCTCTTCCATTCTGGCGGAATTTCTGTGTACCTATTGGAGTGATGAGAGGGCCCCGACGGGGGAAACATTCCCGTCAACTCTTCGCACAGAGCATTAAGTGCTTTCACCAGCGCCTCATGGACAGCGGCCACATCGGGATCGAGGAAATCGACGATGTCATCAGCGACCTTCTGCTGCGCCCTGAATGCAGCTTCGCTAACCCAGGCTGGGACTCGATGCATGGAGACATTTTTCTGCGCCTTGAGCCATGGAGCGTCCACGGGGATCGCCGCAATGATTCGAGCAGCCTTAATTCGGTCCAGAGCCTGAGTCTGATTTATGGGTGCTACCCCAGGGCCACCCATCGCTGCCCAGCCCGCGGCCAGTAGACGCTGCAATTCTCCTCTCGATAGCCAGTGCGTCCCATCACCCACCCGAAGGGGTACGGAAACAGACATCTCGTTCGGATTTCCCCTGCCGCCGCTAGGTCCAGGAACCGCGAACGGTCTTGACGTGACCGGCTGAGCCGGAATTTCTATGCACAGTACGCCCTTCTGGTTTTCGCAGGCGATCCATTCGACCCGAAAGTCTCGTACGGTAGGGACGATGCGCTCGTAGATCAATTTCCGATGTCGATCAAGGTCAACTAGAGAGCGAGGAATCGGCCGAAGCTCCGAAATTATCTCGCCATCGTGATCTGGGACGGTCTTGAAGCCGACGATCAACAGGCCGCCTCCTGCAGCGTTCGCGAATGCAGCAACATCTTTGGCTAGTTCCTCGGCTCCTGCTGGATTTACGAACTGATAGGGCCCACTTTTTACGTCCAGCCAATCACACTCCCGCAACCCCAACAGTTCATCGAACTTGTGATCACGTAGCGCCTGCCGCGCTTCTCCGATGCTCTTCGCCACCATGCCCATCAGTATCCGGCATGTAGCGATCTGCCCGCAGATAGTTACTTGGGTAAAATTGGGCCCGACCGGCAAGAAGTTGCTGCCCTTGATGGTCAAGAACGCAGGTCCGACGCTGGCTTCGAGTGGTCACGAGCACTGAGGTGAGCGAGGCACTCGATCGGACGGTTGAGGCGCTGGCGGGGGTGAGCGAGGAGGAAGTGGCCTCTACCCTGGCTGCAGTTGGTGCTTCGGGCCCTCGTCCGTCGGTGTCCTCGATGCCCTCTCAAACGCCGTTGCCGGGCCGTGGAAGTAACCCCGCACATCGTTTCCGAGGTGGAGTGGGTGCGAGGGGCCTGCTAGCTTGCGTGACTGCTCGGCCCCGAGTTCCCTTACAGGCCGGAGGGCTCGTAGGTGCGCAGTGGCAGGCAGGGGCGCGATTGGATCTGTAGGGCCCCCAAGACAGGCGCCCGCCCATCCAGAGTCGTCAGAACTTGCGTATAAGCCCAAGTGGTGGAATCCTGGAAGGCTTTGATCGCCAAGCGTGGCCCTGGGGGGAGCATCATGATGGCGTCGCTGGCCAACGCCGGACAGGACGATGAAAAGAAGGTCGCCTGGCTGGCGGCACGTTCGTCCAACTTCGGTCACTTGATCAGGTACGAGCCTTTGCTGGTGACGCTCGGCTGTGCCGCGGAGTCATACGTCCACACCGATCCCCACTCGGCCATGGTGAAGGCCCGTCTCTTCGGCGAGGTCATGACCCGGCACCTGGTCACGCTCCTCGGCATCACCGTGCCGGGGCCCCGGCAGGTGGACCGGATCAACGCCCTTACCAAGGCGGGTGTTCTCGTCCCGCAGGTGCGTGCCTGGTTCGAGACGATCCGCATGACGGGCAACCGGGCGGTCCACGAGTACTACGCCAACGTCCGTGAAGCACTCCAGTCCGTGGAGATGTGCTTCCGTCTCGGCGACTGGCTGCACCGTTCCCTCGACCAGTCCGACACCACCCACCGGGTCTTCCTGGCGCCCGCTCCTCCTTCCGCTGCACCCGCGCCTGCGACCGTCGCCGACCAGCACGAGCTGGAGCAACTGCGCGCCGAGCTCGACGCCTACCACCGTCGGCTGGAGGAGGCCCGGCTCCGCTACGACGGCAAGCAGAGCCGCCTGGAGCGCGAGCGGGCCGCCCGCGAGCAGGCCGAGGCAGAACTTGCCCGTGCGGAGGACGAGCGGGCCGCGCTGCACGACCTGATCGCCGAACTGAGCGAGAAGATCACCGAACTGACGACTCCGGCCCTGGAGTCCCGTTCGGCCGCCCGCCCGCTGGACGGGGCCTCCCAGCGTGACGAGTTCATCACACACGCCCAGAAGGCCGCCCGTCCGCCAATGAGTGAAGCGCAGGTCCGTGCCGAACTTGACCGCATCCTGGAGAAGGCGGGCTGGACGGTCCAGGACGAGAAGGCCAAGAACCTTTTCGCGGGCCGTGGCGTCGCCGTCCGTGAGGTCTCCACCGCCGTCGGCCGCGCCGACTACCTCCTCTACGTCGACCAGCGCCTGGTAGGAGTCATAGAGGCCAAGCGGGAGGGCGGCGACCTGGAGGCCGCTATGCAGCAGGCTGCCCGCTACGCCACCGGGCTCACCCGCAGCCAGCAGCTCAGCGCCTGGCGCGCCAGCCTGCCCTTCCGCTACGTCGCCGACGGCAACACCGTCCGCTTCCACAACGACCTTGACCCCTCCCCGCGCACCCGTGACGTCTTCGCCGTGCACCGCCCGGAGACGATCGCGCGCTGGATCGAGGAGGCCGACGTCGACCCCACCGCGCCGACCCTGCGCGCCCGGATGCGCCGCCTGCCGCAGACTTTCCTGGACCCGGAGGACCTGCGCCCGGCTCAGGTGAAGGCGATCAACGGCCTTGAGCGCTCCCTGGCCAAGGACGACCCGCGCGCCCTGATCCAGATGGCCACCGGCGCTGGCAAGACCTACACCGTGGTCAGCGAGAGCTACCGGCTGCTCAAGCACGCCGGCGCCAAGCGCATCCTCTTCCTCGTCGACCGCAACAACCTCGGCAGCCAGGCCGCCACCGAGTTCGAGAACTTCGACACCCCGGACGACGGCCGCAAGTTCACCGAGTTGTACGTCGTGCAGCGCCTCGCGGGCGACACCGTCCTCGGCTCCGCGCACGTCGTGGTGTCCACGGTGCAGCGGCTGTGGCTCGCGTTGACGGGCCAGGCGGTACCGAGCGCCGACGACGACAATGAGGCCCTGGACCGCTACGACCTCGTCGACGAGCCTGTGACGGTCGGTTACAACCCGGGCCTGCCGCCGGAGTCCTTCGACCTGATCGTCGTCGACGAGTGCCACCGCTCCATCTATGGCAAGTGGCGCGCGGTCCTGCAGTACTTCGACGCCCACCTGGTCGGCCTCACCGCCACCCCGGTCAAGCAGACCTTCGGCTTCTTCTTCCAGAACCTGGTCAGCGAGTACCCGTACGAGCAGGCCGTCGCCGACGGAGTCAACGTCGACTTCGACGTCTTCCGCATCCGTACGGAGCTGGGCGAGAACGGCGGCACGATCCCCGCCGAGACGGTCGTGCCGATGCGGGAGCGGAAGACCCGGCGGGAGCGTTACCAGGAGTTGGAGGAGGACCTGGAGTGGAAGGCGTCCCAGCTGGGCCGCCAGGTCATCAGCAAGGGGCAGTTGAAGCTCGTCGTCGAGACCTTCCGCAAGCACCTGTTCACCGACATCTTCGCGCCGGTGGGGGAGGGCGACGTCCAGCGGGCGCGCACGCACGTGCCCAAGACGCTGATCTTCGCCGTGGACGACAACCACGCCGACGAGATCGTCCAGACGGTACGGCAGGTCTTCGGTGAGGGCGACGACTTCTGCATGAAGATCACGCACGCGGCGAAGCGCCCGGCGGAACTGATCAAGGCGTTCCGCAACAGCCCCGAGCTGCGGATCGCGGTCACCGTGGACATGATCGCCACCGGGACCGACATCCCGCCGCTGGAGTGCGTGTTCTTCCTGCGGGACGTCAAGAGCTGGGCCTACTTCGAGCAGATGAAGGGGCGCGGCTCGCGCACCGTGGACCCGGCGGAGTTCCAGGCGGTCACGCCGGACGCCGAGGTCAAGGAGCGGTTCGTGATCGTCGACGCGGTCGGCGTCACGGACTCGCCCCGCGTGGACGCGCGTCCGCTTAACCGCGTCTCCGAACGGAAGATTCCACTGGAGCGGCTGATGGCCAAGACGGCCGGTCTGGCGATGACGGAGGACGAGGTCGCCACCCTGGCCGGCCGCCTGGCCCGGCTCGCCCGGCAGCTCACCCCCGAGGAGCACGAGGAGATCGAGGAACTCGCTGGCCAGCCGCTCCAGAAGATCGTCGGCGAGCTGGTCCGGTCCGTCGACCCCGACCAGCAGGAGCGGGCCCGGCGCATCGGCGGCGAGAAGCAGGTCCGGCAGGACATGCTCGACGCGCTGAAGCCGCTCGCCTCCAACGGCGAACTGCGCGACCGCCTGCTGTCGATGCGCCGCGCCCACGACATCGTCATCGACGAGGTCAGCGTGGACGAGCTGAAGGAGGCGCGCGGCATCACCGCGGAGGAACTGGCCATCCGCCGCGTGTCGTCCTGGCAGCAGTACCTGAAGGACCACCGGGACGAGATCGCCGCGCTCAGCCTCGCCTTCGGCGAGCGGCGCGACCCGAAGGAGGTCTACCAGCGCCTGCGCGACCTGGCACGGAAGATCGAGCGCCCCCCGTTCCAGTGGACCCCGGCGAGGCTGTACGACGCGTACGTGCAGCTGGGCAAGGCGTCCCAGCACCCGCGGGGCGCGGCCGGCGTGGTGGACCTGATCGGCCTGCTCCGCTTCGAGCTGGGGCTGGACCAGGAAGTACGGCCGTACCGGGCGCTGGTCGAGGAACGGTACGCGGCCTGGCGGGTTCGGCAGGAGCAGGTGGGGGCGGTGTTCACGCCGGACCAGGTGTGGTGGCTGGACCGGATCGTCGACGTGATAGCGACGGATGCGGCGATCGAGCCCGACCACTTGAAGGACGTACCCTTCATCGAGCGCGGGGGCGTGGACGGTTTCCTGCGGGACTTCGGGGCCGACCGGGGGGCTGAAATTCTGGACGAACTGGGACGGGAGTTGGGCGCGTGAGCGAGGGTATCGATGGCCCCTGGGAGTTGCCGAGGGGCTGGGCGTGGGCGTCCTTTGCGGACGTAGCGCGTGTGGCGAGCAACCTCGTGTCGCCGTTCGACTACTCCAATCTGCCGCATATCGCGCCGAACCACATCGAGTCGGAGACGGGACGTCTCCTTCCGTTCTCGACGGTAGCGGAGGACGGGGTCAAAAGTCCGAAGCACTTGTTTACTTCCGGGCATATCCTTTACTCCAAGATTCGGCCTTACCTCGCCAAGGTGGTGATGGCGAAGTTCAACGGCCTATGCAGCGCAGACATGTATCCGATTGCTACGGAACTAGATCCGGGCTACCTTACCCTTTGGCTGCGTAGCCCCGCATTCACTGGTCTGGCCGCCAACCATCAAGGCCGTTCTGTCCTGCCTAAAATCAACCAGGAGGCTTTGGTGAAGCTTCCTGTTCCTGTGCCTCCGCTGGAGGAGCAGCGGCGCATCGTTGCTGCGCTCGAAGAGCAACTGTCACGGCTCGACGCGGCCACCGGTAACGCGTTCAGTGCCATGAGGGCGGCGGAAATACTGATTCACTCCATCAAGGCGCGCGCCGTTCGCGATCTGGCAAACCGATTTCCGTCTGCCACCCTCGGGGAAGAGATCAGAGAGCCGCTGCGCAACGGTCATTCTGCGCGGGCTGCGGCAGATGGAACGATTCGGACGTTGACTCTTACTGCAGTTACCAAGGGCCTGTTCGATGATGCCCACACGAAGCTGACGGCGGCTGACCCGGCGCGGGTTGCCAAGCTTTGGTTGAAGCCTGGAGACATCTTCATTCAGCGTTCCAACACCCCGGAGCTTGTGGGTACTTCCGCTCTTTACGAGGGTCCGGAGGACTGGGCAATTTTCCCTGACCTATTGATCCGTGTCAGGACTTCCGACCGGCTTGATCCGCAGTTCGCTCACCTGGTGCTGAGTGCACCACAAACACGTCATTACTACCGCTCCCAGGCCAAGGGACTGGCGGGATCGATGCCGAAGATCGATCAGGAGACGATTCTCGGCACCCGTATTCCGCTCCCTGACCTGGAGGTCCAGCGGCAGACAGTCCAGGCTGTCGCCCAAGTGATTGAGCGAGCCAGGCACGCCACCACAACCGCCGAGGCGTACCGCGCGAAATCCTCAGCCTTGCGCCGCTCTCTGCTTGCCGAAGCCTTCACCGGTCGGTTGATTCCCCAGGACGGCACCGACGAGCCCGCCGATGCCGTGCTCGACCGCATCCGCGCCGAGCGTGAGGTGGCCGGGGCGACCAAGTCCCGGCGTCAGAGTCTCCGCCGGGCACCCGCCCAGCGCAGGCGCACCCCGGACACCGCGCCCGCGCCGGACGTGCCCCCGCCGCCCCCGGCCGACGCTCCCGCCCTCGCCACCGCCACCCAGCCCACCCTTGACCTGGAGATCCCCTCGTGACCACGACTGAGGCCCGTCGGCTCGTCGACAAGCTCTGGAGCTACTGCCACGTCCTGCGTGACGACGGCGTCTCTACCATCGACTACGTCGAGCAGCTGACGCTCCTGGTATTTCTCAAGATGGCGTACGAGGCGCAGTCCCGCCCCCCGATGTTCCGCGAGCAGATCATGCCCGAGGGGTCGGTCTGGGAGGGCCGTGGTTGGCCCGAGCTGCTGAAGAACGATGGTGCCGCGCTCGAGACCGCCTACGCCGAACTCCTCGAAGACCTCGGCAACCAGCGCAAGGACACCACCTTCCACCTGATCTTCAACGGGGCGCGTAACCGCATCCACGACCCCGCGAAGCTCAAGCGCCTGGTCAAGGACCTGATCGACAAGGAGAACTGGTCGGGCCAGAATACCGACATCAAGGGCGACGCCTACGAGGAACTGCTGTCCCGTGGCGCGGAGGACATCAAGTCGGGCGCGGGCCAGTACTTCACCCCGCGCCCGCTGATCCAGGCCATCATCGACTGCGTCCGCCCGACCCCGGACGACACAATCACCGACCCCGCCTGCGGAACCGGCGGCTTCCTGCTGGCCGCCGCCGAGTACATCCTCCACGAGTATGGCAACCAGCTCACCCCCGAGCAGCGCAAGCACCTCAGCAGCGGCGGCATCTGGGGTACTGAGCTGGTCCGCAACACCGCGCGTCTCGCCGCGATGAACCTCTTCCTGCACGGCATCGGCCATCCCACCGGACCCGCCCTGGTCCGCACCCGGGACGCCCTCGCCGCCCCGCCCGACAAGCGCGCGAGCCTGGTTCTGGCTAATCCGCCCTTCGGTAAGAAGTCGTCCATCACCGTCTACGGTGACGACGGTTCCGCCGCCCGTGAGGCGATCGCCTACGAGCGGCGCGACTTCTGGGTCACCACGACCAACAAGCAGCTCAACTTCGTCCAGCACATCGCCTCGCTGTTGGAGATCTACGGCCGGGCGGCGGTCGTCGTCCCCGACAACGTGCTCTTCGAGGGCGGCGCGGGCGAGACTATCCGCCGGCGCCTGCTGAACGAGTACGACGTCCACACGCTGCTCCGCCTGCCCACCGGCATCTTCTACGCGGGCGGCGTGAAGGCCAACGTGTTGTTCTTCGAGCGCAAGCCGGCCCGCCCGAACCAACCGTGGACCGAGAAACTGTGGGTTTACGACTTTCGTACGGCCCAGCACTTCACGCTCAAGCAGAACCCGCTCACACGGGCCCACCTCGAAGACTTCGTTCAGTGCTTCCAGCCTGACGACCGCTCCAAGCGAGTGGAGTCGGAACGCTTCAAGGCGTTCACGTACGAGGAACTGGTCGCCCGCGACAAGGCGAACCTCGACATCACCTGGCTCCGCGACCCGAGCCTCGACGACGCCGACAACCTCCCCGCACCAGAGGTCCTGGCCGTCGAGATCGTCGAAGACCTCCAGGCCGCCCTGGAGGAGTTCGCCGCGATTGCAGAAACGCTCCAACAGACGCGGAGTAACGGAATGCCTGCACCGAACGCATCCGGAGACCCGAACCTGACCTACACTCCTCCCTCCGAGCGGATGACCAATTAGTGCCAACGCCGTTCCAGCGGACTCGGCCTGCCCGCCGAACTGTGCTACCAAACCCCGGCTGACCAGCCGCAACGAACCGCCCCGACGAACCCCCATCTCCCGGAGCCGTGGAACCCGGCGCCCATCCCATGCGGCAGCCGGGCCATCAGCGCACCCATGAGCAGAAACACCCAGCGCCAGGACGCAGAAACGGACCGCCAACCAGACTGATGAACCGCCATGCAAGATCGAGGTTAGCGGCTCCTGGAGAACCCTCTGTCTGGCAAAGCTGTTCGACCGAGGAGGGATACACGCCGCCCAGGCTTCCCATCGTGGCCGTCTTGTACGGTGGCATCGAAATGACATCGCCGTCCTGAAAGCAGGGTCAGCCACATTTTCAGCTCGCGGAAAGCCTACGACGCTATCTGATGTCCAAAGCGGAACAGTCGCAACGCAAGATAAGAGAAGGCTGGCGCTCACCGGGGACTGGATGAAGAGGATGGACTTGAGGAGGATGGCTTTGGAATCTCTAGCTTTACATGGTTGGAGGCATAGAGAACCAGCACAGTCCCCCACAAGACAGCCAAAGAAAAGAGCAATGCATATCGAAAGCTCCTAGCCAAAGCATCACTCAACGCCGATGCTTCCCTAATTAGCAGGAGGGAGCCGGCGAAAGTTGTTGGAGCGAGAACCAAAGCCAGGTGCGCTGCCGTCAGCCAGTGAATGTAATGCCAAGCTACAGGGATCGCCGCGGTTGTTAGGATCACAGCGCTCAAGATGGTGCGTCGCATCCACCGAATCGTGTGCGCAACCCTGAGCTTACCCTTGATTCGAATGCGCTTAGGACGCTCTGGGTGGAGCGAAGAAATAAATAGCAATTCCTTGCTTTCGTAGGCTTCCTCGGGCGGGGCAGCGAATGAGGCGCCCCTATCATCCTGAAATTCGAAACTCCCGAATTCTACGTTGGCGTCAGAGATGCGGAAGCTGATTTGGTTAATCTGTGCGTCTTGAAAGATTAGGACTTGCTCCAGGTTTCGAGCCTTTTTTCGCGCGATCTTAGGAGTGTCGCGCGAGTCCCTCTTTTGATCAAACTCGACGGGACGTCTCTCATTAAGTGTGATCGTGAAGGGCTCTTTTGTCGGAACAAGACAGTCAGTCATTAGAACCCAAAATTCCCCATATTGGAAGTATCGCCTCAACAGGCTCTTCGCTTTATCGCGTGCAACAGGGGAACCGACTTCAGCGATCCTGTCAACCTCGGATAGAAATACTTGAAGTTTCTTCAGGTGTGCGGGGATGCTTCTGTAAAGGTAGGCATGCCGCGCCCTGCTCTGGAAGTAGCCCAGCGATAGCAGCGGATTCTGGGTTGGATCGTAAAGATTTGGCGTCGAATACTTCCTGATTAGTTCTTTGATGGGGCACTGTTTGGGGTCAGCCCATTCCCTGGCCAGGGCATCCAACCTCTTTCCCCAGACATTTTCATTGCGGAGGTGTGCCCGAAGAACCTCCACATTCCTTCGCCTCCTGTACGTCGCACTGACAACGGACAGCCACCTCTTTGCGAAACCAGTGACCCCATTCGGCCCTTTATTGTCTAGCTCCCAACGACCGAGGTCCGAGTTGAAGATTGCAGTAAGGAATTCCTTGAACGGCTCATCTAGAACAAGAGGCCCCAAATTAATTTGCGAATCTGCTTCGATAATATCTCTAGCGAGCTTTACAATGTATCCCGCCTGGAGTTCGGCGCTCACCTTTCGATGCACTTGATATGTCGTCTCGCCTGCCACAATTAGCTCTAGGCCCACATTCGGACGTCTTCTTAGGCTGGTGATCGGCAGGCGGAGCCAGATTGCATCGGCGCCACCAGGAATCAGACCTTCCAATACCGCTTTTATGGGTCGCACATGAATGGACCTGGTTCTTTCCGACCACAAAGCACTGGAAAACTCGACACGTTCTACCGCACGGAGTCGCCAGTCGTGACGTTTATCGAAAAGACGGTAAACGACCTCCGGTCGTTCCGTCAGGTCCCATGGCTGGTTGGCTGGCGCGCCATGACGCGCTACCACCCGCCTACCCCTTCGAGGCATCCGGCCTCCTGTTCATCAGAGCTCAGCCGTTGGCTCATTGGTTCCCTTTACGCGGAATTCCCTGAAGGGACGGGCTCAATTGCCGCTGAAAATCACCCGTTCGTGGTCCATTGCACTCGTCCACTACGGTGAATGCTTGACAATTTGCGACATTGTAGTAAAATGTTGACTTTTTCGCCCGACTGATCTAAAATTAGTCAAATGAAACGCAAAAGCAGCCCCAGTGCGACGCGACAGGCGCTAGTGCGTCGCGGACAAGTTACATCGCTGCGATCAGTCGAATCTCCAAAGCCTCCTTTGAAAGGCAAGGTGTTGCCCATTTCGCAAGAGACAGATGAACAACTCAGAGAGAGGCTACTCAAAGATCTATGGCACCTTGCCGTAACGCCAACTGAAACCTCTCGAGAGACAGAAACTGGCGGACATTCTCGCCGAGGCGAAACGTTGGCAAATATGAGATTGTCACATATTCGCGGTGACAACTTCTGAGGCTAACCGCCGGCGGCCCCGCCAAGCGTGCGTCGTCTCTCGGGTGCGGAGTCTTCGGATCCTCAATTGATGGCAGCGCTGACGGTGACGAGCGGAGACGGAGACGGCACCCGGCAGCTTGTCGCGAAACTCATAAGCCCGTCATCGTGGCTGGCTCCCGTTGGCGGACTCCAAGATTTAACTTCCGCCCAGTGTTCCCACAGGGTGAACGGGTCGTGCCAGTCACGTGCCAGGACCGCTCATGGGTGCGCCCAAGCCCCGACAGCGTCCCTCCTCCGGTCAGCGCAGCAACTGACGTCAGAAGCCCCGCAAGCTGAGAGCTCCCTCTCTCGCTGAGACCGCCTGCTCCTGGGTACGGTCGTGCTCGTGTGTCCGGTGCGCGTTGGGTTGGTCACCCGAGGCTCGCATTGGTTGATCGCGCGACTAGGGGAGCTGGTACGGGCATGGCGGTTGACGCTGCTCGATCGGAAGAGGGGTTCACGTCGGTCAGGGCTACGCGGGTGATGAGTGCCGCGTGCCGGGCTGCGGGGCTCGATGACAGAGGCGCTGAGCTGATCCGGCTGGGAGAGAACGCGCTGTTCCGACTGGCCACGGCGCCGGTGATCGTTCGAGTGGCTCGGGGCGAACCGTGGTTGCCGAAGGCTCGTGTCGAGGTTGCTGTTGCCAGGTGGCTGGCCGCAGAGGGGTTTCCGGCGTCCCGACTCGTTGACGGCCTGGAACAGCCCTTCCTGATCGACGGCCACCCGGTGACCTTCTGGCGTCTCATTGTGGAGGGCGACCGTAAGGCCACGTACGGCGAACTGGGCGGCATCCTGAGGGACCTGCACTCTATGAGGGTGCCCGTGGGCCTTGAGCTGCCTGTGTTCGACCCCTTCGACAAGCAAGAGCTGCGGATCAATAGGGCACCGATCCCAGCTGATGACCGGGTCTTCCTCCGCAAGCGGTGGCATGAGCTGCGCGGCCAGTTCGAGGAGTTGGAGTTCGAGACTCCGAAGGGGCCTGTGCACGGGGATGCTCACGTGCAGAACCTCATGGTGAACGATCGGGATGAGGTGATCCTGATCGACTTCGAGGCCTTCTGCTTCGACCACCCGGAATGGGACCTGATGGTCACGGCGGTCGAGCATCACAGTCTTGGATGGCAGACCGATGAGCAGTACGCGGAGTTCGTGAGGGCGTACGGGCGGGACCTGCGCGACTGGCACGGCTACGACACGCTCCGGCGTCTTCAAGAATTCGGCATGACGACGTGGCTCATGCAGAACGTGCAGGAGAACGAGGAGACTACGGCCGAGTACCGCCGGCGCATCGCTGGCCTGCGTAGCGACGATGCGCCGCGGGATTGGCGTCCCTGGTAGCTGCTACTCGTCATCGTCGTCCAGGCGGGCGAGAGCTTCGCTCACCTGCTCGTTGAAGGCGACGACGTCGGGGTGAGTGGCGTGCGTGCTCACCTCTGCCTGGAAGTCGGTGACGTAGCGCTGGAAGCGTGAGGACTGGAGGGAATCACCGCCGTCCACGGCAAGGCTCGCGGTGGTCACGGCGGCTTCCAGCTCGCCGTTCAGTAGCTGGCTTTGGGCGAGCACCATCCGGCAGAAGCCCAACGTGCGGGCGTACTGAGGGTCGGTGCTGTCGACGGCGCGCTGCGCGTGCTCGACGGCTTCCCGGCGCATCTTCAGGTCCCGGAAGCAGTGGCAGAACTCGCCCAAGAGTTCTGCGTCATCGAAGTAGCTTAGCCATGCCGGGTCATCCGCGCTTTCGGCCCGCTCGAAGTGGCGTTCCGCTTGGTTCATCGCCTCGGCCGCTCCCGCCCGGTCGCCGGCGTTGGAGAGTGCGCGGGCCTCCATTGCCCAGTAGTTGGCCATGGCTCGTGGGGTGGCTCGGCCTTTGGCACCCTCAATGGCTGCGCGGGCAAGCTGGATGGCTTGGGCGTGCGCGCCCAAGTAGTTGGCCTGGTGACTGAGGTTGCCCAGGATGCGCGCCCCGAACATCCGGTCATCGATGACCTTGGACAGCCGCAGTGTGGACGTGAGGTAGCGGTGGGCAAGCCGGTGGTTACCGACGTCGTACGCGGTCCACGCGAGCAACTGGGAGACCTCGGCGGCGGCCCCGTAGAGCGCTGTGCCCACCTTCTCGCTGTAGCTCGCGTTCAGCAGGGGAAGGACCTCGTGACGGAAGTAGTGGCGTAATGCCTTGTGGCCGTGGCCGCCGCCGTACTTGAAGTCGAGCTGCATGAACATGGAGGCGGCATCCCGGATCGCGCGTACGTCGCGCATGCCGACTCGTTGATGCGCGGGCCTGTCGGCCTGGACGCCATCGGGCCGGTCGATCATCCATGACAGGACGGCTGTGCCTAGATCGGCGTCCGCAATGGTCAGTCGGTCTGAGACGGGCGTGTCGGCACCCTCCTGCGCAAGACCGTCAAGCGCCGACAGCACGCCGGGGACCGTGCTCGGGTAGCCGATCGGCTCGGGGGCGGCCGGCCGAGTGTGGTCGAAGAAGCCGAGATCGCCCGGCGTGATGCGGCGGCCCAGCTTGGCGCTGAGGACGTCGGCCATGATCGCTGCTGTCTCCGGTTTGATTCCGACGCCGTCTCGCCAGCGCTGCACAGCGACGTGTGTCGTTCCGAGAGGGATGCCTCGCTGGGCGGCAGCGTCCTTCATCCGCTTGGCCAGCCCCTTGTTAGAGACCTGCGCTTCGTCCATGACGGCGATCAACTGAGCGTTCGGTTCTCGGCTCATGCTCCCCTGCCAACCCGAGAATTACGGCGAGTGTTCATCGTGTCACAGCAGTGTCGCGGTTGGGGGGTTCATTGGTGAACCCCTCCGGGTTTGCCAGTGTTCACGTGAACCCCCCGATGAACGCTCCCGGCCAAGCCTGGCGCGCCGTTCACTGGTCAGCACAGTTCGGCGGGCCATAGGGCTCGCCGGTGCACGGGAGGGAACGCGGTGGAAGCGCGGCAGAGCAAACACACAGCGAACGCCCCGACGGTGGGCGCTTCGCACCGCTCGTGGTACGCCCCCTCCAGCGGCCACTTCCGGGCGCTGACGGTCTACGCAGAGGACCCGGACTGCGTGAAGGCCGCGCGGGACATGGTCGGCTCCTACCTCACGACCTGGAGCCTGGGGTACGTGGTCGATGACGCGAAGCTCGTCGTGTCGGAACTAGTGGGCAACGTCGTCCACCACGCCGTACCGGATGAGCGGCTGTCGATGCCCGGCGCGAAGAGGCGTATCGACCTGTGGCTGATCAACTGGCCGGGGCTGCTGGGGATCGGCGTCTTTGATGAGGACTCGAATCCTCCCGACCTTCCAGCGGGTGAGTTCCTCTCGCCGGATCTGGCTGGCGACTTCGTCGAAGCGCTCGTACCGGATCGGGGACGCGGACTGATGATCGTTCAGCGCCTGGCCGATGCGGTGTGGTGGTCGCCGGGACTCAAGGGTGCCGGCAAGTCAGTGTGGTGCCGGTTTGACCTTGATCGCGTCAGGGCCAACTGGTTCGAGTCCTCGGCCTGACAGACGCCGGGTCGCCACCCCTGCTCTGCTCCCTCGCGATCGGGAGCGGGGCGGCAGCCCGGTCACTGGCCGGAGCCTGACCACTCCGGCCGAAGGGGCGCGGTCTCTCGGACGGCCCGGGGGCTCCCCTCCCGAGCGAGAGTCCGCGCTTCACATCCCCATATAGGCCGGGCCACCCCGTCAGCCCTGGAAAGCGAAGGGTGGCCCGGCTGGGAACACGGCGGTTCCCGGTGCCTGATGGTACCGGGGCCGCCGTGTTGCGTTTCAGCCCTGGTCCAAGGAAGTTGATGATCCGTTACCTAGATCAGGGCAGAGGTGGGCAAGGTGACTGGCGCGGGTGAGGGCTGGCTGAACGATGGTCTCGACCTGCCGGGGGCGGACTCCGGTCTCTGGGTGTCCGGGGTGGACTACATTTCCGGTTGGCGTGAGGCGCGTGAGGCTGCCGACCGGCTGAACCGCGCACTCCTGGGTGCGGGGTTGGAGCTGTCCGCCGTGCGGGCCGTCGCGTCCACGAACGAGGAGGGGCGCGGGGTGGTGCGGTTGACGGGCTGGCCGGCCGTCGTGGACCGGCTCTCTGTGCTCCTGGAGGCACGCGCGGACAGCGATGGCGGTGCAGCATGAGGGGTGCTTCCGCTGGTGAAGTCTGCGTGAGGTCGGTGACTCCCCTGCTTGATGCCTCAGCCACAGACAGTCAGCCACGACGATGCCGTGCGGCGAACGAGCTGGCACGCGTGTGTCTCGGTCAGCCACCCACCGGCAGCAACCATGCTTCCGTGTTCGTGATCGTCGCTGCCGGTACGGCCCGAGACTCGGCACCGATGGTTGGTCGCCGCCTCGACTCCTTGGGGGTGCTGTGGGCGGGGGCACCAGCCGACCGGACGGGACCGGCGTCCACGCCGCACGCCCGGCCGGGACGGCTGGGCGCCCCGGCGCGCCGCAGGCGCGCCCTTGAGGAAGTGAAGGCTGTTTCGACCGATGCCGCATGCCGGTCAGGCGCGGGCGCCTCCTGCGGGCTGCTTGTCGGCGGTGATCCGGTAGGCGAGTTCGGCACGGTCCGCGCCGAAGCGGAGCTCTTCGAGGAACAGCGGGCGGTCGTCGGCTTCGTGCGCGACGCGGACAACGTGCAGGATCGGGGTCGCGTCCGGCAGCCGGAGGGCCGCCCGCTCGTCCGGCAGCGGCATGCGGGCGCGTACGGTCTCGGTCCACGACAGTTTGTGTCCGGCCTGGGTGAGCAGCCAGTAGATCGCGGCCGGGCGCTTGCACGGCTCCTCGACGAGCAGCGGGCTGCCCTCGGCGGTCGCGAAGGGGATCAGCGTGCGGTGCATGGCGCGCGTCCCGGTGCTGGGGTCGATGAGGAGCCGGTCGCAGCCGAACAGGGCTTCCTCCTCACCGAGGTGGAGGAGCCGGCCGGTGTTCTTCGTGGTGTGCGTGCGGTAGGTGCTGGGCTCCTCGGCTTCCTGCCAGGTGTCGCCGTTGGGCATGACGAACTTGCCCTCGGTGGTGTGGCTGATGCGCCGCTCGATGGTGAGCACGGGCTGTCCGCTGGAGCGTACGAAGCTGCCCTTGCCGTGGCGGACGTCGATCAGCCCTTCCGCTCGCAGTGCGGCGATGGCGTTGCGGACCGTGGGGCGGGAGACGCCGTAGCGGCCCATGAGCTGGGCTTCGGACGGCAACAGGGAGTCGGGCGGGAACTCGCCGGACAGGATCGCTTCTCGGATCGCTGCGGCCACCTGCTGGTAGAGGGCTCCGGGGCGCTGGATCTCCGTCATCTCGGCATCTCCGGGTTCAAGTCGTAGGCACGTCGCACGCGCGACATCACTCGTCAGCATAAGTAGTTGCATCGCCGCCGTACAGGATTCCATAGTCGTAACTCGTAAGGACAAGTGACGTCAGTACATCGCTGACGTCCTGAGTGGCCAGGGAGGCCAACGAAATGCAGTCCATTCCCGTGGACACGGCGCGGCTGGGCGTACTGCGGTGCGCCATCGCGCCCGAAGCGAAGATCACGAACACCGAGACGCAGGAGGTGAAGAGGGACCGGGACGGCAATCCGGTCTGGACGGTGGCCGTCACCGTGCGGCAGGACGGTCGGCGGATCTCCGTCATCGAGATCGCCGTGAGCGGTCAGCCCCAGGGCATCGAGGAAGGCCAGATCGTCAAGGTCACCGGCCTGACGGCGTTCATGTGGTCGATGGGTGACCGGCATGGCGTCAGCTTCCGCGCCGACGCCATCACGCCCGTGCGTGGCGGCTCCGTGAGCGCCAAGGGCGGTGACACGTGATGGGACCGGTAGTGCTCGCCTTCGCGCTGGCCGCGCTGGCCTGGGTGTTCGTCGTCGGTGACCTGGTGCGCCAGCACCGTCCGGTCTGGCACTGGTACCTGGTCGGCTACCCGGCAACCGCCTGCCGGGTCATGGCGACCTGGCGCAAGGTGGCCATCCTCAACGACCTTGCCGTTTCCCGTCGTCCGTCGCGCGGGCTGCTCGGGGACCTGGTCGTCAAGGGTGATCCGCTGCGGCCGGTGGCTCCGCGGATCTCGTTCCCCAGGGCGACCCGCATGGGCCTGTCCGTGACCGTGCGGCTGCACGCGGGCCAGACCCCTGCGGCGTACATGAAGGCGGCAGACGGGCTGGTGCACGCGTGGAAGGTCCACGCGGTGCGTGTCACCTCCCCGGAACGCGGGCTCGTGCTGCTGACCGGGACGGCCACCGATCCGCTTCAGCGGCCCGGCTTAGCCACGGCGCCGGCCGAACTTCTGTCGGCGCTGATCGGCGTCCTGGAAAGCGGCGGTGCCTGGGTCATGAACCTGCGGCTGGTGCCGCACTGGCTCATTACCGGGGCCACCCGCTCCGGCAAGTCCACCCTGCTGGCCCGGCTGATCACCCAACTCGCGACTCAGGCCGTCGCCCTGGTCGGCATCGACTGCAAGGGCGGCATGGAACTGGGCCTGTTCTCGGGGCGGTTGAGCGCGTTGGCCACGTGCAGGCGTGAGGCGGTCGCTGTGCTCTCCGCGCTGGTGGTCGACATGCAGGACCGGATGAGCGCGTGCCGGTCGGCCGGTGTCCGCTCGATCTGGGAGCTGCCCGAGAAGCTCCGGCCGGTGCCCGTCGTCGTGATCGTCGACGAGATCGCGGAACTGTACCTGTCCGACGGCACCCGCGAGAGCAAGGCGGAGGCGGAGCAGTGCTCCACGCTCCTCCTCCGGCTCGCACAGCTCGGTGCCGCGCTCGGCATCCACCTGGTGGTGGCCGGACAGCGCGTCGGCTCCGATCTCGGACCCGGCGTCACCGCCTTGCGGGCCCAGCTCGGCGGCCGGATCTGCCACCGCGTCAACGACCCCGGCACGGCAGAGATGACCTTGGGCGACCTCAACAAGGACGCCGTGGCCGTCGCCCAGTCGATTACCGCGGAGGAACGCGGCGTGGCCGTGTGCACCGGCCCGGACGGCGGATGGAGCCGCGCCCGCTCCCACCTCACCCCGACAGAAGAGGCCGTGGCAATCACCAGGAAGTACGCCGCCACGACCCCGGAACTGCCCGCGCTAGGCCACGCCCTCGCGGTGCTGGAAGGAGACGACAAGTGATCAGCACGGGTACAGCGGTCTCGCTCGTCGTGGTCTTCGGGATCATCACCTTCCTCCTCGTCCGCTCCCGCGACGTGCGGATCTGGGAAGCAGCCTGCATCGCCCTCTTCGGCATGTACCTGGGCCAGACGCCCGTCAGCTTCACGATCAACGGCTTCATCACCTGGTTCCTCAGCGGCTTCAACCACTTCTGATCAGGAAGGACATAACGTGCCCATGCCTCGCGTGAGGTGCCCCCAATGTAAGGGCGACGGAGCAAGGAAGACCTGGACCGGACGTCTGCGGCGCTGCCGCGTCTGCCGCGGGACCGGAACCATCCGCTGAACCCCCACCCCAACGACACCGCAAAAGAGGTGATCCCCATGGCCAACCACGCACCACCCACCCTCACTCGTGCCGCCTCGGCGGCCCACCCTGGAAGGTCACCACCATCACCCCGGACTTCACCCCGGCTGACAGGCGCGCCGCCCTCGAGCGCGCGGCGCGCCTGCGTCAGCTCACCGAAGCAGACCGCGACGCCATCCGCCTCGCCCAAGACCCGAAGTTCCACCGCTGGCTGGAGCAGATCACCGCTACCGGTGGCTGCACCCATCCCGTCCACCTGTCCGGCTCGACCACCACCCTGGACGGCACAACGGGCGAGATCCTCCACCGCTACGACACCCGCGACGAACCCGGCGAACGCCTCCTCGTCCGCTGCCGCAACCGCCGCGCAACCGTCTGCCCCGCCTGCTCCCGCCTCCACGCCGGAGATACCTACCACCTCGTCCGCGCCGGCCTCCTCGGCGGCAAGAACGTCCCCGACACGGTCCGCCACCGCCCCCGGCTCTTCGTCACCCTCACTGCCCCGTCCTTCGGCCCGCTCCACCGAGCAGGAGAGCTGTGCCGCCCGCGCCGCGACAGCGGAATCTGCGAACACGGCCGCCCTCTCGGCTGCGGCGCCGTCCACGCCGCGGATGCGCCGGTTGTCGGCCAACCGATCTGCCCCGACTGCTACGACTACACAACCCACGTGCTGTGGCACGCGCATGCCTCCAAGCTGTGGGACCGGTTCGTCATCGACGTCCGGCGGCGCCTGGCGTCTTCGGTCGGTCTCGTCCAGTCCCGCTTCGCACAGCACGCCCGGCTGTCCTTCGCCCGCGTCGCCGAGTACCAGAAACGCGCGGCCGTCCACGTGCACGCTGTCATACGCCTCGACGGCCCGAACGGACCCGACGACGAACCCCCCGCCTGGGGAACCGCGGAACTCCTCATCGACGCCGTGCGCGCCTCCGCCCGACGGGTCCTGGTCCGCACGCCCTACAGCCCGGCCGTGGGTGAGCTGGCCCTGCGCTGGGGCGCCCAGATCGATGCACGGCCACTGCGCACCGACGGCGACGGCCCGGACGATGACGCGGTGGCCGCGTACGTGGCCAAGTACGTCACCAAGGGAGCGAGCGAGACAGGCGCCGGCACCGACCACAGGGTCACCACCCGGGACGACATCGAAGCGGCGCCGCTGAGCCAGCACGTTCGCACCCTCATGCACACCTGCTGGCGCCTCGGCGGACTCCCCGAGTACGAGCCGCTCAACCTGCGCACTTGGGCTCACACGCTCGGCTACCGGGGCCACATCCTCACCAAGTCCCGCGCCTACTCGACCACGTACGCAGCACTCCGCGCCGAACGGGCCGACCACATGGGCCACGACGACATCCCTGACGCGGTCACCGAACGGCACTGGCGCTACGTCGGCTCCGGCCACACCCCCGGCGCTGGCCTCATCGCTGCCGGAATCGCCGAAGACCTTGCCCTCCTGCGCGAGGCTGCCCGCGACGATCGGTCCGGCTCGCTGAGGGCGGTGGGCAACTGACCGCGAGAGACGAGATCACAGAAGCCGCTGGGTGGGCGTGGGCTAGAGAACAGGCGCGGAAGGCTCCGAAATGGTCCGATAAGCGATGGCGGCAAGTAAACGCCATTCTCGGTCTAGAGGTGAGAACCACCCGGCGGGCCCGTTCCGGCAAGCGTGTGCCGTGATGGGCCCGGTCCGGCGTGATAGCGCCTGTCAGTCCTCTTCGCGATAGATGGGCGTGAGCCGATTCCACACCGGTCCACCGGGCCTGACCGCAGGACTGACGAGTACGGTCAAGAGCGTCTTCTCCACGTATGCGCGCTGTTCCAGGAAGTCGAGTCCATCCCACACGTGCCTCAAGTCGACCGGTGCTCCCTGAGCTCGCAGTGAACGACGGCGCCACTCGTTCCGCTCATTGATGAGCCGGCGTTCCGTCGCCTCAGCCTTTGCGAGGAACGCGAAGAAACGCTCTTTGCTGACCAGCCGCTGTTCCCGGCGCTCTGTCCAGTCCTGGATGTCCTCCCGGATTCGGGCAAGCTGCTCTTCGCCTTCCCACTGCTGTGGAACCTCGGTGGCCTCCCTGTCCTTGGCTTCCTCCTCGTACTTGGCGATCGCGAGCATCTTGAGCGCCTCATCGGTCTCCGGCCCTGAGATACGGACCCCACCGCACCCGTATCCGCTCCGCTTGTCAGGGCAGGTGTAATAGAAGAACCCTTCCGGCTTCTTCCTGCTTGCCGGAGCCTTTTGCGCGCGCAAGAGTGCTCCACAGCCCGCCTTGTCGCATCGCAGGGTGCCTGTTCCCAAGTACTTGCGGGCGTTGTACGCGTCACCGGCCCGGGGGCCTCTGCCGATGAGTTCGGTGACGGCTTCCCAGTCAGTGACTGAGATGATCGGGTCCCACTGCCCCTTCACCGGTTCCCCGTCCTCGTCGAAGACGGGCTCAACCCTGACGCTCTCGGTCCCGGTCTCCGGGTTGAACTCCCGAACCTTCCTTGAGCGGTAACCGCAGATTCGGGGGTTGCGGAGAACCTGTTTCACAGTCTCCTTACTCCACCTGTTGCCCCGCGTCGTGGTGATGCCCTGCTTGTTCCAGTCGGCCGCTACCGCTCGCGGGGACGCTCCTGTGAGAACGCGCTCCACGGCCTTCCGGATCGCGGCGGCCTCCTTCGGCTCGATCGTCCGCTTGTCGTCCTTGTAGCCGAAGGGGCGAGTGCTGCCTGTGGGGATTCCCGCCTGTTGCATGGCCTGGTGCTTGCGGCGGACTCGTCGGGCCGTGTCAGCACTCGACTTGTTGGCCACGGTCACCAGGAGTCGGGCGACGGTCCGGCCGTTGTCGGTGAGGAGGTCCAGCGTGCCTGTGATATCGATGATCGGGCGGCGGAAGTTCTCCACGACCTCAATGGCGTCTTCGAGGTGCCGGTTGTCGCGCGTGAGGCGGTCGATGTCGTAGACGATCAGGCCGTCCAGGCGCTCACCGTCTGGCGTCGTCCCGCGCTTCAGGTCCTCTAATGCACCCTCGAACACGGGGCGGATCACGCGATAGGCGACTGTTCCGTCCGGCTGGCGGACCCGCTTGCGCTTCCATGCCGAGGTGTCGGGTTCCTCGTACGTGTAGACGTACCTGCCTCCGCGACTCTCGACGAACCGGCGGGCGTCCTTCTCCTGCTCCTCCCGGCTCCTGATGTCACGGCCCGTGGCCGGACGCCATCTTGGGCCGTTGCCGGCGGGGTGGTCCGGCGTCCTGCCCGGAGCTGATGCGGACAACTCGTCGGCATCCGGTTCGAGGGACAGCCGGACCAAACCTCCCCAGTTCTGCCCGTCTAAGTCACCCCAGTGCGCCCGCTGTACCAGGTCATCGGTCATGGCGTGAGGTTACTTCTGCCCATGCTCTGTTCGGTGGAGATACCGGCGCCGCTGAGGATCGCTACGAGGGGCCTGTCCATGGGGGTGAGAGTAGGACGCCTGCCTGCTCAGGGCCAAAGGATATCGGGGCGCACCCACTGCGCCGAGGGCACTCGCCGCCGGCGCCCGGGGCAGGCGGCAGCGGAACGTGCGGGGGCGGGTTCCTCGGTCCAGGGCGCTATCTAGGTAGGTTGGAAGAGGGCTCACTGACCGACATGAGGTGACGGTGCCATTCGATACTGGTTCACAGTTCGTCAGGGAAGCCGTCCGCCGCATCGGGGATCTCGTGCTCACCGAGGACGACGTTTACCTCGACGGCCTCCCGGACGAGGTCGAGGTCGAGGTCTACATCGCGGTTCCGTTGATCGAGGTGGCGAGGATGCTGGACGAGCCCACCGGCGACAAGGAGTTCCGGGGCGGCGTCCGGCTCCTGCTCGAGGTGGGCGCGGTCGTGGCGCCCCGCATGCCGAGCGAGCTGCGTGACCTGTTCGAGGAGCTGCGTTTCGCAATGCGCGGCGTGACCGTGCGCTGAACGGGGTCCCGGACGAGAGCGCCGGCAGGGGCAGAACGGGGCCTGGGCAGGGCGGGGCTCAACCAAGTTGAAAAAGGCTCCGTGAGGCCGTGGCTGTCTGCTTGAGCTTCGGGCGGATTGAACTATCAGAGCAACAGCAGACCCACCAGGGTCGGCTTCGTGGAGCCCTCTCGTGACCACAGTTCGGCGTCGGTTGCGGGATGGGCCGCCAGAATCACCTGTCGCAGTGCGGCTCTCCGCTTTGCGGCGTATTCGACATCAGACTCACCCGCGCGAGGCCACAACCCCCCTGTCAGGGAGATGGTCACCCCGTCCCGCTGAAGGACGTATCCGACGACGTCGTCAGAGGTACCGCGGAACCAAAGCCCCGGACGGTCTTGGACACATGGCGGCGACTCGGTTTCACTCGCGTCCCCAGCGCCTTCGAGCAAGGGTCCGCAGGGGTTGACGTAACCCAATGTCACCCTTTCGGCTCCCATCCATGCCTGTGACGGCCCCATGGGAAGGTCGAACATCGCCGTGAGGGTCTTCCCGTCCCAGGTGTACGGCTCCTGCGTCATCCCCGGCAGGGCGACCACCTGAGCCATCGCCCGCGACGGAATCCCGGTGGCCCTCAGCCACTCCTTCGCGGCGACGTGCTGCTGAAGCTCTCGTACCGGTACCGCAAGTATGTACACGGCGAGCAGACCCCCAACTGCGGCCTGCACGGTTGCACGCGATCGCAGGATTGTGGCGCAGGCCATGAACAGCGCGGGCAGGCAGTACATCAGGCAACTGAGCAGCCCCCATCGGAATGGGAGGGCCACGGTGAGCAGCAGCATTACTCCCATATCGGCCAGGAGCGCGCAGGCCAGCACCGTCTTTGCGTATCGGGGCCATGAGCGCCGGACCTCGTGGAGCACGAGGAGCATCACCGGAACGGCCATGAGCAGTCCCACGACCACGACGGCCATCGACACGAGCAGGAGGATTCCGTCCTCGGAGACCCCCAGCCACGCTTTGATACCGATGACAGGGAGCACCGAAGCGACCGCTCCCGCGAGACCCAGACCAAGTACGCCGCCCCACCGGGCAGGTCCCCACCGCAGCGCACCCTCGGCGCGCGGAGCCGTCTCGCTCGTGTACTCGGTCAAATTCCCCCCTGCTGATCGCGGTAGCACGGTGCTTTGCCAGAGACACGTCACTGCGGTGAAAGGTTGCGTCGACCGACACAGCCGCGCGGGCAGAAACAGAGCCAACGGGAGGACACAGGAGTCCGACTCCAAAACTGACGCTTGCCCTGGGCATGGCCTGCTCTGCGCCCGCCTCCGTGCAGCGTCTGTCTGCGCGAACTCTTACCGAATTGAACCCGTGATGTCGGCGGTGGTGCTCCTGCGGCCGTCGCCGACATCACGTGGAGGCCGTCGGGGTCGGTGTCAATGGACTGGTTCGAGATGGTCGGCGCCCGGGCGCCCGGCGCTCAGGTGGGCGGTGAGGAAGCGTGCGGCGCGGTCGAGTGCGGCGTCCGCCTCGTCGAGGCGGCCGTAGTGGTGCTGGAAGACGTGGGGGAGGCCGGGGCCGACTTCGAGCGTGACCTCGACGCCGTCGGCGCCCGCGCGGCCGGCCAGCCGGACCGCGTCGTCGAGGAGCACCTCGTTCGCCCCGACCTGCACGAGGAGTGGGGGCAGTCCGGTGAGGTCGGCGAACACCGGACTGGCCAGGGGATGCGCCCTGTCGCCTGCGCCGACGTAGAGATCGGCGTAGGCGCGCACGTCGGCCTCTGTGAAAATGGGGTCGGCGCTCTCCCTGGAACGGATGCTTCCTCCAGCGAGGGTGAGGTCGGCCCAGGGGGAGAAGACGACCACGGCGGCTGGTTGCGGCAGCCCGGCCTCCCGGGCGGCGAGCAGCGTGGCGATGCTCAATCCGCCACCGGCGGAGTCACCGGCCATGACGAGGTCCCGTGGGTCGGTGCCCGACGCCAGCAGCTCGCGGTAGGCCGCGAGCCCGTCGTCGACAGCCGCGGGGAAAGGGTGCTCGGGCGCCAGCCGGTAATCCACCGACGTCGCGCGCAGCCCGGCGCGGCGGGCCAGTTCACCGACCAGCCCTGCGTGGGTGTCCGGTGAGCCGATGACGTAGCCGCCGCCGTGCAGGTAGAGCAGTCGGCCGCGGCCGGAGGCTTCGGCCGGCTCCAGCTCCAGTATCGGCCGCCCGCCCAGGACGGTCCTGCGTGTTACCACGCCGTCCGGCGCGGGGCGGGTGACAGCCGCGGCGAAACCGCTGCGCTGCTCCTCGGGAGTGGGCCGCATCTTGCTGCGAGGGGCGGAACGGAGTAGGGCGTCCAGGGCGTCACGCTGCTGTCGGGACATGCGGGGCCTCCATGGGTCGGGGTGCGAGGATGGATTCCTTGGAATCCACCTGCCTGACCCCAACCGGATTCCAAGGAAGATGATTCCCAGGAATTCATTGGAGCCAATGTGAGCCACATCACCCCGATCTTCACCGATCTGGTCCGCGTCGAGACCCGGCTCTACAACGCGGTGAGCGCACGGTTGCGCGCCGAACAAGGGCTGGGGCTGGGACAGTTCGAGCTTTTGGAGATCATCGACCGCGTGCCGGGGTGCCGCGTGCTCGACATCGCCGGCGAACTGGCGATCACCGTGGGGGCCGTCAGCAAGGCGGTCGACCGGCTGGTGGCTGCGGGCTGGTGCCTGCGGGTCGCGCACCCCCAGGACCGCCGCTCGTCCGTCCTCCGCCTCACATCCGCGGGTGAGAAGCAATTGTCCGCTTCCCGCCCCATTGTCGAAAGCGAGCTCATCTCACTGACAGCGGCGGTTCCCCCCGACGACCTGGCCCGCATCGCCTCAACCCTGGCCATCCTTCGCGCAACCCTCGAGGCGGGCTCCCACGGCCGGCCGGGATGAGGGGACGGGGCGGGCATGGCCCGGCCGGGATCCGTGTCGATGTGCCGTATGGCCGGCGTTCCCGAGACAGGGCCGTCGAGACCGGCGCGGACCCAGGCGAATGCCGAGATGCCCGTCAGTCCCTGAGGCGTGATGACATCCTGCCCGACGGAGCCGTTCAGCCGACGCGGTGGCCGTTCTCCAGCTCCACCGTCCCCGCGCCCTCCGTCAGCACGTCGAGCGCGGCCAGCACACGGCGGCCCAGGGCGCCCGGCAGATACTCGACGAGCTGCTCCCGGGGCACGAGCCGCCAGGACAGCAGTTCCTCCTCCTGCAACCGGATCGCCTTGAGGTCCTCCTCGCCGAGGACCCCGCCGTCGTACAGATACGCCACCAGCGGCGGCCGCGCCGTCCCGTGCACCCAGTCCACCGCGAGCAGCCGTCCGAGCTCGACGTCGAGGCCGATCTCCTCCGCGGTCTCCCGCCGGGCGCCCTGCCGCGGGGTCTCTCCGGTGTCCGACTCGACGGTGCCGCCGGGCAGCGCCCATCCCTCGCGATAGTTGGGCTCGACGAGCAGGACGCGGCCCTCCGCGTCCCGGAAGACCGCGGCCGCACCGGCCAGGACGCGGGGCAGGGACGCGATGTAGGCGGCGAAATCCTGAGTGGTCATCCACGAAGGGTAACCAGCCCCGGGCCCGGCCAACACGCCCGCCGCGGTCGCGGCCCACACCCCTAGGCGCCCCCCGCAGCCTCCGCCAGCCGCAGTGTGCGCTCGGCGAGCTCGGTGATGCGGATGCCGTCGAAGCCGAAGACGGCACTGCGGACCCTGTCCTGAAGGGGATCCGTCCAGTGCGCGGGGATCGCCGCCGCCCCGGTCAGGACGCCCGCGACCGAGCCCGCGGTGGCGCCGTTGGAGTCGGTGTCCAGACCCCCGCGGACGGTCAGCGCGATGGTCCGGGTGAAATCGCCGTCGCCGTACAGGAGCCCGGCGGTGAGCACCGCGGCGTTGGGGACCGTGTGGATCCAGCCCAGCCCGGCCGTCTCCACGGAGACCGTGTCGAGCGTCTCCTCCCAGCTCAGCCGGGTCTCGTGGAGCGAGATCACCCGGCGTACGGTACGGGCGAGCCGGCTGCTCGCGGGGATCACCGCCAGCGCCGTGTCCAGGGCGTCCCGGACGGTGGGCGCGGTGAACGCCGCCGAGATCAGCGCGGCCGCCCACATCGCCCCGTAGACCCCGTTCCCGGTGTGGGAGAGCACCGCGTCCCGGCGGGCCAGCGCGGCGGCGCGAGGTGGGTCGCCGGGCCAGGTCCAGCCGTGGACGTCGGCGCGGATCAGGGCGCCGATCCACTCCTGGTAGGGGTTGTCGAACGTGGCCGTCAGCGGGGGCTTGAGGCCGTTCGCCAGATTGCGGTACGCGGCCCGCTCCGCCGTGAAGGTCTGGAGGTACGGCATCCGCAGCAGCCACAGCTCGCCGACCTGCTCGGTGCTGAAGCCGAAGCCGTGCCTCTCCAGCAGGTCGAGGCCGAGAATCGCGTAGTCGATGTCGTCGTCGCGGCAGCTGCCGTGGATCCGGCCGCGTACGCACTGGCGCCACTCGGGCCGCAGATCGAGGGCCTCGCTCTCGGTGGCGGGCTCCGGCAGGTAGTCGGTGAGCGGCAGGGCCCCGGCCCGCCGCAGATAGCGGTCGATACGGTCCCGGGTCCACACCTCGCCCCGCTCGACCGGCTTGCCGAGCATGTTGCCCGCGATCCGGCCCAGCCAGCCGCCGAGGATGCGGTCGCGGAGATCGGCGCCCACAAGGGTCATGCAGGGACCTCTACCCGTTTCCGCGAGGGTTGCCCACGGCCGGCGCCTCCGCCTGCGGGAGGGGCATGACGGCCGGGCCGTGCTGCGGTTAAGGTCGCAGCGGCGCGACTGCCTTGACGTGCGCAAGGCTCGCAGAGCAAGGGGAGTGCAGGTGGCAGACGCTGCAGTGAACGACACCCGGGAGGCACGGCCGGCCGGGACGGAACGGCCCGCACAGCGGGTGCTCGTCGCCGCGGACAAGTTCAAGGGGTCGCTGACCGCCGTACAGGTCGCGGAGCGGGTGACGGCGGGGCTGCGCCGTGTCGTGCCGGGGCTGGAGGTCGAGGCGCTGCCCGTGGCCGACGGAGGCGACGGGACGGTGGACGCGGCGGTCGCGGCCGGGTTCGAACGGCACGAGGTACGGGTGGCCGGTCCCCTCGGCCACGAGGTGACGGCGGCGTTCGCGCTGCGCGGTGAGACCGCGGTCGTGGAGATGGCGGAGGCGAGCGGGCTCCAGCGGCTGCCCGCGGGGGTCTTCGCGCCGCTGACGGCGTCCACGTACGGCTCGGGGGAGCTGGTGCGGGCCGCGCTGGACGCGGGGGCGCGGACGATCGTGTTCGGGGTCGGCGGGAGCGCCACGACGGACGGGGGCGCGGGGATGCTGTCCGCGCTCGGGGCGCGGTTCCTGGACGCCGAGGGAGAGCCGGTGCCGCCGGGCGGCGGAGGGCTGGCGAGCCTGGCTCGCGCCGATCTGTCGGGCCTGGACGCGCGGCTCGCCTCGGTCGACCTGGTGCTCGCGAGCGACGTCGACAACCCGCTGACCGGGCCGGCGGGCGCCCCGGCCGTGTACGGGCCGCAGAAGGGCGCCTCGCCGGACGACGTGGAGGCGCTGGACGCGGGGCTCGCCCACTACGCGAAGGTGCTGGAGGAGACGATCGGCCCTCGCGCGGCGGAGCTGGCCGCGTCGGCGGGCGCGGGCGCGGCGGGGGGCATCGGGTACGCGGCACTGATCCTCGGGGCGCGGTTCCGGCGCGGCATCGGCGTCATGCTGGACGTGCTGGGCTTCGCGCCGGCGCTGGAGCGGGCCTCCCTGGTGATCACGGGGGAGGGGTCGCTGGACGCGCAGACCCTGCACGGCAAGGCTCCGGCGGGGGTGGCCGCGGCCGCGAGGGCGGCGGGCAGGGAGGTGGTCGCGGTGTGCGGCCGGCTCGCCCTGCCCGCGGAGGCCCTGGAAAAGGCGGGCATCGGCCGGGCCTACCCGTTGACGGAGCTGGAACCGGACGTGGGCCGCTGCCTCGCCGACGCCGGGCCGATCCTGGAACGAGTGGCGGAGCGCATCGCCCGAAACCACCTGACCTGAGCCCCGCCCCTCTCGCCCTCGCCGGCCAGGCACCCGGGAAGGCCCCGGCGCCCGGCCTCAGGCACGGGCGAAGAGTCCTCCGAAGGTCTCCGGGACACGCGAAGGGCCCCGAACCGACCGGTTCGGGGCCCTTCGCGTGTCCACGTCCGCTACGGCAGCTGTGCGGCGCGCGCCTCGCGGCGGTTGCCGCGGAAGTTGTTCACCCGGCGCGCCGTGGCGAACAGCGGAATCACCGCGCCCATGACCAGCTGCAGCGCGCAGCCCGTCTGAAGGAGCAGCTGGCCGCTGGGGGCGTCGAAGGCCCAGGCCGCCAGGAGTCCCATCGACAGGACGATCCAGGACAGCATCGCCCCGGCGAGGCGGCCTCGCGGCTTCGGGTACTCCACCCGGCTCACCATCAGCCAGGCGGTGCCGAGGATCGCCAGCAGGGTGGCGAAGAACGGCAGCTCCAGCAGCACGATCGAGACCACCGTCAGCGCGCCGAACGGCGAGGGCATGCCCTGGAACATGCCGTCCTTCATCGTCACGCAGGAGAATCTCGCAAGCCTTAGTACCACCGCGAGCAGCACCACGATCGCCCCGAGCGCGGCCACCCGCTGGTGCGCGTCGTCCGCCACCATGCCGTAGACCAGGACGAAGTACGCCGGGGCCAGACCGAAGCTGATCAGGTCCGAGAGGTTGTCCAGCTCGGCGCCCATGGGCGAGGAGCGGAGCTTACGGGCGACCAGGCCGTCGAACAGGTCGAAGACCGCCGCGCACAGCATGAGGATCACGGCCGTGGCGGCGCTGTGCCGGGCCATGCCCGTCGACTCGTCGTTGCCCGTGAGGTGCGGGATCAGGATGCCGGTGGTGGTGAAGTACACCGCCATGAAGCCGCACGTGGCGTTGCCGAGGGTGAGGGTGTCCGCTATCGAGAGGCGGAGCGAGAGAGGCATCTCCTCCTCGTCGTCCACCTCGTCGGCCTCCGGCACCCAGCCGGCCTTGGTATCACGATCAATCACGGTCAAGGCGAGTCACTCCAGCCACGGTCTTCTGGCCGACCTCGACCGCGACCTCCACACCCTCCGGCAGGTAGAGGTCGACACGCGAGCCGAAGCGGATCAGGCCGATGCGGTCGCCCTGCTCGACCTTCGTGCCCTGCGGGATGTAGGGGACGATGCGACGGGCCACCGCGCCGGCGATCTGGATCATCTCGATGTCGCCGAGTTCGGTGTCGAAATGCCAGACTACGCGCTCGTTGTTCTCGCTCTCCTTGTTGAAAGCGGGAACAAAGCCGCCCGGGATGTGCTCGACCGACGTGACCGTGCCGGCCAGCGGCGCGCGGTTCACGTGGACGTTGAGCGGGCTCATGAAGATCGCGACGCGGGTGCGGCCGTCCTTCCACGGCATGATGCTCTGCACCACACCATCGGCAGGCGAGATGACCCGGCCCTGGGCGATCTCACGCTCGGGGTCGCGGAAGAACCACAGCATGCCCGCCGCGAGCGCGGTGGCGGGCACTGCCACGGCCTTGGCGGCGCCGGAACGGCGCGCCCGGGCCAGGCTGAGTGCTGCGGTGGCAACGGTCGGGAGAAGCCACGGCGATGCTCCGCGCGCGAGACGTACGCTGACAAGGCTGTCGCGTGGTGCAGAGGTTTGGCTGTGGGGCATGGATGACCTTCGTAGCGGATGATGCCGCGCTTCGACGGGGGACGGCGGCTTTCCGGCGATCGTACCGGGCGCGGGCCGCAACTCGGCAAGCGAGGAAGCCGAGTCGGCGGCCGAAGAGCGTTGACGGGGTGTGATCTTCTTCGCGAAGAAAACACCCCGAAAACGGATAACTAGCCCTGGAGTCGATACTCTTCGAGCAGTCGGCGACCGATGATTATTTTCTGGATTTCGGCGGTACCCTCACCGATCAGAAGCATCGGAGCCTCGCGGTAGAGACGCTCGATCTCGTACTCCTTGGAGAAGCCGTACCCGCCGTGGATCCGGAAGGCGTCCTCCACGACCTCCTTGCAGTACTCCGAGGCGAGGTACTTCGCCATGCCCGCCTCGAGGTCGTTTCGCTGACCGGAGTCCTTTTTGCGGGCCGCGTTGACCATCATCGCATGGGCCGCCTCCACCTTGGTGGCCATCTCCGCCAGTTTGAACTGGATGGCCTGGTGCTGGGCGATCGGCTTGCCGAAGGTGTGCCGCTGCTGCGCGTACGAGACGCCCAGCTCGAAGGCACGCTGTGCGACACCGCAGCCACGTGCCGCGACGTTCACCCGGCCGACCTCGACTCCGTCCATCATTTGGTAAAACCCTCGGCCGGTGACCCCGCCGAGCACCCGATCGGCCGGAATGCGCAGACCGTCCATGATGAGCTCGGTGGTGTCGACACCCTTGTAGCCCATCTTGTCGATCTTGCCGGGGATGGTGAGGCCGGGGCGGACCTCGCCGAAGCCGGGCTCCTTCTCGACCAGGAAGGTCGTCATCGACTTGTGCGGCGCGGTGCCCTCGGGGTGTCCTTCGTCACTCCGGACGAGGACGGCCACGAGCGAGGACGTGCCGCCGTTCGTCAGCCACATCTTCTGGCCGGTCAGGACGTACTCGTCGCCGTCCTTGACCGCCTTGGACGTGATCGCCGACACATCGGAGCCGAGCGCGGGCTCCGACATCGAGAAGGCGCCGCGGATCTCGCCGAGGGCCATCTTCGGCAGGAAGTGGTCCTTCTGCTCCTGTGTGCCGTGCTGCTTGAGCATGTACGCCACGATGAAGTGCGTGTTGATGATGCCGGAGACCGACATCCAGCCGCGGGCGATCTCCTCCACGCACAGCGCGTAGGTGAGGAGCGACTCGCCCAGGCCCCCGTACTCCTCGGGGATCATCAGACCGAACAGGCCGAGCTCCTTGAGGCCGTCGACGATCTGCTGCGGGTACTCGTCGCGGTGCTCCAGCTCGGTCGCGACCGGGATGATCTCCTTGTCCACGAAGTCACGGACCGTGGAGAGGATCTCCTGCTGGACGTCCGTGAGACCGTGGGTCTGGGCGAGACGGCTCATCTCTACTTCTCCTGCTGCTTCAGCTCCGGGCGGCCGGGCTGCTCGCCGCCGCGCTCCTTGATGTACGTCTCGGTGGGGACCATCACCTTGCGGCGGAACACGCACACCAGCGTGCCGTCCTGCTTGTAGCCCTTGGTCTCGACGTGGACGATGCCGCGGTCGTTCTTCGACTTCGACGGCCACTTGTCGAGCACGGTCGTCTCGCCGTAGATGGTGTCGCCGTGGAAGGTCGGCGCCACGTGCTTGAGCGACTCGATCTCCAGGTTGGCGATCGCCTTGCCCGAGATGTCCGGGACGGACATGCCGAGCAGCAGCGAGTAGACGTAGTTCCCGACGACGACGTTCCTGCCGAAGTCCGTCGTCTTCTCCGCATAGTTCGTGTCCATGTGGAGCGGGTGGTGGTTCATGGTCAGGAGGCAGAACAGGTGGTCGTCGTACTCGGTGACCGTCTTGCCCGGCCAGTGCTTGTACGTCGCCCCGACCTCGAACTCCTCGTAGGTCCGTCCGAACTGCATGGCCCTTACGCCTCCGGGATCTCGAACGTGCTGGTGCGCTGCATGCCGGCGGCACGGCCCTTACCCGAGATGACCAGCGCCATCTTGCGGCTCGCCTCGTCGATCATCTCATCGCCGAGCATCGCGGAGCCCTTCTTGCCGCCGGCCTCGGACGTGTAGTACTCGTACGCGTCCAGGATGAGCTCGGCGTGGTCGTAGTCCTCCTGGGAGGGCGAGAAGATCTCGTTGGACGCCTCGACCTGGCCCGGGTGGAGCACCCACTTGCCGTCGAAGCCGAGGGCGGCGGCGCGCTGGGCCACCTCGCGGTAGCCCTCGACGTTGCGGATCTGCAGGTAGGGGCCGTCGATGGCCTGGAGGTTGTTGGCGCGGGCGGCCATCAGGATCTTCATCAGGATGTAGTGGTAGGCGTCCGCCGGGTAGCCCGGCGGCTGCTCGCCCACGACCAGCGACTTCATGTTGATGGACGCCATGAAGTCGGCGGGGCCGAAGATGATGGTCTCGATGCGCGGGGACGCCTGGGCGATCTCGTTGACGTTGTTGAGGCCCTGCGCGTTCTCGATCTGCGCCTCGATGCCGATGCGGCCGACCTCGAAGCCCATGGTCTTCTCGATCTGGGTCAGCAGGAGGTCGAGCGCGACGACCTGCTGGGCGTTCTGCACCTTCGGCAGCATGATGCAGTCGAGGTTCGGACCCGCGCCCTCGACCACCGTCACGACGTCGCGGTACGTCCACTCGGTCGTCCAGTCGTTCACCCGTACGACCCTCGTCTTGCCCGTCCAGTCGCCCTCGTTGAGGAACTTGACGATGGTGTGCCGCGCCTCGGGCTTGGCGAGCGGCGCACAAGCGTCCTCCAGGTCCAGGAAGACCTGGTCGGCGGGGAGGCCCTGCGCCTTCTCCAGGAAGCGGGGGTTGCTTCCCGGCACGGCGAGGCAGGAACGCCGCGGACGGAGACGGTTGACGGTCATGCGGGGACCTCCAGGGGGTCGAGCTTGTTCGCTGTGCGGATCTCGTCGACGATACGGCCGATGATCCCGGTGATGTCGAAGTCCTTCGGGGTGAAGACCGCGGCCACTCCCGCAGCCCTGAGCTGTTCGGCGTCGCCGCTCGGGATGATCCCGCCCGCGATCACCGGGATATCGGTCGCGCCGGCCTCACGCAGCCGCTCCAGCACGTCCGGCACCAGCTGCGCGTGCGAGCCGGAGAGAATCGACAGCCCGACCGCGTGCACGTCCTCCGCGAGGGCCGCGTCGACTATCTGTTCCGGGGTCAGCCGGATGCCCTGGTAGACCACCTCGAACCCGGCGTCACGGGCCCGCACGGCGATCTGCTCGGCACCGTTGGAGTGCCCGTCCAGGCCCGGCTTGCCCACCAGGAAGCGGAGCTTGCCGGCACCGAGGTCCCGGGCCGTCAGCTCCACCTTGCGGCGCACCTGGGCCAGCGCCGTGCCCTCCTCGGCGGTCACCGCGACCGGCGCCGACGACACTCCGGTCGGCGCGCGGAACTCGCCGAACACCTCGCGCAGGGCCCCGGCCCACTCGCCGGTCGTGACGCCGGCGCGGGCGCAGTCCAGGGTGGCCTCCATGAGGTTGCCGGTGCCCTTGGCCGCCTCCTTCAGCCGCTCCAGCGCCTTGCAGGGGCGCGGGTGGTTGAACGGCGGCTGGTAGCGGGTGTCGCGCCACTCCTGGAGCGAGGCGATGACGCGGGCCTCGACCGCCGGGTCGACCGTCTGGATCGCGGTGTCCAGATCGGCCGTGAGGGGGTTCGGCTCGGTCGTCTCGAAGATGTTGACGCCGACGATCTTCTCCTGGCCGGACTCGATCCGGGCCCTGCGCTCGGCGTGCGAGGCGACCAGCTGGGACTTGAGGTAGCCGGACTCGACGGCGGCCATCGCGCCGCCCATCTCCTGGATCCGCTCGATCTCGGCGAACGACTCCTCGACCAGTTCGCTCACCTTGGCCTCGATCACCTTCGAGCCTTCGAAGATGTCCTCGTACTCCAGCAGGTCGCTCTCGTGCGCGAGCACCTGCTGGATGCGCAGCGACCACTGCTGGTCCCAGGGCCGCGGCAGGCCCAGCGCCTCGTTCCAGGCGGGGAGCTGCACGGCACGCGCGCGTGCGTCCTTGGAGAGCGTCACGGCCAGCATCTCCAGCACGATGCGCTGGACGTTGTTCTCCGGCTGCGCCTCCGTCAGTCCCAGGGAGTTGACCTGGACGCCGTAGCGGAAGCGGCGGTGCTTGGGGTCCTCGATGCCGTAGCGCTCGCGCGTGATCCTGTCCCAGATGCGGCCGAAGGCCCGCATCTTGCACATCTCCTCGACGAAGCGGACGCCCGCGTTCACGAAGAAGGAGATCCGGCCGACGACATCGCCCATGCGCTCCTGCGGCACCTGGCCGCTGTCGCGCACCGCGTCGAGCACGGCGATCGCCGTGGACATCGCGTACGCGATCTCCTGCACCGGGGTGGCGCCCGCCTCCTGCAGGTGGTAGCTGCAGATGTTGATGGGGTTCCACTTCGGCATGTGGGAGACCGTGTACGCGATCATGTCCGTCGTCAGCCGGAGCGAGGGCCCCGGCGGGAACACATGGGTGCCCCGCGACAGGTACTCCTTGACGATGTCGTTCTGGGTCGTGCCCTGGAGCTTGGTGATGTCCGCACCCTGCTCCTCGGCGACGACCTGGTAGAGCGCCAGCAGCCACATGGCCGTGGCGTTGATGGTCATCGAGGTGTTCATCTGCTCCAGGGGTATGTCCTGGAACAGCCGTCGCATGTCACCGAGGTGCGCGACCGGGACCCCGACCCGGCCGACCTCGCCGCGGGCGAGGACGTGGTCGGAGTCGTAGCCGGTCTGGGTCGGCAGGTCGAACGCGACCGAGAGGCCGGTCTGACCCTTGGCGAGATTGCGCCGGTACAGCTCGTTGGACGCCTCGGCCGTGGAGTGACCGGCATACGTGCGCATGAGCCACGGCCGGTCCTTCTGCCTCCGGGACTCGGAGGGCTGACGCTCTGTCATCTGTGACCTCCGCTGTCCTCAGATGTTCCGGAAGCGGTTGATGGCGTCGACGTGCTTGGCGCGCATCTCCTCGTCGCGCACGCCCAGGCCCTCCTCGGGAGCCAGGCACAGGACGCCGACCTTGCCCTGGTGGAGGTTGCGGTGCACGTCGTACGTGGCCTGACCGGTCTCCTCCAGGGAGTACACCTTGGAGAGGGTCGGGTGGATCTTGCCCTTCGCGATGAGCCGGTTGGCCTCCCAGGCCTCGCGGTAGTTGGCGAAGTGCGAGCCGATGATCCGCTTCAGCGACATCCACAGGTAGCGGTTGTCGTACTCGTGCATGTAGCCCGAGGTCGAGGCGCAGGTCGTGATGGTGCCGCCCTTGCGGGTGACGTACACCGAGGCGCCGAAGGTCTCGCGGCCGGGGTGCTCGAAGACGATGTCGATGTCCTCGCCGCCGGTGAACTCGCGGATGCGCTTGCCGAAGCGCTTCCACTCCTTCGGGTCCTGGGTCCGCTCGTCCTTCCAGAACTTGTAGCCTTCGGCGTTGCGGTCGATGATCGCCTCGGCGCCCATCGAGCGGCAGATCTCCGCCTTCTGCGGCGAGGAGACGACACAGATCGGGTTGGCGCCGCCGGCCAGGGCGAACTGCGTGGCGTAGGAGCCGAGGCCGCCGCTCGCGCCCCAGATCAGGACGTTGTCGCCCTGCTTCATGCCGGCGCCGTTGCGGGAGACCAGCTGCCGGTAGGCGGTGGAGTTGACCAGGCCGGGCGCGGCGGCCTCCTCCCAGCTGAGGTGGCCGGGCTTGGGCATGAGCTGGTTGGACTTCACCAGCGCGATCTCCGCGAGACCGCCGAAGTTGGTCTCGAAGCCCCAGATCCGCTGCTCGGGGTCGAGCATCGTGTCGTTGTGGCCGTCGGAGGACTCCAGTTCGACCGAGAGGCAGTGCGCGACGACCTCGTCGCCCGGCTTCCAGGCGTTGACGCCGGGGCCGGTGCGCAGGACCACACCGGCCAGGTCGGAGCCGATGATGTGGTACGGCAGGTCGTGGCGCTTGGTCAGCTCGCTGAGCCGGCCGTAGCGCTCCAGGAACCCGAAGGTGGACAGCGGCTCGAAGATCGAGGTCCACACCGAGTTGTAGTTGACCGAGGAGGCCATGACGGCGACCAGGGCCTCGCCCGGGCCGAGCTCCGGCAGCGGGACGTCGTCGACGTGCAGCGACTTGCGGGGGTCCTTGTCCCGGGTGGTGAGCCCGGCGAAGATCTCCGTCTCGTCCTTGTGCACGGTGACCGCGCGGTACGACTCGGGGAGCGGAAGAGCGGCGTAGTCGGCGGACGTGGCCGTCCCCGACTGGATCGCGTCCAGGATGTCCTTCACGGTGTTGCCTCCGGCGAAAGAGCGTCTTGAGGGGAGACGCTGAGGGTCTACGTCGGTGTGCTGGTGAGAGGGGTGCCGTCGGTTCGGCGGAGGTGGTGCTGTGGCAGCGCTTTGTGGCGCGGAGGGTGCCTGTGACGCAGGCGTCCGGGCGCGCTCGCCGGGGAGGCTTGCGGGGACAGCCGGCGTACGAAAGGTCTCTGCACGCCGGCCGCCCGGACGACACCAACGTATGGCACGGCGTGTCACCCCGCAAGGCACTGGGTGCCAGAAAGTTCCCTCAGATGAAATCTTTACGTAACAGATGAGCGATGATCGATCAAAGCTACTGCCGGGTAGTGGAAACGGGAAGGGGCGGGCGGCGGCACCGAGTGCCGCCGCCCGCCCCTTCCCGCAGCGGTGTCGCTAGGAGCGCTCCTTGAGCGCCTGCTCGATGGTGCGCATCACCTCGTCGAGGGACGCATCCGTTCTCGCCACCGTCACCAGGACCTCGCCCTGGGACGTCACCGAGGCCGGCGTGGTCCGGGGCGCGGCGTCCCGGCCGGCGCCGATGCCCGTGCCGAACGTCCTGCGCACGATCGCGAAGGCGTGATCCAGCTGGGTCTCGACGTCCCCCTGGCCGCCGGCCCGCAGCCAGCGCCGCAGGACGTGGTTGTGGGCGGTGACGACCGCCGATGCGGCGACCTCCGCGAGCAGCGGATCGTCGTTGGCGTCGTCGTCGTGCGCGTGCTCGTCGAAGTGGCCCAGCAGATAGCGGGTGAACAGCCGTTCGTAGCGGGCCACCGAGGCGATCTCCGCCTCCCGCAGGGTCGGCACCTCGCGGGTCAGCTTGTAGCGCTGCACGGAGATCTCCGGCCGGGCCGCGTACATCTTCATGACTTCCTTGATGCCGCGGCACACGGTGTCCAGCGGGTGCTCGTGCGCGGGGGCGGCGTTGAGCACCGCCTCGGCCCGGATCAGGGTGTCGTCGTGGTCGGGGAAGATCGCCTCTTCCTTGGAGCGGAAGTGGCGGAAGAAGGTGCGCCGGGCGACCCCGGCGGCCGCCGCGATCTCGTCGACAGTGGTCGCTTCGTACCCTTTCGTGGCGAAAAGCTCCATCGCCGCAGCCGCCAGTTCTCGGCGCATCTTGAGCCGCTGGGCGGCGGCGCGGCTGCCTGCGGCACTCTCCGGTGCGTCGGGCGTAGCTGGTGTACGGGAGGACTTGGCGGGCTGGGACATGACCCGAACGTACTGCATGTGCGCAGGATGGCGCGCATGTCCCGGGTTCCCCCCGCCCCACGGGGGCGGGGGGTCACCCTGGGGATCGAGCAGCCCGCCCCAGTCGGCGCCGCCTTCGAACCAGTCGCCGGGCCCGTCAGCGCTTGGCATATTCGCGGAAGCCGCGGCCGGTCTTGCGGCCGAGGCAGCCCGCGGCCACCAGGTGTTCCAGAAGCGGCGCGGGAGCCAGGCCCGGGTCACGGAACTCGCGGTGCAGGACCTTCTCGATGGCGAGCGAGACGTCCAGACCGACCACGTCGAGCAGTTCGAACGGCCCCATCGGGTAGCCGCCGCCCAGCTTCATCGCCGCGTCGATGTCGTCGAGCGACGCGTAGTGCTCCTGCACCATCTTGACCGCGTTGTTGAGGTACGGGAACAGCAGCGCGTTCACGATGAATCCGGCGCGGTCGCCGCAGTCCACCGGGTGCTTCCTGATGGCCGCGCACAGCTCACGGACCGTGGCGTGCACATCGTCCGCGGTCAGTACGGTACGGACCACCTCGACCAGCTTCATGGCGGGCGCCGGGTTGAAGAAGTGCATGCCGATCACGTCCTGCGGGCGCGAGGTGGCGCGGGCGCAGGCGACGACGGGCAGCGAGGAGGTGGTGGTGGCGAGGATCGCTCCGGGCTTGCAGACCTTGTCGAACGTGGCGAACAGCTGCTGCTTGACCTCCAGGTCCTCGGCGACCGCCTCCAGCGCCAGGTCGACGTCGGCGAAGTCGTCGTAGGAGCCCGTCGGCCGGATCAGGTCGAGCGTCTGCGCGGCCGCCTCGGCCGTCATCCGGCCCTTGTCGACCGAGCGGGCCAGCGACTTGCCGATCCGGGCCTTCGCGGCCAGCGCCTTCTCCTCGGTGCGGGCCGCGAGGACCACCTCGTACCCGGCCTTGGCGAACACCTCGGCGATACCGGACGCCATGGTGCCGGAACCGGCGACTCCGACCGATCGGACCGGCCGGCCCGGCACCGAGGCGGCACCCGTGAGCGGCGTCAGCGCGTCCTGCACGGCGGTCGGGCTGCCGGGCGCCTCGTAGGTGTAGAAGCCGCGCCCCGACTTGCGGCCGGTCAGGCCCGCCTCGCTGAGCTGCTTCAGGATCGGCGCGGGCGCGTGCAGCCGGTCGTGGGAGGCCGCGTACATGGCCTCGAGAACGGTGCGCGCGGTGTCGATGCCGATCAGGTCGAGCAGGGCGAGCGGGCCCATGGGCAGGCCGCAGCCGAGCCGCATCGCGGCGTCGATGTCCTCGCGGGAGGCGTACTTGGCCTCGTACATCGCGGCGGCCTGGTTGAGATAGCCGAACAGCAGCCCGTCGGCGACGAACCCGGGCCGGTCGCCGACCGCGACGGGCTCCTTGCCGAGGTCCAGGGCGAGGTTGGTGACGGCGGTGACGGCCGCGGGCGCGGTCAGCACGGAGGAGACGACCTCCACCAGGCGCATCGCGGGCGCCGGGTTGAAGAAGTGCAGCCCGAGGACCCGCTCCGGGTGGGCCGAGTCGGCCGCGAGCCGGGTGACGGAGAGGGCGTTGGTGCCGGTGGCGAGGATGGTGTCCGGGCGCACGATGTCGTCGAGAGCACGGAAGACCTGCTGCTTGATCTCGTACGACTCCGGGACCACCTCGATGACCAGGTCGGCGTCGGCCGCCGCGCGCAGGTCGGTGAAGGTGCGGAAGCGCGCGAGGGCGTCCTCGCGCTCCTGCTCGGTCAGGCGGCCGCGGCTCACGGCGCGGGCGGTCGCGGCGTTCACGGCGGCGACGGCCTTCGTGGCCGCGGCCTCGCTGATGTCGATGCCGACGACCTCGCGGCCGGCCCGGGTCAGCACCTCGGCGATGCCGGTGCCCATGGTGCCGAGACCGATCACGGCAATGGTATTGAGCGGGGACAGAGGGGTGTCGGAGAGGGGAGCGGCCATCGCGGGACTCCAGGAATGAGGGTGACGACTGAGAGGGCAGGCCTGGATGCGCCGAAGGGCGCACACAGTGCGGAGAACGCGGGTGTCTGCCGGGCTGACGAGCGCACACGCCCGGTGCGTCCGCGGACGTGCACACGTCCGGGAGCGTTGTTCCGACCGGCCCTGTCCCGGAGCCGGGTCGTACTCGGGTACACGATGTACCGAACCGACAGGCGCCTCCCGCCCTGACGGCTGGGAGGTGCCCCTGCAATGGCTGCGTCACCAAACCACTGCAATACGCGAGCGGGTAGCTCGCTCGAATGAGCTTAACCGGTGGGTAACGAGCACGCCACCCCTGGACTTTGTGATGTAGGTCCCCCCATCGGGTTGACCGCCCTAGTCTCGGCTCCATGGAGGAAGCGCTGCGATCACTCGCGGAACGTTTACGGGACGAGGCCGGCTCCTCGCCGGTGTACGGGCGGCTCGTCGCCACGGACGACCCGGACGAGTTGGCCGCCGTGCTGACGGAACACGGACAGCCGCTGTGGGCCCGGGAGCTGGCCGCCTTCCGGCTGGGTGTCGCGGGGGACCGGAGGGCGTTCGAAACGCTTGTCCTGCTGCTCAACCACCGCGATCCCCAGCGATGTGTGTCGGCCGCCCATGCCCTGGCGCGGCTCGGCGATCCCCGCACCGCCCGCGCCGCGGCCGCCCTCGCCACCAACGAACTCCGCGTCGCCTACGCACTCCACCCCGTACGCCTGCTCGTCGCACTGCGCGCCCCCGAGTCCGTGCCCGCGCTGATCACCACGCTCCAGCGAAGACTCCGGCCGCACGACCCGTACCGGAAGGTGGCGCTCGCCTGTGTGGAGGGGCTCGGCGAGCTCGGGGACGCACGGGCCGTATCCGTACTGAGCGAGGCACTCGCCCACCCGGCACTCGCGGAGGCGGCGGTGCACGCACTCGCGCGCATCCCCCCGCAGCACTGAGCCTCAGCCGAGCAGCGGCAGCACGGCCGCGTACCGCACCTCGGGCACGGTCACCCCGTCCGCCCCGAACGCCGCCTCGGTGCCGTCGGCGTGGAATCCGGCCCGCTCGTAGAAACGCCGGGCGCGGACGTTGTCCTTGAGCGCCCACAGATACATCCGCGGGTGTCCGGCCGCGCTGCACCTGTGGACCGCCTCCGTGAGCAGGGCCCGGCCGATGCCGCGCCCGAGCAAGTCGGGAGCCACGTAGAGCGCGTACAACTCGGCGTCGCCGGTACGCACTTCGCCCTCCCGGTACGGTCCGTGCGCGGCCCATCCGACCACCGTCTCGCCGTCCTTCCCCCAGTGCCTGGACGGCCCCGGAGGTGCCCCCACGGCGACCACGTTCACCACCCGGCCGTCGCCCTCCGCGAGACGCGCGCGGCGCCGCTCGGTCTCGGCGTCCACGTCGAGCGCATCGAGATACGACCGGGGAATCAGCCCCCGGTAGGCGGTCCGCCAGCCGCTGACACGGATCTCGCTCACGCGTCGGCAGTCGGCGAACGTCATGTCCCGGATACGCAGCCGGCCGTCCATGACGGGAACCGTAGACGGGCCCGGCCGCGCCGGGCCAGGGGTTATTCGGGGAGCACCGCGAAGGCCTCGATCTCCAGGAGGAACTCGGGGCCCACCAGCGCCGCCACCTGTACCGCCGACGAGGCGGGCAGGCGGTCCCCGGGTATGTGGGCGGCGCGGGCCGCGCGGATCGCCGGCAGGTGCGCCATGTCCGTCACGAAGTAGGTCAGTTTGACCACGTCGTCGAACGTGGCCCCGGCGGCGGCCAGACAGCGGCGCAGATTCTCGAAGACCTGCCGGGCCTGGGCCGCCGGGTCGCCCTCGCCGACGAGCCCGCCGTCCTCGTCCAGCGCGAGCTGGCCGGATATGGCCACGAAGCGTCCGGTGCCCAGCACGACATGCGCGTATGCGGAGGCGGGGGCGACTCCGTCGGGGGCGGGGATCCTGGTCAGCTCACTCATGGGTCCATGGTGGACCACGGGTCTGACAACGCCCCCGACGGGCCGGGCGGGCCCCTCAGCCGCGGAAGCCGAGCAGACCGTGCAGCGTGGAACCGCCTTTGGGAGTGGTGGCCGTCTTGGCGGTCGCCGGTTCGGGATCCGGCAGCTTCGGGCACACCGCGTCGATTCCGCCGCGCCCGTGCGGCACCGTGCCGTCGGTGAGATATGCCGCCAGATACCTGTCGAGACAGGCGTTGCCGCTCAGCGAGACGCCGTGGTTGCCGCCGCCCTGCTCGACCACCAGGCTGGAACGGCGCAGCAGATGATGGACCGTCACTCCGCCCTGGTAGGGCGTGGCGGCGTCCTCGGTCGCCTGGAACAGCAGCGTCGGCGGCAGCGCGTCGTTGGCCACGTCCACCGGCCGCAGCCCGGACGTCGGCCAGAAGACGCACGGCGCGTTGTACCAGGCGTTGTTCCAGGCCATGAACGGCGCCTTGGCGTACACCGCCCAGGTGTCCTTGCGCCACTGAGCCCAGCCGCGCGGCCAGGAGACGTCACGGCACTGCACCGCCGCGTAGACGCTGTAGCCGTTGTCGCCCGAGGGGGCGACCGCTGCCATGGCCTGGTACGCGTTGACCAGCGGGCCGGGGTTCTTGTCGTTCACATAGGCCGAGAACGCGGCGGCCAGGCGCGGCCAGTAGCCGTTGTAGTAGCCACCCGGGATGAAGGTGTCCTCCAGCTCGGAGGCACCCACCTTGTTCCGGGCGGGGTTCTTGGCCAGAGCCGCCCGCATCGCGTACCACTTGGCCCCGACCCGGGCCGGGTCGGGGCTCAGCCGGTACGTCCGGTCGTGCCGGGCGACCCACGACAGGAAGGCCAGATGGCGGTCGTTGAAGGCGTAGTCCTGCTGGATGTTGTCGTCGTACCAGACGCCCGTGGGGTCGACGATGGAGTCGAGCACCAGACGGTGCACCCGCTGCGGGAAGAGCTTCGCGTAGACGGCGCCCAGGTAGGTGCCGTAGGAGTACCCGAAGTAGCTCAGCCTCTCGGCGCCCAGCGCCTTGCGGATCGCGTCCATGTCCCGCGCGGCATTGATCGTGTCGATGTACGGCAGCACGCTCGCGTACTTGGTGGCGCAGGCCACGGCGAAGGACCTGGCGCGGGCGAGGTTGGCCCTCTCCAGGGCGCGTGTACCGGGCACCGAGTCCGGGCGCACCGGGCCGAAGTGGCCGGGGCGGCAGTCCAGCGCCGGCTCGCTCTTGCCCACCCCCCGCGGGTCGAAGCCGATCACGTCGTACTGTGCCGCCACCGCCTTGGGGAGCGCGGACGCCACGAATCCGGCGAGCTTCAGACCGCTGCCGCCGGGCCCGCCCGGGTTGACCAGCAGCGGCCCCTGAGAGGTCTTCGCGGTGTGCGGGACGCGCGACAGCGCCACCGTGATCTGCCGTCCGCGCGGGTTGGCGTAGTCGAGCGGCACCGTCACGGATGCGCACTGGAGCGTCGGAGAGGCGGCGGTGGCGCACTTGTTCCAGGTGAGTCCGGTCGCTTGCGCGGTGTCCGCGGCGCGTGGGGCGTTCGCGTCGGCCGGGAGCGCGGGAAGCATCCCGGCCACCACGAGGGCGGCACCGCACAGTACGGCTGCGCCTTTTCTCATGTCAGTCCTCCCAGGACGGACGGGGCGGACCACGGCTGTCAGGTCCTCGCCGCATCGTCCCGGAAAGGGCCGCCCGGCAGGGCGTGTTACGGCGGCACTTGACCCGATCGGGTAGCCCGAAGCGCTCGGATGCCCGGCGGGCGCGGTCAGAGGAGAGAGAGCTGGGTCGGCCCGCTCACCGTGGGCCCGGGCGCCGCGGGGGCGGGTGCCGGGGGCTCGGGCCGCCGGATACGGCGCGGCATTCCGGCGGGCGTGGGCCCGATGCCGTACTCCCGTGCCAGCTCGTGCACCTGACGGGTGATCCGGCGCTGGTACCACTTCGGGGCGTATGCACCGTCCGCGTACAGCCGCTCGTAGCGACGTACGAGATAAGGGTGCCGGTGCCCCAGCCAGGCCATGAACCACTCGCGGGCGCCCGGGCGCAGATGCAGCACCAGCGGGGTCACCGAGGTGGCCCCGGCGGCGGCGATCGCCCGCACGGTGGCGCGCAGTTGGGCCGGATGGTCGCCGAGGAAGGGGATCACCGGGGCCATCAGGACACCGCAGCCGATGCCGTGCTCGCTCAGGGTGCGTACGACGTCCAGACGGCGCTGCGGCGCCGGGGTTCCGGGTTCGACGGTGTGCCAGAGTTCCTGGTCGACGAAGCCGACGGAGACGGAGATGCCGACATCGGTGACCTCCGAGGCCTGCCGGAGCAGGTCGAGATCGCGCAGGATCAGCGTGCCCTTGGTCAGGATGGAGAACGGGTTGGCGTGGTCGCGCAGGGCCGCGATGATCCCCGGCATCAGCCGGTAGCGGCCCTCGGCCCGCTGGTAGCAGTCGACATTGGTGCCCATCGCGATGTGCTCGCCGTGCCAGCGGCGCGAGCCGAGATGGGCGCGCAGCAGTTCCGGGGCGTTGACCTTGACCACGATCTGGGTGTCGAAGCCGAGACCCGTGTCGAGGTCCAGGTAGCTGTGCGTCTTGCGGGCGAAACAGTAGACGCACGCGTGCGTGCAGCCTCTGTAGGGGTTGACGGTCCACTCGAATGGCATGCGGGAGGCGCCCGGGACCCGGTTCACGATCGAGCGGGCCCTGACCTCGTGGAAGGTGATCCCGCGGAACTCCGGGGTGTCGAAGGTGCGGGTGGTCACCGCGTCCGCGTCGAACAGTGCGGCGTCGCGGGCCGTGGCGGGGTTTTCCGCCAGATGGTCCCAGCGCATGGGCACCTCCTCGGTAGCACTGACCACAGAATAGAACACACGTTCCTATGATCGCGAGGCTGATTCGATTAAGAGTTCGATTCGTGGCTGATTCCTTGGGGCGCCGGCTCTGACCTGCCTCTTTCCTACGGTCACACAGAAGGGGCAACGGTTCGACGGCGAGCTCGGCGCGTCCACCACCCCAGGGCCGCGATCTGCGTCATAGGGGAGATCTACGCGGGCTTGGCCGACGCCGAGGGCGCGCCCGGCGTCCTCGTCGAGCGCACGAACCTTGGCAGCATCGGCTCCGTGCACCACCACCTGAAGCAGCTGAAGAGGAAGGGCATCCTCGTCCGCGAACACTGGCAGCCACGGGGAATGCGGCTCGCACGGTGAGGCCAGTCCTGGCGCGGTCGCAGGAGCGGCTGCCGGCGGTGGCGGCTCCAAACGGCGGTCCTGAGGCGCCGCGAGGGTTTCAGTGCCCGTCGGAGCGGCTCGACGTGCGATCGCGCAGGAGCAGCCACTGCTCGGCGGGGGCGTCACCGGGGGAGGGTCTGCATCCTCCTTGCAGCAGCGCGGCGTAAGCGGCCTTTCCTGCCGGCCTCAAGGAGGGGCCCGCTGGTGCCTGTCGGCCTCGGGTGCAACTCAACATGTCCCGCCAGGCCTTGTCTGCGGCTGCCGCGCTGAGCATCGAACCTCTTAGGCTGAATTGGTGATCCCGCGGAACTCCGGGGTGTCGAAGCACAGGCCAAAGAATAGAACATAGGTTCCCATGATCGCGAGGCTGACTCGATTGAGAGTTCGATTCGCGGCTGATTCCTTGGGGCACCCGCTCTGACCTGCTTCTTTCCCTACGGTCACACAGAAGGGGCAACGGTTCGACGGCGAGCTCGGCGCGTCCACCGCCCCAGGGCCGCGATCTACGTCATAACGGACGGGTGGAGACGTCGAAACCGTCGCAGCCCCTGTCCGCGGGCGTGCGCCCCCTCACCCTGGACGCCGCGGGCGTCACCCTGTCCTGTCTGTTCGCAGAGCCACCGGACGGGGAGCCGCGGGCCACCGTGGTCGCCGTGCACGGCGGCGGCATGACGGCCGGCTACTTCGACGGTCAGGCCCACCCGGACCTGTCCCTGCTGACGCTGGGCGCGCGCCTCGGCTTCACGGTGCTCGCCCTGGACCGGCCCGGCTACGGTCTGTCCGCCGGACAGCTGCCCGCCGGGCAGAGCCTGGCCGAGCAGGCCGAGGTGCTGGACGCCGTCATGGACCGGTTCGCGCAGCGTCACGCCACCGGAGCGGGGTTCTTCCTGCTGGCCCACTCCTACGGCGGCAAGGTCGCCATGGTCAGCGCCGCGCACACCCTCCGGCCGCTCGCCCTCGACGTGTCGGGCTGCGGCCACCGCTACGACATCGAGCCGGCCGATCTTCCCCGGGTCCTCAGCCGTTCCTCCTGGGGACGCAACTGGGGCCCGCTGCGGCTGTATCCGCCGGACACGTTCCGTTCCCTCGGGGCCCTGGTGGCCCCCATGCCGGTGCGCGAAGCCGACGAAGTCGCCCACTGGCCGGGGATGTTCGAGGACCTCGCACCCCGCCTCCGGATCCCCGTACGGATGACCTTCGCCGAGCACGAGGCGTGGTGGCTGCACGGCGAGCGGGACATCGCGGAGATCACCGCCCTGCTGGCGGCGGCACCCGTCCTGCGGGTCGAGCACCAGCCGGAGGCGGGCCACAACATCAGCCTGGGCTGGGCGGCCCGTTCGTACCATCTGCGCGCCCTCGGCTTCTTCGAGGAGTGCCTCGCGGCGCTCCGCGCCCGGCGCGCCCGGCGCGGAGCGCCGGCCGTGGAGGACCGCCCGGTGCCGGCGTCCCGTCAGTGACCGCGCCCGGGGTGTGATGGGATGGCGGACGCCCCATCACACGTACAGGAAGAGGATGGTCATGGCGCAGGTCGAGGCCACGACGGAGCGGATCATCGCGGCGGACGCGGAGACGGTGTTCGACGCCCTCGCCGACTACAGCGGCACCCGCGCGCGGCTGCTGCCCGAGCAGTTCAGCGAGTACGAGGTGCGCGAGGGCGGCGACGGCGAGGGCACCCTCGTGCACTGGAAGCTTCAGGCCACCAGCAAGCGCGTCCGTGACTGCCTGCTCGAGGTCAGCGAGCCGACCGACGGGGAACTCGTCGAGAAGGACCGCAACTCCTCGATGGTGACCACCTGGCGGGTGACCCCGGCCGGCGAGGGAAGGTCCCGGGTCGTCGTGACCACCACCTGGAAGGGCGCCGGTGGCATCGGCGGCTTCTTCGAGAAGACCTTCGCGCCCAAGGGGCTCGCCCGGATCTACGACGCGGAGCTGGGGAAGCTGGCCGCCGAGGTGGAGAAGTGACGCCGTCGGCGTACTGACGCCGTTGCGAAGCGATACCGAACGCGACCGGCGCGAGCTCCCGGCTCCGTCGCGACCCATTGTGCGCTCCGGGGCGTGAAGTCCTGACTCCGAGCTCCGGAGCGCACGTCGTCAGTCGTCCGGCCGAATCTCACGCTCACCGTTTCGAGTGGTTTTCCGCATGACGCGGTTGTACGCCGTAGGGCTCCGACCGGCGGATACCTTCGCACCGCACCCTCCCCTGGCAACTCGCCTCGCTTGAACCCGGTTGTCGCGCAATGCGAGAAATGGGCGGCGCAGAGGTGATGAGGGGAGCGGGACGTGGGCGGGACGACGGTGGTGGACGTGGACGAGAAGCGGGCCGTGCCGTCCGTGGTCCCCGACGCGCCCCGGGAGCCGGCCGGCGCCGAACGCCCCACGGCGCTCGGCCCCCGCCGGGTACGCCTCGTCTTCGTCGGGCTGATGCTCGCGCTGCTGCTCGCGGCCCTCGACCAGATGATCGTGGCCACCGCGCTCCCGAAGACCGTCGGCGAGCTGCACGGCCTGGACCGGATGTCCTGGGCGATCACGGCCTATCTGCTGACCTCCACCGTGGGACTGCCCGTCTACGGCAAGTGTGGGGACCTGTTCGGCCGTAAGGGCGTCTTCCAGTTCGCGATCGCCGTCTTCGTCGTCGGCTCCGCGCTCGCCGGACGGGCACAGACCATGGACCAGCTGATCGCCTTCCGTGCCGTCCAGGGCGTCGGAGCCGGCGGGCTCATGATCGGTGTGCAGGCGATCATGGCGGACATCGTGCCGCCCCGCGAGCGCGCCCGGTTCATGGGCCTGATCGGCGCCGCCTTCGGGCTCGCCTCCGTCGCCGGACCGCTGCTGGGCGGCTACTTCACGGACCATCTCTCCTGGCGCTGGTGCTTCTACATCAACGTGCCCTTCGGCCTGATCACCCTGGCCGTCGTCACCGTGGTGCTGAAACTGCCGAAGCCCGCCGCGAAGGGCCGCCTGGACGTGCCCGGCACCCTGCTGCTGGCCGCCGCGTCCACCTGCCTGGTGCTGCTGACCAGCTGGGGCGGCACCGAGTACGCGTGGGGTTCGCGCGTCATCCTTGGGCTCGGTGCCGGCGCGGCCGTGGCTGTCGTCCTCTTTCTGGCCGCCGAGAGGTTCGCCGCCGAACCCCTCATCCCGCTGCGGCTGTTCCGCGACTCCGTGTTCAACGTCACCGCTCTGGTGGGCCTGGTGGTCGGTGTCGCGCTGTTCGGCGCCGCCAGCTACCTCCCCACCTTCCTGCAGATGGTCGACGGGGCGAGCGCCACGGAGTCCGGGCTGCTGATGCTGCCGATGATGGCCGGGATCGTCGGTGCCTCCGTCATCGGCGGACACCTCGTCAGCCACACCGGGCGGTACAAGGTGTTCCCGGTGCTCGGCAGCGGCCTGGCGGCCGTCGGCATGTGGCTGCTGTCCAGGCTCGACCCGGGCACGACGCGGTTGCAGTACAGCCTCTGGATGGCGGTCCTCGGAGCGGGCATCGGCCTGGTGATGCCGGTGCTGATCCTCGCCGTGCAGAACTCCGTGCGCCCCGCCGACCTGGGCACCGCGACCAGCGCCAACAACTACTTCCGGCAGATCGGCGGAAGCGCGGGCGCGGCCGTCTTCGGCACCCTGTTCGCGAACCGTCTCTCCGACGCGCTGGAACACCGCCTTCCGCCCCGCGGCGGCACCCGCCTGCCCGACCCCGAGTCCCTCACCCCGCAGCTCGTCCACGCGCTCCCGCCCGCCCTGCGCGACACGTACATCGAGGCGTACGCCGACGCCATGCCGAGGATCTTCCTCTATCTCGTGCCGGTGCTCGTCCTCGGCCTGCTCATCGCCTTCTTCCTCAAGGAGAAACCACTGGTGTCCCACAACGTCCCCGCCGAGTGCCCGCCCGCCACCACCACCCAGGTCCCGCAGGCGCGTTCGCCGTACGCCGCCGGAGTACCCGTCTGCGGCACGGTTCAGCACCCCGACGGCACCGTCGTGCCACGTGCGGCGCTCACCCTCATCGACGTCGCGGGACAGCAGATCGGGCGTGGCGCGAGCGGCGAGGACGGCCGGTACGCGCTGTCCACGCCGGGATCCGGGTCCTACGTCCTGATCGCCGCGGCCGGCGGCCACCAGCCGCAGGCGGTCTCGGTGACCGTGGGGGAGCGTCCGGTGGAACTGGACGTCGTGCTCGGCGGTGCGGGACGGCTGGCGGGCAGCGTGCTGACCGCCGACGGCACGCCGGTGCGCGACGCCGCCGTCACGCTCACCAATGTGCACGGAGAAGTGGTCGCGAGCACCCGCAGCGGGCGTGAAGGGGGCTATGTCATCACCGAGTTGGTGGCCGGGGAGTACACCCTGGCCGCAAGTGCGCCCGCGTTCCGCCCGGCCGCGCTGCCCGTCAGCGTGCAGGCCTCCCGCGAGACCCGGCAGGACGTGGAACTCGCGGGCGGCGCGGTGCTGCGCGGCACCGTGCGCGCGGGCGGCGGGCGGCCGGTGGAGGACGCCCGGGTCACCCTGCTCGACGCGGCCGGCAACGTCGTCGACACGCTGACGACGGGAGCCGACGGGACGTTCCGGTTCGTCGATCTGTCATCCGGGGAGTACACCGTGATCGCGGCGGGATACCCGCCGGTGGCCACCGTGTTGCAGGTTGCCGGGGGCGGCCGGACGGAGCGCGATCTGCAGTTGGGGCACGAGGACTGAACCCGAAACCACCGGCCGGTGACTGCGGCTGGGCAGAGATGATGCAGAGAGGTGCCCGCTGAGCCGGGAGGACGGGAGTTCCGCCGACACCACGGTGGCGTCGTGTCGGCCATCTCCCAGCCTCCTGGTGATGAGGCAGCTCCTATTCAGAGAAGCTTCAACCCATCCGGTGAAATAACCGTAACAAGTTCAGTTCTGTCATGGCCTGATCTGCCGACGCAACAGGGCTCGAGCGATCCCGGATGCCGGGCTTGACCGGATCGGGTGCATGGTCCGGGTGTGACCGGTGGTGATCGATTGCGGCGGCGAGGTCGATCCGGCCGGCGACCGGTCCGCTCCCGCATCGTCGAACACAGGCCGACCGGCCGCGCGGGCAGCGCCCTCATCGTCACCGGCTGCCCTGCGGACGCCGGACCCGTCCCTGGCCGGCGGACTCCTCAGACGGCGGTGCCCGGCGCCGGTGCTCCCGTCGTCCCCCGTACCTCCAGCACCGGTGTGGTGAGCACCAGTTCGGCGGGGCGGGCGGGGTCGGCGATCCGGTCGAGCAGGCACCGGGCGGCGCGGCGGCCGACGTCGTGGCTGCCGTTGTCCACCGTGGTGAGCCACAGGTGCCGCAGACGGGAGACATAGGTGTTGTCGTAGCCGACGACGGAGAGGTCCCGGGGTACCTGGAGGCCGAGCTGCTCGGCCGCCGAGAGGGTGCCGACCGCCGCCATGTCGTTGAACGCCAGGACGGCGGTGGGGCGTTCGGGGGCTGCGAGAAGGCCGACCGCGGCACGGTAGCCGCCCTCCTCGGTCGGATCTCCCTGTTGCACGACCGCCGTGTCCGCCAGACCGTGCTCGCGCATGACCGTCTCGAAGCCGCGCCTGCGCAGTTCCCCGACCACCCCCTGACCGGCGATGTGCGCGATGCGGCGGTGGCCGAGGTCGATGAGGTGCTCCGTGGCGAGCCGGGCGCCGTGTCCGTCGTCGCCCGCGACGATGTCCACCGCGGGCAGCCGGGGCTCGCGGGCCCCCGCGACCACGGTGGGAATCCGCGCCGCCGCCGTCCTCAGCGCCTTGGACGGCGGCAGTGTGCCCACGGCGATCAGCCCGTCGACCCCGAGGTCCGTGAACGTACGGGTGAGGTCCTCGCCGAGACGCCGGCTGAGGCGGCCGTCGGCCATCAGCATGCGCAGTCCGGCGTCGTGCAGCCGGGAGTTGAGGCCGTCGAGCAGCTCGACGAACCAGGGGTTGCGCAGGTCGTTCAGCAGCACACCCACCGTACGGGTGCGCCGTTCGCTGAGACTGCGCGCGGCGGCGTTGGGGCGATAGCCCAGCTCCTCGACGGCTGCCAGCACGGCCTGCCGCTTCTCCGGGCGCACCTGGTCGGAGCCGCGCAGCACCAGGGAGACCAGCGATTTCGACACTCCGGCCCGTTCGGCCACATCGCGGATCGTCGGCGCTCTCATGTCTGGACCGTTCCATGCGGCTCATCCGCTTGTCAAAGGATTGACAACTGCAGGGACGGGCTCCAGTGTGGGCTGGGAATCTCTGGACCGGTCCAAAGAGGGGCAGGCATGGTGGGTACGCTCGGCGTCGCCGTCGTGGGGTTCGGCTGGATGGGACGGGTGCACACCCAGGCGTACATCCGTGTGCCGCACCATTTCCCGCGGCTGCCTCTGCGGCCCGAACTGGTCGCCGTGGCCGACGAGGTGCCGGGCCGCGCCGAGGAGGCCGCCCGGCAGTACGGCTTCGCCACCGCCGTCCGCGACTGGCGGGAGGTCGCCGCCGACCCCCGCGTCCAGGCGGTGAGCATCGCCGCGCCGAACTTCCTGCACCGTGAGATCGGCACCGCCATGGCCGAGGCGGGCAAGCACATCTGGATCGAGAAGCCGGTCGGTCTGACCGTCGAGGACGCCCACGCGGTCGCGGACGCCGTCGCCAAGGCCGGGGTGCAGGGCACGGTCGGCTTCAACTACCGCAACGCACCGGCGGTCGAAGCCGCCCGCGAGCTGATCGCCTCCGGCGGGATCGGCACCGTCACCCATGTCCGCATCCGGCTCTTCAGCGACTACGCCGCTCACCCCGAGTCTGCCCTGACCTGGCGGTACGAGCGTGCCCGGGGCGGCAGCGGAGTCCTCGGCGACCTCGCCTCGCACGGGGTGGACCTGGCCCGCTTCCTGCTCGGCGAGATCGAGTCGCTGGCCGCCGACACCGCCGTCTTCATCCCCGAGCGAGCCCGTCCCGTCGGCGCCACCGCGGGCCACACGCGTGCGACGGGCGGCGAGCCGGGCCCGGTGGAGAACGAGGACTACGTCAACTGCCTGCTGCGCTTCGCGTCCGGGGCCCGTGGAGTCCTGGAGGCCTGCCGGGTCTCCGTCGGCGAGCAGAACAGCTACGGCTTCGAGGTGCACGGCACCGAGGGCGCGGTCTTCTGGGACTTCCGGCGCATGGGCGAACTGGGCGTCAGCCGCGGCACGTTCTACCAGGACCAGCCCGTCAGCACCCTCTATGTCGGCCCCGGCCACGGCGAGTACGGCGCCTTCCAGCCCGGGACCGCCAACGCCATGGGCTACGACGACCTGAAGGTGATCGAGGCCTACCACTTCCTGCGCTCGGTGGCGGAGGGAACGGCGTACGGCCCTACCCTCGACGACGCCGTGCACAGCGCCACCGCCCTGGACGCCATGAGCCGCTCCGCGCGGCTGCGGACCTGGGTGGACCTCGGATGACCGCGGGGCCGGACGCGGCGGCCGCTCCGCTTCGGCGCAGCGGCTGACCGATGCCCGGCATGGTCCCCTCGCTGTCACGGAAACCGGGCACCGCGACCGGCCCGTCCGGCCGAGCCGCGAAAGGGGGCGGTTCAGGGGCGGACCAGCAACCGGAAGTCGAAGGAGTAGCGGGAGGCGCGGTAGATGTGGGTGCCGTACTCGACGGCGCGGCCCGTGTCGTCGTACGCCGTGCGCCGCATGGTCAGCAGGGCGGCACCCTCGGGCTCGCCCAGCATGGTTCCCTCCCCGGCGGTGGCGCGACGGGCGCCGACGGACTGACGGGCGCTGTGCAGGGTGACGCCGGCGCCGCGCATCATCCGGTACAGGCCCGTCACCTCGAGCTTCCCGGTGTCGAGGGCCAGCAGGCCCATCGGCACGTAGTTGGACAGGAACGCCATCGGCTCGCCGTGGGCGAGCCGGAGACGTTCCAGATGGTGCACGTCCGCACCTTCGGCGATACCGAGGGCGGCCGCGACCTCGGCGGACGCCGGTGCCAGGGTGTTGCGTACCACCCGTGTCGCGGGCTTGTGCCCGGCGGCCTCCAGGTCGTCGTAGAGGCTGCTCAGCTCCAAGGGCCGCTTGACCTGGCTGTGCACCACCTGGGTGCCGACGCCCCGGCGGCGGACCAGCAGACCCTTGTCGACGAGGGACTGGATGGCCTGGCGGACGGTGGGCCGGGACAGGCCGAGGCGCCCGGCCAGCTCGATCTCGTTGCCCAGCAGACTGCCCGGGCCCAGTGCTCCCTGCTCGATGGCCGCCTCGAGCTGCTGGGCCAGCTGGTAGTAGAGCGGGACCGGGCTGCCGCGGTCGAGGGCGAAGTCGAGGGCCTTGGGCGGGGCCGGGGTCGTGGGAGGTGCGGGGGCCGAGGGCGGGCCGGGGGTCACGCCGGGGAGACGGACGGCCGACTGCTCGGCGGAATCCTGTGTCATCGCATGGTCCTGGAAACTTCCTGACGACTCGACCTGCGGAAGCGCCATACCGGTCTGTAGTGGGTAGAGATCGCCCCCGATGTGTCGCACGGTGATCGGACTCGAAACGCTCGACGGCCTGGGACATGTGTAGGCCGCACGGCAAGCCACTGTCAAGACTATGTACTTACATTCGGACCTGCTTCTTAAATAATGTCTTAACAAAGTATTGACAGGTGGGTGCGCCAGGGGCTTGTATCCGGTCCCAGCGAAACCGCCGGATCACGGCACCCGGCCCGGACCCCCGGTCCGGGCCCCATGTGGGGCTGCCGCCCGGCGCCGTCCCTCTCCCTTTCCCCTTCCCCGGCCGCACAGTGAGGTGCAGGAAAGATGGACCGCACGTTCCACCCCCGCCACTCCCGCAGAGTCGTCCCCTTTGTCGCGCTGGCCGCGGCGTCCGCGCTGCTCGCCGCCGGCTGCTCCAGCAGCTCGGGCGGCAGGAAGGCGGAGGAGAAGAACTCCGGCGTCGCCGCGGGCAAGGCGACCACGCCCCGGATGACGGTCGCGCTGGTCACCCACCAGGCCCCGGGCGACACCTTCTGGGACATCGTCCGCAAGGGAGCCGAGGCGGCCGCGGCCAAGGACAACATCAAGCTCGTCTACTCCAGCGACCCCAACGCGGGCAGCCAGGCCAACCTGGTGCAGAACGCCATCGACCAGAAGGTCGACGGCATAGCGATCACCCTTGCCAAACCGGACGCCATGAAGGACGTGGTGGGCAAGGCGACACAGGCGGGGATCCCGGTGGTCGGCCTCAACTCCGGGGTGAGCGACTGGAAGAAGCTGGGACTGCTGGAGTTCTTCGGGCAGGACGAGAGCGTGGCGGGAGAGGCGTTCGGCAAGAAGCTGAACGAGGTCGGAGCGAAGAACGCGGTCTGTGTGATCCAGGAGCAGGGCAACGTCGGACTCACCCAGCGCTGCGACGGCGTGAAGAAGACATTCGGCGGCAAGACGCAGATCCTCTATGTCAACGGCACCGACATGCCGTCGGTGAAGTCGACCATCACCGCCAAGCTGAAGCAGGACAGCTCCATCGACTACGTCGCCGCGCTCGGCGCGCCCTACGCCCTGACCGCGGTGCAGTCGGTGGGCGACGCGGGCAGCAAGGCGAAGGTCGCCACCTTCGACCTCAACAAGGACCTCACCGACGCCATCCAGAAGGGTGACATCCAGTTCGCCGTCGACCAGCAGCCCTATCTCCAGGGCTACCTGGCGGTCGACTCCCTGTGGCTCCAGAAGAACAACGGCAACTACAGCGGCGGCGGCGAACAGCCGGTGCTGACCGGACCGGCCTTCGTCGACAAGTCCAACGTCGACACCGTCGCGGCGTTCGCCGCGAAGGGCACGAGGTGATGACCATGTCCGAGCAGGCTGTGCCGGCGGTGTCCTCACCGCCGGCCTCCGGCCCCAAGGAGCGTGACGGCCGGACGGTACAGCGCTCCCTCGTGCTCCGGCTGCTCGCTCGGCCCGAGGTCGGCGTCTTCCTCGGGGCCGTCGCGGTGTTCGTCTTCTTCTTCGTCGCGGCGCCCACGTTCCGCACGGGCAGTGCGATGGCCACCGTCCTCTACCAGTCCTCCACCATCGGGATCATGGCGCTGCCCGTGGCGCTGCTGATGATCGGCGGCGAGTTCGACCTGTCGTCCGGTGTCTCGGTGATCACCTCCGCGCTGACCGCGAGCATGGTCAGCTACCAGCTGACCATGAACGTATGGGTGGGCGTGATCGTCGCCCTCGTGGTGTCGCTCGCGATCGGGGCGTTCAACGGCTGGATGGTGATGCGCACGGGACTGCCGAGCTTCCTGATCACGCTCGGCACGTTCCTCGGCCTTCAGGGCATCAACCTCGCGGTCACCAAGCTGATCACAGGCAACGTCGCCACCGACGACATCAGCGACATGGAAGGCTTCGACCAGGCCAAGGCGGTCTTCGCCTCCTCCCTCACCGTCGGGGGCGTCCAGTTCAAGGTCACCGTCCTGTGGTGGCTCGGCTTCGCGGCCCTGGCCACCTGGGTCCTGCTGCGCACCAAATACGGCAACTGGATCTTCGCGGTCGGCGGCAACAAGGACAGCGCACGGGCCGTCGGCGTGCCGGTGAAGTTCACCAAGATCACCCTGTTCATGGTGGTCGGCCTCGGTGCCTGGTTCGTCGGCATGCACCAGCTGTTCGCCTTCAACACCGTGCAGTCCGGCGAGGGCGTCGGCCAGGAACTGATCTACATCGCCGCCGCGGTCATCGGCGGCTGCCTGCTCACCGGCGGCTACGGCTCCGCGATCGGCCCCGTGTTCGGCGCCTTCATGTTCGGCATGGTCAGCCAGGGCATCGTCTACGCCGGCTGGAATCCCGACTGGTTCAAGGCATTCCTCGGCGTGATGCTCCTCGGCGCCACCCTCATCAATCTGTGGGTCCGCCAGTCGGCGACCCGGAGGTGATCCCCATGACGACCGCCGACCTCGGCACCCCCAACGGCACGTCCACCCCGGCCGACCGGGCCCCCATCGTCGAACTGCGCGGGGCGGGCAAGTCCTACGGCAACATCCGCGCCCTGCACGGCGTCGACCTCGCCGTCCACCCCGGCAGGGTCGCCTGCGTCCTGGGCGACAACGGCGCCGGCAAGTCCACTCTGATCAAGATCATCTCCGGGCTCCACCAGCACACCGAGGGCGAGTTCCTCGTCGACGGGCAACCGGTGCGCTTCAGCACCCCGCGTGAGGCCCTGGACCGCGGCATCGCCACCGTGTACCAGGATCTGGCGACCGTGCCGCTCATGCCGGTGTGGCGGAACTTCTTCCTCGGCTCGGAGATGACCAGGGGGCCCTGGCCGGTCCGCCGCCTCGACATCGCCCGGATGAAGAAGACCGCTGACGAGGAACTGCGCAACATGGGCATCGTCCTCGACGACCTCGAACAGCCCATCGGCACCCTCTCCGGCGGCCAGCGCCAGTGCGTGGCCATCGCCCGCGCCGTCTATTTCGGAGCCCGCGTCCTCATTCTGGACGAGCCCACCGCCGCCCTCGGCGTCAGGCAGTCGGGCGTCGTCCTCAAGTACATCGCGGCCGCCCGCGGGCGCGGACTGGGCGTCATCTTCATCACCCACAACCCGCACCACGCGTATATGGTCGGCGACCACTTCAGTGTGCTGCGCCTGGGCACCCTGGAGCTCAGCGCCGACCGCACACAGGTCAGCCTGGAAGAGCTGACCAACCACATGGCCGGCGGCGCCGAACTCGCCGCTCTCAAGCACGAGCTGGCACAGGTCGGCGGCGTCGACGTCCAGGGCCTCCCGGAGGAGAGGGACCTCCGGGCACCCGTGGCCGCACCTCCCGAAGGGAACTCCTGAGATGACCCCTGCCCTGGACCGCATCCGGGTCGGCTCGGCCCCGGACTCCTGGGGCGTCTGGTTCCCCGACGACCCGCGGCAGGTGCCCTGGGAACGCTTCCTCGACGAGGTCGCCGAGGCCGGCTACTGCTGGATCGAACTCGGCCCCTACGGCTATCTGCCGACCGACCCGGCCCGGCTCACCGACGAGGTGAACAAGCGGAGTCTGAAGGTGTCGGCGGGCACCGTCTTCACCGCACTGCACCGCGGACCGGCCGTATGGGAGTCCACCTGGGAGCACGTCGGCCGGGTCGCCGCGCTCACCCAGGCGATGGGTGCGCAACACCTGGTGGTCATCCCCTCCTTCTGGCGGGACGACAAGACCGCCGAGATCATCGAGCCGCCGGAGCTGACCGCCGAACAGTGGGCCCACCTCTGCAAGGGCATGGAGCGGCTCGGCCACGAGGTCAAGGAGACCTACGGACTCGACATCGTCGTCCACCCGCACGCCGACACCCACATCGACACCGAGGAGCACGTCGGGCGCCTCCTCGACGCCACCGACTCCGACCTCGTCAACCTCTGCCTGGACACCGGGCACTACGCCTACTGCGGTGGCGACAGCGTCAAGCTCATCGAGACCTACGGCGAGCGCATCGGCTACCTGCACCTCAAGCAGGTCGACCCGGAGATCCTCGCCGACGTCGTGGCGAACGGGGTGCCCTTCGGGCCCGCCGTGCAGCGCGGCGTGATGTGCGAACCCCCGGGCGGCGTGCCCGCGCTGGAACCGGTCCTCGCCGCCGCCCAGGGCCTCGGCGTCGACCTCTTCGCCATCGTCGAGCAGGACATGTACCCCTGCCCACCGGGGCGGCCGCTGCCCATCGCCGTCCGCACCCGCGCCTTCCTCCGCTCCTGCGGCGCCTGACCCCCGAAGGGGCGACCGCTTTTCCACAGGGCTGGTCACGCATCGTCACCAGCACGTACGGTTTCGTGCATGAAGATCCTCATCAGCGCCGACATGGAGGGCGCCACCGGTGTGACCTGGCCGGCCGACGTGCTGCCCGGGACGCCGCAGTGGGAGCGGTGCCGGGCGATGTTCACCTCGGACGTGAACGCCGCCGTGCTCGGTTTCCTCGACGGCGGCGCCGACGAGGTGCTGATCAACGAGGCACACTGGACCATGCGCAATCTGCTCCTGGAGCGGCTCGACGAGCGGGCGCAGATGCTCACCGGCCGTCACAAGTCCCTGTCCATGGTGGAGGGCGTCCAACACGGCGACGTGGACGGCATCGCGTTCGTCGGCTACCACGCGGGCGCGGGTATGGAAGGCGTGCTGGCGCACACCTATCTCGCCAACTCCATCACCGGAGTCTGGCTGAACGACGTCCGCGCCAGCGAGGGTCTGCTGAACGCGCACGTCGCCGCCGAGTACGGCGTGCCCGTGATCCTGGTCACCGGCGACGACGTGGCCTGCGAGGACGCGCTGGGCTATGCGCCGGAGGCGCTCAAGGTCGCCGTCAAGGACCACGTCTCCCGGTACGCGGCGGTGTGCCGCACACCCGCCAGGACCGCCGCCGACATCCGCGCCGCCGCCAAGCGGGCGGTCGCGCTGGCGGTGCGCCAGGAGCCGGTCTACGCAGGACCGTTCACCGTGGCGCTCGAGTTCGACGCCGAGCACCTCGCGATGGCCGCCACCGTCGTCCCGGGCGTGGACCGCATCGGCGAGCGGAAGGTGGCGTACACGAGCGCCACCATGTACGAGGGCATCCGTACCTTCAAGGCGGTCACCACGATCGCCTCTGCGGCGGTGGAGGAGCAGTATGGCTGACCGGCAGGCACTCGACGAGGTCGTGCGCTTCACCTCGGACCTCATCCGGATCGACACCACCAACCGGGGCGGCGGAGACTGCCGCGAGCGGCCCGCCGCCGAGTACGCGGCGGCGCGGCTGGCCGAGGCGGGCCTGGAGCCCACGCTCCTGGAACGCACCGAAGGCCGGACCAACGTCGTCGCCCGGATCGAGGGCACCGACCCGTCCGCGGACGCACTGCTCGTCCACGGCCATCTCGACGTGGTGCCCGCCGAGGCCGCCGACTGGAGCGTGCACCCGTTCTCCGGAGAGGTGCGCGACGGTGTCGTCTGGGGCCGTGGCGCGGTCGACATGAAGAACATGGACGCGATGATCCTCGCGGTCGTGGCGGCCTGGGCCCGCACGGGCGTGCGGCCCCGCCGCGACCTCGTCCTCGCGTTCACCGCCGACGAGGAGGCGAGCGCCGAGGACGGCTCCGAGTTCCTGGCGGACCGCCATGCGCATCTCTTCGAGGGGTGCACCGAAGGAATCAGCGAGTCCGGAGCGTTCACGTTCCACGACGGCGGCGGCCGGCGCATCTATCCCGTCGCGGCGGGTGAGCGCGGCACCGCCTGGCTCACCCTGACCGCCCGCGGCCGCGCCGGCCACGGCTCCAAGCCGAACCACAGCAACGCCGTCACCCGGCTCGCCGCCGCCGTCGCCCGGATCGGCGCCCATGAGTGGCCGCTGCGGCTCACCCCGACCGTGCGGGCCGCGCTCACCGAACTCGCCGCCCTGTACGGCCTCGACGCCGACCTCGACGACCCCGTCGCCACGGACGACCTTCTGGAGGAGCTGGGCCCGGCCGCGGCACTGGTCCGGCCGGCCGTCCGCAACAGCGCCACCCCGACCATGCTCCGCGCCGGTTACAAGGTGAACGTGATCCCGGGCGAGGCCGTCGCCCACATCGACGGACGCTATGTACCCGGCGGTGAGGACGAGTTCCGCGCCACACTCGACGAACTGACCGGACCGGACGTCGACTGGGAGTACCACCACCGCGAGGTCGCCCTCCAATCACCGGTGGACTCACCGACTTTCGCCCGGATGCGGGCCGCCGTGGAGGAGTTCGCGCCAGAGGGACATGTGGTGCCGTACTGCATGTCGGGCGGCACCGACGCCAAGCAGTTCTCGCGCCTCGGCATCACCGGATACGGTTTCGCGCCGCTGAAGCTGCCGGAGGGCTTCGACTACCAGGCACTCTTCCACGGCGTCGACGAATGCGTCCCCGTCGAGGCCCTGCACTTCGGCGTCCGAGTCCTCGACCGCTTTCTGCGGACGGCCTAGGAGAGGTGGGGGAGATGGCGCGGATCCTGCCCTACGGGGAGTGGCCCTCGCCCATCGACGCGGCGCTCGCCGCCGCGCACGACGGGCAGCCGGATTCGGTGGACTTCGTGGGCGAGGAGGCGTGGTGGACCGAGCCACGCCCCATGGAAGGCGGCCGCCGCACCCTCGTGCGGCGCACGGCGGACGGTGCACAGCAGACGGTGCTGCCCCCGCCGTGGAACGTGCGCAGCCGGGTCATGGAGTACGGCGGCCGGCCCTGGTCCGGTGTCATGCGTCCCGAGGGCCCGCTGCTGGTCTTCGTCCACTTCGCGGACCAGCGGCTGTACGCATACGAGCCGGCGGCGCCCGGTGACGGGCCGCGCCCGCTCACTCCCCTCTCGCCGGTGGGCGGCGGACTGCGCTGGGTCGACCCGCAACTGCATGCCGAGCGCGGCGAGGTGTGGTGTGTGCTGGAGGAGTTCACCGGTGAGGGCCCCTCGGACGTACGCCGGGTGGTGGCCGCCGTGCCCCTGGACGGTTCCGCGGCGCGGGACCGGCGTGCCGTGCGGGAACTCACCGAGGCGCGGCACCGTTTCGTCACGGGGCCCCGCCTCTCGCCGGACGGGCGGCGCGCGGCGTGGATCGCCTGGGACCATCCGCGCATGCCGTGGGACGGCACCGAGCTCATCGTGGCCGAGGTGACCGGCGACGGGACACTCGGGGAGCCGCGCACTCTCGCCGGTGGCCCCGAGGAGTCCATCCCCCAGGCCGAGTGGGCGGCCGACGGCTCCCTGCTGTACGCCAGTGACCTCGGCGGCTGGTGGAATCTGTACCGGGACGGTGTGCCGCTGTGCCCCCGCGCGGAGGAGTTCGCCGGGCCGCTGTGGAAGGTCGGCCTGCGGTGGTTCGCTCCGCTGGAGAGCGGGCTGATCGCCGTCCTGCACGGCAGGGGAGCCAGTCGGCTCGGTATCCTCGACCCGGACAGCGGCGAGGTCGTCGACGCGGCCGGACCCTGGACCGAGTTCGCCGCCACCCTCGCCGCGCACGGCAGCCGGATCGTCGCCGTCGGCGCGAGCCCGCGCACCGCGTACGAGGTGGTCGAACTGGATGTGAGCACCGGCCGCGCCCGGGTCGTCGGCACCGCCCACGAGGACGCGGTCGACCCCGCCTACTACCCCGACCCGCGGGTCCGTACCTTCACCGGGCCCGGGGGCCGGGAGATCCACGCCCACCTGTATCCGCCGCACCACCCCGGTCACACCGCGCCCGACGGCGAGCTGCCGCCCTATCTCGTGTGGGCCCACGGCGGGCCCACCAGCCGGGTCCCGTGCGTCCTGGACCTGGAGATCGCCTACTTCACTTCGCGCGGCATCGGCGTCGTCGAGGTGAACTACGGCGGCTCGACCGGATACGGACGCGAGTACCGCAACCGGCTGCGCGGACAGTGGGGGGTCGTCGACGTCGAGGACTGCGCGGCCGTCGCGGCCGCCCTCGCCGACGAGGGCATCGCCGACCGCGACCGGCTCGCCGTGCGGGGCGGCAGCGCGGGCGGCTGGACGTCGGCGGTGTCCCTGACGACGACGGACGGCTACGCCTGCGGCACGATCATCTATCCCGTCCTGGACTTGAAGAGCTTCGGTTCGGGGGAGACCCACGACTTCGAGTCCCGGTACACGGACACCCTGGTGGGGCCCTACTCCGAGGTGCCCGACCGGTACGCCGAGAGATCGCCCCTCGAGAACGCGCACCGGATCACCGCCCCCTTTCTGCTGCTCCAGGGGCTCGACGACCCCATCTGTCCGCCGGCGCAGTGCGAGCGGTTCCTCGCGCGGCTCGCGGGGCGGCGGGTGCCGCACGCCTACCTCGCCTTCGAGGGCGAGGGGCACGGCTTCCGGCGGGTTGAGACCATGGTGCGTGCCCTGGAGGCCGAGCTGTCCCTGTACGCGCAGGTCTTCGGGTTCGACCCGCCCGGCATACCCACCCTGGAGCTCAGCAGATGATCCCTCTCGCACGGCCGCCGAGACTCGCCCCCGGCGCCCGCGTGGCCGTCGTCGCGCCCAGCGGGCCCGTGGTCGAGGAGCGGCTCGCCGCCGGGCTCGACCTCCTGCGCGCCTGGGAACTGGACCCGGTCGTGGGCCCGCATGTCCTGGACCGGCACCCCGACTACCCCTACCTCGCGGGCACGGACGCCGACCGGGCCGCCGACTTCCAGGCCGCTTGGTGCGACCCGGATGTGACCGCGGTGCTGTGCGCCCGCGGTGGATACGGGGCGCAGCGCATGGTGGACCTGCTCGACTGGGACGCGCTGCGGGCCGCCGGGCCCAAGGTGCTGGTCGGCTTCAGCGACATCACCGCGCTGCACGAGGCGTTCGCGGTCCGCCTCGGCCTGGTCACGCTGCACGGTCCGATGGTGTCGTCGGTCGACTTCCTGAAGAACGCCCGGGCGCAGGAGCATCTGCGGGCCACGCTCTTCGAGCCGGAGTCCGTGACGGCCATCCGCGCTCTGGGCGGGACGGTGCTCGTGCCCGGACGGGCCCGGGGCGTCACCTTCGGCGGCTGTCTGAGCCTGCTCGCGACCGAACTGGGCACCCCGCACGCCCGGGCCGGCTCACGGGGAGGCCTGCTGATGATCGAGGACGTCGGCGAGGAGGCGTACCGCGTGGACCGGGTCCTCACCCAGATGCTGCGCTCCGGCCGGCTCGACGGGGTCGCCGGGATCGCGCTCGGCTCCTGGAAGGAGTGCGGTCCGTACGAGTTGCTGCGGCGGGTTCTCACCGACCGGCTCGGCGGCCTCGGGGTACCGGTCGTCGAGGAGTTCGGCTTCGGGCACGGCGAGGGCGCGCTGACCATCCCGTTCGGGGTGGGGGCCGAACTGGACGCGGAGGCCGGGACGCTGACGCTGGACGAGCCGGCGCTGGCGTAGCTCCGCGGCGCGGGGGCCGCGGGTCACGTAGGGTACCGGTGTGCCTGTGACCCGCGGATATCTCGCCGAAGGCCCCAGCGTGGGCATTCGCCACTTCACCTACGAGGACGAGGCCGAATTCACCGCCCGGGCGCGGGAGAGCAAGGACCTGCACCATCCGTGGCTCTTCCCGCCCGTCACCGCGCGGGCCTACGCGGCCTACGCGGGCCGGCTGATCGACGATCCGACGAAGACCGGCTTCCTGGTGTGCGAGAAGGACAGCGGGGCCATCGCCGGGTTCATCAACATCAACAACATCGTCCAGGGCGGATTCCTGTGCGGGGCCCTCGGCTACGGTGTCTTCGCCCATGCGGCCGGGCGGGGACTGATGGCGGAGGCCCTCGACCTCGTGGTGCGGTACGCGTTCGGACCGATGGGACTGCACCGGCTGGAGATCAACGCGCAGCCCGGCAACACCGCCTCGATCGCCCTCGCCCGGCGCTGCGGCTTCCGCCTCGAGGGCTTCTCGCCGAACATGATCTACATCGACGGGGCCTGGCGCGACCACGAACGCTGGGCCATCACCGCCGAGATGACCGGCAGCTGACCCGGGCCCGCGGCCTCCGGGGAGGTCCGGTGCGGCATCGCCCCGGGCGCCGTCATGTCCGGCTTTGCGGAATCCTGACCGGCAGAGCCCCTGGTCGGCTCGTCGGCGAACGGGTTCCATGGCGATCGTGACGACGATCCGACGGGACGTGATGAAGCTGCCCGCGGCGGCTCTGGGACCGGACAACCCACTGCCCCCGCTGCGGCCGTTCGACGACGTGCACCGCATCGAGGACCGCGACAGGGAGAACCTGCCGCCCGACATGGCCCGGCAGTTCGGCTGTGCGCCTCTGCGCAGCCTGCTGCCCGTGCGGGTGCGGGACGGCTACGGCAGAGCGCGCGCTCACCGGGACATCGTCACCCTCGTGATCGAGAACGACCGGCTGCGCGTCACCGTCCTGCCCGGCCTGGGCGGACGCGTCGCGTCACTGTTCCACAAGCCGAGCGGACGTGAACTCCTCTACCGCAACCCGGTGTTCCAGCCCGCCTGCTTCGCGCTCAACGGCGCCTGGTTCTCCGGCGGTATCGAGTGGAACATCGGCGCCACCGGCCACACCACCCTCTCCTGTTCGCCCCTGCACGCGGCCCGCGTCACCGCGCCCGACGGCGGGGAGATGCTGCGCCTGTGGGAGTGGGAGCGCCTGCGCGACCTGCCGTTCCAGGTCGACCTCTGGCTGCCGGAAGGCTCCGACTTCCTGTACGTCGGCGCCCGGATCCGCAATCCGCACGACCGGCCGGTGCCGACCTACTGGTGGTCCAATATCGCCGTACCCGAGGAGTGCCGGGTGCTCGCCCCCGCCGAGGAGGCCTACCACTTCGGCTACGAGCGCCGACCGCACCGTGTGCCGGTGCCGTCGTACGACGGTGTGGACCGCACCTGTCCGGCGAACAGCGTCCATCCCGCCGACTGGTTCTACGACGTCCCCGACGGGCGGCGGCGCTGGATCGCCGCGCTCGGCGAGGACGGCCACGGACTGGTGCAGACGTCGACCGATGTGCTGCACGGCCGCAAGCTCTTCGTCTGGGGCACGGGCACCGGCGGTCGCCGCTGGCAGGAGTGGCTCACCGAACCGGGCACCGGCGGATACTGCGAGATCCAGGCCGGACTGGCCCGCACCCAGCTGGAACACGTACGCCTGGAGGCAAAGAGCGAGGTCGCCTGGCTGGAGGCGTACGGGCCGCTGCACGCCGAGCGCGAAGGGGAGTGGCCCGGCGTCGTACGCGCGGCCGAGGCGCGTCTGGAGGCCTGTCTGCCGCGCGAGCGCGTCGACACCGCCTACGCCGCGTGGCGGCCGTACGCCGACGCCGAACCCGGTGAGGTGCTCGCCGCCGGTTCGGGCTGGGGCGCACTCGAAGTGCTGTGCACGGGCGGCAAGTTGCCGGGGACCCCGTTCGAGGAGGCGACGCTCGGTGATGCGCAGGCGCCATGGCTGGAGTTGTTGCGGACCGGTTCCTTCCCCGAGGCGCGGCGGGCCGGGCCGCCGGGGGAGACGCTGGTGGCGCCGCACTGGCGGGACATGCTGGAGACCGCGCCCGCACGGCCCCTGACGGAGTATCACCTCGGCATCGCCCAGTGGCATGCCGGGGACCGTGCGCAGGCGGTGCGCAGTTGGGAGCGCGCCCTTCCTCTCGCCCCGTCCCTGTGGCCCGTGCTGCGCTGTCTCGCGGTGGCCGACCAGGAGGCCGGACACCGCGAGCGCGCCGCCGACCGGTACGCCGAGGCCTTCGACGACCTGTGCCGGGAGCGTCGCGACGACGGGGAGACCTGGACGGCCGCCACCGCGGCGCTCGGCCGCGAGACCCTCGAGGCCCTGCTGGCCGTGGGCCGCGCCCGGGACGCGCGGGCGGTGTGGCACCGCCTGCACCCCATGACGCGAGAGCGCGGCCGCTTCCGGCTGATCGAGGCGCGGCTGCTGCTCGCGGAGGGCGATCGCGAGGCGGCGCGGGCGGTGTTCGACGAGGGGTTCGAAGTCGCCGATCTGCGGGAGGGCGAGGAGACGATCAGCGAGCTGTGGGCCCGGATCACCGACGAGCCGCTGCCGGCGCGCTACGACTTCCGGATGCGGCCCGCACCGTGAGCGGCTAGGCGGGCGGCCGGCGGTCCACATACTCGTAGACCACCCCGTCCGGATGCGCCGCGATCAGATTGCGGCCCGCCGGTGTGGGGAGCGGGCCCGCGATGATCCGGGCTCCGAGGCCGGTCAGCACGCGGTGGGCCTCGTCGACGTCATCCACGGCGATCGTCGCCGCCACCCTGCGCAGCAGCTCGAGTTCGGACGCCGGGCCGCTCATCAGCAGGAAGCAGCCGACCGCGGCGACCTGGACGCCCCCGCGTTCGAAACGGAGAGCTCTGCCGCCCGCCAGACGTTCGTAGAAGGGGACCGCGGTCTCCATGTCGTCGACGCAGACGCGCAGCGAGGCTCCCAGAATCTCCATGCGGGCGAGCCTAGTTGGGGCGGTTCGGGAGAGGAGATCGATTCCGCCGGATACACGCCGCTTTTCCCCGGGACGGGGGTGTGGCAGGCGGGTGGCACGGCGTTATGCGCGCCCATGCCCGGGTACCCGGCCGGCATGAAGCGCTTGGATCATCTGGAACATCTGGACAAGCAGCTGGTCGACGAGCTGACACAGGTGGCCCGTGAGGCCGTGCGTGACGAGCTGCGCGAACAGACGCGCAAGCAGCGCCGCACGGCCGCGCTGTACGCCGCGTCCGGTGCCGCCGGCCTGTATGCGGGTGCCGCGCTGGCGCTCGCCGTCGGCCTGGCCCTGGCCCTCGGCCTGCCCGGCTGGGCCGCCGCGCTGATCATGGCGGCGGTGCTGGGCGTGGCCGCCTATGTGCTGCGCGGTGCCGCCCGCTCCGGCGGCCACCCGCACGGGACCGGATCCCACGGGGCCACGGGCCGTCTCGTCGGCGGTACGCCGCCGCCCGCCGGACCGCCGAGCGGCCACGGCATGCCGTACCCGCCGGTGCCGCCCGCCGCACCCGGGGACCCGGTGACGGGCGGCCCTGTGCCGGGTATGCCGGAAGCCGGCCCCGACGTACCGCACCGCCGGGCCCGGTGAACGATGGCCAGGTCGTGGACGCGAGCCGTGACGGGTCGCCGCAGGGCGGTCGTGGTGACCGGGGCGAGCGGCGGCGTGGGCCGGGCCGCGGCCGTGGCCTTCGCCGCGCGCGGCGACCGGGTCGCCCTGCTGGCCCGGGGCCGCGAGGGCCTCGCGGCGGCCGCGGAAGAGGTGCGGCGCGTCGGCGGTGAGGCGCTCGTCGTACCTGTCGACGTGGCGGACGCCAGAGCGGTCGAGGACGCCGCGCAGCAGGTCGCCGATGCGTTCGGGCGGATCGACGTCTGGGTCAACAACGCGTTCACGGGTGTCTTCGCGCGGTTCACGGACATCGCGCCGGACGAGTTCCGCCGGGTCACCGAAGTGACGTACCTCGGATGTGTGTTCGGTACCCGGGCCGCCCTACGGCATATGCAGCCCGCGAACCACGGGACGATCGTCCAGGTCGGCTCCGCGCTCGCGTACCGGGGGATACCGCTCCAGTCGGCGTACTGCGGTGCCAAGCATGCCATCCAGGGGTTCAACGAGTCCTTGCGATGCGAACTGATGCACGAACGGTCGCGGGTGCGGACGACCATGGTGCAGCTGCCGGCCATGAACACCCCGCAGTTCGACTGGGTGCTGAACCGGATGCCGGGGCGAGCCAGGCCGGTCGCGCCGGTCTACCAGCCGGAGGTGGCGGCACGCGCGATCGTGCACGCGGCCGGGCATGCCAGGCGCCGGGAGTACTGGGTGGGCGGATCGACGGTGGCCACCCTGATCGCCAATGCGGTGGCTCCCGGGCTGCTGGACCGGTATCTCGCGCGCACCGGGTTCGACGCCCAGCAGGACGAGCGGGACAAGGCGCGGCACGACGGGGCGGGGAACCTGTGGACCCCCGCGGACGGCCCGCACGGCCATGACTTCGGGGCGCACGGACGCTTCGACGCGGAGTCCCAGCCGATAAGTGCCGAGGAATGGTTCTCCCGCAACCGGGCGAGGATCGGCGCCGGTCTGCTGGCCGGCGGACTGGGCGCCGCGGTGGCAGTCGAGGCCCTGCGCCGCCGCGGCTGACAGCGGGGCCCGGGGCGCGGAGTGGGGCTGGAAAACGGGGGCGGTCTCGTGCGCCAGGCCCCGCTCCCGGCCCCACGTCACGTCACGTCACGTCTCGTCACGTCTCGACACATCTCAACGCGGCAGCTGCGGCAGCACCTTCGTGCGGTAGAAGTCGAAGAAGCCGCGCTGGTCGGGGCCGATCTGGTTGACGTAGACCCGGTCGAAGCCCGCGTCGACGAACGCGGACAGCGCGGCCACGTGCTCGTCCACGTCGTCCCCGCACACCCGGTTCTCGCGCACCGTCTCCTCGGTGACCAGCGGCTGCAACTGCTCGAAGTGCTTCGGCGATGGCAGCACCTGCCCCATCTCGCCGGGCAGCAGTTCGTTGGCCCACAGCCTGCGCACCGTGCGGACGGCCTCGTCCCGGTCGGTGCCGTAGCAGACCTTCGTGCCGCCGCTCACCGGTTTGGCGCCGCCCCCGCCCTTGCGGAACTGCGCCACCATCGACTCCTTCGGCATCATGGTGATGTAGCCGTCGCCGATCCGGGCCGCGAGCGAGGTCGCCGCGGGCCCGAAGCCGGAGATGTCGATCGGGACGGGTGCGTCGGGGACCGTGTAGAGGCGGGCGTTCTCCACCGTGTAGTGAGTGCCGTGGTGGGTGACCTCCTCGCCGGTGAACAGCCGGCGCATCACCTGGATGGCCTCCTCCAGCATCTCCAGACGCACGCTCGTGGGCGGCCAGCGGTCGCCGAGGATGTGCTCGTTCAGAGCCTCGCCCGTGCCGACACCCAGCCGGAAGCGGCCGCCGGTCATCACCGCGCTGGTCGCGGCGGCCTGCGCCACCACCGCCGGATGCATCCGCACCGTCGGGCAGGTGACCGCGGTCTCGACCGGCAGCGACACCACCTCCGAGAGGGCACCGATGACCGACCACACGAAGGGGCTCTGGCCCTGCGCGTCGTTCCACGGGTGGTAGTGGTCCGAGATCCACAGCGCCTGGAATCCGGCCTGCTCGGCCATCCGCGCCTGCTCGATCAGATCAGCGGGGCCGAACTCCTCACACGAGAGGAAATAGCCGTACTCGGTCATGGAAGAACCTCCGGGACGGGGCTTACCGCGTCGGTCTCCGGCCGGGTAACCGCGCCGGTGGGGGCGAAACGCCGGGCCTGCCGGGTTTGGGCGCCCTGACCTGGGAAACGCGGAAGGTCTCCACGGGTGGCATTCGTGCGCCCGCCAGGCAGACGACGTACGCGCGACCACGCCGGAGGCGAAACGTGAGTCGACCTCGCATCCTCATCGTCGGTGCCGGATTCGCCGGCTACCGCACGGCACGCACCCTCTCCCGGCTGACCCGCAACCGGGCCGAGATCACCCTGCTGAATCCGACGGACTACTTTCTGTATCTGCCCCTGCTGCCCCAGGTCGCCGCGGGCATCCTGGAGCCGCGGCGCGTCGCCGTTCCCCTCGCCGGCACCCTGCGCCATGTCCGCCTGGTGCTCGGCGAGGCCGACGGTGTCGATCTCGACGCGCGCACCGTGCACTACACCGACCCCGAGGGCCAGGGCGGCACCCTCGGCTACGACCGGCTGGTGCTCGCCGTCGGCAGCGTCAACAAGCTGCTGCCCGTTCCCGGCGTCGCCGAGAACGCCCACGGCTTCCGGGGCCTGCCCGAGGCGCTCTACCTGCGCGACCACGTGACCCGCCAGGTGGAGCTGGCCGCCGCGGCCGACGAGCCCAAGAGCTGCGCCTCCCGCTGCACCTTCGTGGTGGTCGGCGCCGGCTACACCGGCACCGAAGTCGCCGCGCAGGGACAGCTGTTCACCGACGCGTTGGTGCGCAAGCAGCCGTTGCGCGCGGGCATGCGCCCGCGCTGGATGCTGCTGGACGTCGCGCCCCGCGTGCTGCCGGAGATGGACGAGCGGCTCTCCCGCACCGCCGACCGGGTCCTGCGTCACCGCGGTGTCGACGTACGGATGGGAGTCTCCGTGAAGGAGGCGACCCACGACGGAGTCCTGCTGACGGACGGGGAGTTCGTCGAAAGCCGCACCCTGGTGTGGTGTGTCGGCGTACGGCCCGATCCGCTCGTGGGCAACCTCGGAAAGCCCCTCGAACGCGGCCGGCTGCTGGTCGACCCGTATTTGCAGGTGCCGGGTCACCCCGACGTGTTCGCCTGCGGGGACGCGGCCGCCGTGCCCGATCTCGCCAAGCCCGGCCAGTACACGCCGATGACGGCGCAGCACGCCTGGCGGCACGGTAAGGTCGCCGCCGTCAACGTAGCGGCCTCGCTGGGCATCGGCAGCCGACGCCCCTACCGTCATCGCGACCTGGGTTTCGTCGTGGACCTCGGCGGTGTGCAGGCCGCCGCCAACCCGCTCGGGATCCCCCTGTCCGGGCCGCTCGCAGGAGCCGTCACCCGTGGCTACCACCTCGCGGCGATGCCCGCGAACCGCATCCGGGTCGCCGCCGACTGGCTCCTGGAAGCCGTACTGCCGCGCCAGGACGTCCAGTTGGGGCTGGTCCGCTCCTGGAACGTACCGCTGGACACCGCGTCGCCCGAACTGGCCCGCGTGCCGGGAGCCCCCGCACAGTCCGGTACGGAGAAATCCGGTACGGAGGATCATTCATGAACACCCGTCAGCTCACCGAACTCGCCCAGCAGCTGCGCGTCGACAGTGTGCGCGCCGCCGCCGCGGCGGGCTCCGGGCACCCGACCTCCTCGATGTCCGCGGCGGACCTGATGGCCGTCCTGCTGGCCAAACACCTCCGCTACGACTTCGAACGCCCCGCCCATCCCGGCAACGACCGGTTCATCCTGTCCAAGGGACACGCCTCACCTCTGCTGTACGCCGCCTACAAGGCCGCCGGGGCGATCAACGAGACCGAGCTGCTCACCTTCCGCAAGCTCGGCAGCCGGCTCGAAGGACATCCCACGCCCCGCCGGCTGCCCTGGGTGGAGACGGCCACCGGCTCCCTGGGCCAGGGACTGCCCGTCGGCGTCGGCATCGCCCTGGCCGAGCAGCGGCTCGACCGCACGGGCTACCGCGTCTGGGTGCTGTGCGGCGACAGCGAGCTGGCCGAGGGATCCGTGTGGGAGGCCGCCGAGCATGCCGGGCACGAGCATCTCGACAACCTGATCGCGATCGTCGACGTGAACCGGCTGGGCCAGCGCGGACCCACCCGCCACGGCCACGACCTCGATGCCTACGCGCGCCGCTTCAAGGCCTTCGACTGGCACACCGTCGAGGTCGACGGGCACGACGTCGAGGCCATCGACCGCGCCTACGCCGAGGCCGAGTCCACCACCGGACAGCCCACCGTGATCCTCGCCCGCACCCTGAAGGGCAAGGGCGTCACCGCCGTCCAGGACCGCGAGGGCCTTCACGGCAAGCCGCTGCCGGACCCGGAGGAGGCGATCGAGGAACTCGGCGGCATACGGAACCTGCACGTCGAGGTCCAGCCGCCGCCCGCGGCCCGCATGCTGCACGCCGTCCAGGGCGGCCATCTGGAGCTGCCGCGCTACGACATCGGCGACGAGGTCCCCACCCGGGACGCCTACGGCCAGGCGCTCGCCGCGCTCGGCAGCGCACGCGGTGACGTCGTGGCCCTGGACGGCGAGGTCGGCGACTCGACACGCACCGAGTACTTCGCCAAGGACCACCCGGAACGCTACTTCGAGTGCTACATCGCCGAACAGCTGATGGTGGCCTCCGCCGTCGGCATGGCCGCACGCGGCTGGGTGCCGTACGCCTCCTCGTTCGCCGCGTTCCTCACCCGCGCCCACGACTTCATCCGCATGGCCTCCATCAGCGGCTCCGGCATCAACCTCGTGGGCTCGCACGCCGGTTGCGCCATCGGCGAGGACGGGCCCTCGCAGATGGGCCTGGAGGACCTCGCGATGTTCCGCGCCGTGTACGACTCCACCGTCCTGTACCCGTGCGATGCCAACCAGACGGCCAAGCTCGTCGCCGGCATGGCCGGCCGCGAGGGCATCCGCTATCTGCGGACCACCCGCGGCAAGACCCCGGTCATCTACGGCCCCACCGAGGAGTTCCCGATCGGCGGCAGCAAGGTGCTGCGCGCCTCCGCCGAGGACCGGCTCACCCTGGTCGCCGCGGGCGTCACCGTCCACGAGGCGCTGAAGGCCGCCGACGCCCTCGCCGAACACGGCATCCGCGTACGGGTCGTCGACCTGTACTCGGTCAAGCCCGTCGACCGCGCCACCCTGCGCGAGGCCGCCGAACGCACCGGATGCCTCCTCACCGTCGAGGACCACCGGGAGGAGGGCGGCCTCGGTGACGCGGTCCTCGACGCCTTCCTGGACGGGCGGCCCGTACCGCGTCTGGTGCGCCTCGCGGTCCGTACGATGCCCGGCTCGGCGACCCCCGCCGAGCAGCTGCACGCCGCGGGCATCGACGCGGAGTCGATCGTCGCCGCGGCCCGGCTGCTGGTGGAACACGCCGTGGTGCCGTGACCGAAGGAGCGCGATGACCAGCACGCGGGCCGTGCGGGCGGGCCGCCGCACGCTGGAGGTCCACCGGCCGGACAAGGTGCTGTTCCCCGTCGGCGGGGGCGGCAAGGAGTACACCAAGGCCGGCCTCGTCGACTACTACCGCTCCGTCGCCCCCTGGATGCTGCCCCATCTGCGCGGGCGGCCCCTGATGCTGGAACGGCACCCGGACGGGGTCGGCGGCCCACGCTTCATGCAGAAGAACACGCCCGGCCACTACCCGGACTGGGTCCACCGCGCCGAGCTGCCCAAGAAGGGCGGTACCGTCTGCCACACCGTCTGCGACGACACCGCCACCCTCGTGTACCTCGCCGACCAGGCCTGTCTCACCCTGCACCGCTGGCTCTCCCGCGCCGACCGGCCGGAGCGGCCCGACCGGCTCGTGTTCGACCTCGATCCGGCGGACGACGACTTCGGCCAAGTGCGCCAGGCCGCACGGCTGGTGGGGGAGCTGCTCGGTGAACTGAGGCTGCCCTCCGGGCTGATGACCACCGGTTCGCGCGGTCTGCACGTCGTGGTCCCGCTCGCCGGCTCCCACGGCTTCGGCGAAGTACGGGAGTTCGCCAAGGACTTCGCCGACACCCTCGCCGCCGCACACCCCGACCGACTCACCACCGCGGCCCTCAAGAAGGACCGGGGCGACCGCCTCTACCTCGATGTGCAGCGCAACGCCTACGCCCAGACCGCGGTCGTCCCCTTCACCGTCCGCGCCCTGCCCGGCGCCCCGGTCGCCACGCCCCTGACCTGGGATCAGCTGGACGACCCGAACGTCCACGCGCGCCGCTGGACCGTCGCCGACGCGGTGGACCAGGCCCGCACCGACCCCTGGGCGGACCTGCCGGGCAGGGGGCGCTCCCTCGGTCCCGCCCGGCGGCGGCTCGACGCCCTGCGTGGCTGAACCGCACACCCACAGGTTTGGCCAACGTCTTTGCGGCCACACGGGGGGAGAGGTGGCCATGACGAACACATCACGTACGCAGAAGAACCACGACTCGTCCGACGACGACGCCCCGGCGAACGGCCGGCCGAGCACCATGGAGGTGCTGCGCCATGCGCGCGCCCAGTTCACGGAGCTCACGGGCCTGACCGCCGAGGCCGTGTCGTCCTTCGACCGCACCGAGGACGGCTGGACCCTTCAGATCGAGGTCCTGGAACTCGCCAGGGTCCCCGACACGATGAGCCTGCTCGCGACCTATGAGGTGGACCTCGCCACGGACGGCGAGCTCACCGGCTACCGGCGCGTTCGCCGCTACGAACGCGGAAGGGCCGACGCACGGACGGGCGGCCGCTCCTGAGCGACCGCCCGTCCCGTACCCCTACCGGCAACCCCCCGTATCCCGTACCCGAGACCGTAAGGAGGTCCGTTCGCCATGACCGTTGTCCCGGCACAACAGACCGGAGGAGGCGGCAGCAGCGGCCTGTACGACGTTCTGGAACTCGTGCTCGACCGCGGGCTGGTCATCGACGCGTTCGTTCGCGTCTCGCTCGTCGGCATCGAGATCCTGAAGATCGACGTACGGGTCGTCGTCGCCAGTGTCGACACCTATCTGCGCTTCGCCGAGGCGTGCAACCGCCTCGACCTGGAGTCCGGCCCGCACAAGAATCCCGGACTGCCCGACCTGGTCGGTGAGATCACCGAGTCCGGGGCGCGCGGCAAGTCCAAGGGGGCGCTCTCCGGCGCCGCGGAGACCATATCCGACGCCTTCCGCCAGGCCCGTGAAGAGGCCCAGCCCCGGTCCCGGACCCGCAAGTCCACCTCCGCCCGGGAGAAGAAGGAGGAGCAGGAGTGACCACGTACGTCTACGGCATCGCCGCGGCCTCCCACCCCTCGCTGCCCACGGGCATGGGCGGGGTCGGGGACCCGGCCCGTCCGGTGCGCGTGCTGACCCAGGGCGAGCTGGCCGCGATCGTCAGCGACGCGCCCGAGGGGCTGCGCCCCAAACGCCGTGACCTGCTGGCCCATCAGAACGTGCTGAGCGAGGCGGCCGCGGGCGGATCCGTCCTGCCCATGCGGTTCGGCAGTGTCGCGGCGGACGACGACGCCGTCACCGGCGTCCTCGCGGAGCGCGTCGACCACTATCGGGAGCGGCTGGACGCGCTGGCCGGGAAGATCGAGTACAACGTCAAGGCCAGCCACGACCAGGAGGCCGTGCTGCACCGTGTGATGTCCGAGAACGCGGACGTCCGCGCCCTCGCGGAGGCAAACCGCGCCGCGGGCGGAGGCAGTTACGAGGACCGGCTGCGGCTCGGCGAGACGGTGGCGGCCGCGGTGCAGCGCCGTGAGGGCGAGGACGCCGCGGAGGTGCGGCGCTCCCTGGAGCCGGTCGCCGAGGCCGTGAGCGTGGGTCCCGAGTCCACGGGGTGGCTGGCCAATGTGTCGTTCCTGGTGGACCGAGACTCCTCCGCCGCGTTCCTGAACGCCGTGGAGGAGGTCCGCAGGGCACACCCGCACATCGATGTGCGCGTCAACGGACCGCTGCCGCCGTACAGCTTCGTGGAGCCGGGCCCGGCCGAGCCCGCGGCCGCCGCGAAGGGCGCGGAGTGAGCGCATGGGGCTGATCGGCGAGGTGCTGCTGCTGCCGTTCGCGCCCGTGCGCGGCAGCTTCTGGGCGGTGAGACAGGTGCTCGCCGAGGCCGAGCGGCAGTACTACGACCCGGCCGCCGTACGCGCCGAACTCGCCCGTCTGGAGGAGCGGCTGGAGGCGGGCGAGATCGACGCCGAGGAGTTCGACCGGCTGGAGGATCAGCTCCTGGACCGGCTGGAGACCGCCATGGAACGCGGCGGTCCCGGCACAGCGGGCGGTACGGCACGATGAACCGACTCGAACTCGGCCTCGCCCTGGCAATCGCCTACGCCCTCGGACGCAGGAGTGGCAGGCCGAGGCAGCCCTTGGCGGCCCGCACCCCGGCGGTCGCGCACGATCCGGCCGTCCAGCGGCTCAAGGCGGAGGCGTGGGCGTATGTGATGGTGCGGGCCCAGCCCCTGTTCGCCGCCCTCGGCCGCAGGCTGGGCGGGCTCAGCGTCAGGCTCGACGACATCGTCGACGGCAACAGCCCCGGTTTCGCCCGCCTCGCCCTGGCCGTCGGCCGTCATGTCACCCGGGCCGGCGGCCCGGCGCACCCCCTGGACAAGGACACATGGGGGGACGAGGAAGACATGGACGCCGACGCCGACGTCGCGGACGCGGCGGCCCTGGTGTCCGCTGCGCTGGAGGAAGCGGGGCTGGAGGCCGCGGACCTGGAGGACGCCGAGTTCCCGGAGGAAGCCGAGTTCCCGGAGGACGCGGAGTACCTGGAGGACGCGGAGTACGACGAGTTCGAGGACGTGGACCCGGAGCGTGCCGAGTTCGAGGACGAGGACGACGAGGGCCCGGAGAAAGGCGGCCGTTCATGACCACTCCCGGGCGACTGCCCGATCCCTACGCACGCGACGGCGGCGCGAACCTGGCCGACATCCTCGAACGCGTCCTCGACAAGGGCATCGTGATCGCGGGTGACATCCGGATCAACCTGCTGGACATCGAGCTGCTCACCATCAAGCTCCGCCTGGTGGTCGCCTCCGTCGAACGGGCGAAGGAGATGGGCATCGACTGGTGGGAGGACGACCCCGCGTTGTCCTCCCGCGCCCGGCACCGGGAACTCGCCCGTGAGAACGCCGAGTTGCGCGGCCGACTGGCCCGACTGGAGGCGCCCCGCGCCGAGGAGGAGGGATCATGACCGGACTGCGGTACGTGTACGCCGTCTGCCGCCCCTTCGGCGCGGCACTCGAGGACGGCCCGGCGGGCGTCGCGGGGGTGCCGCCCCGGCAGCTGCCCCACCGCGGGCTGATCGCCATCGTCAGCACGGTCCCGGAGGAGGACTTCGGCGAGGCACCGCTCAGGGCCCATCTGGAGGACCTGGGGTGGCTCACCGCCACCGCCCGCGCCCACCAGGGCGTCATCGACGCCCTCACCTCCGTCACCACCCCCCTGCCGCTGCGGCTCGCCACGGTGTTCCGCGACGACAGCGGTGTACGCGCGATGCTGGAGGAACGCGAGGACGACTTCCACCGTGCGCTGGACCGGCTCGACGGCCGGGTGGAATGGGGCGTCAAGGTGTATGCGGAAGCGGAGCGGACGGAACGGGCCCAGGAGCCCCCCGGCGACCGGAAGGCCGCCTCGGCCACCTCGGGCCGTGACTACCTGCGTCAGCGGCGCCTGCGCCACCAGGCCCACGAGGAAATACGGGAAAACACCGAGAGATTCGTGCGCAGACTGCACGAGACCCTTTCCGGATGTGCCGAGGATTCCCTTCTGCATCCTCCGCAGAATCCCGCCCTCTCCCAGGTGCCGGGCCGTAACGTGCTCAACGCCGCTTATCTGGTGCCGCGTTCGGCGTCCGAGGCGTTCGTGGAACGGGTCGACGGCGAGAAGAGCGGAATTCCCGGTGTCCGCGTGGAACTGACGGGACCCTGGGCCGCGTACTCCTTCAGCGGCGTCGAAGGGCGGGCCCGCCCGTGACCGCCCTCGAGCACCGGCAGGTCGCCCTGGTCGACCTGCTCGACCGGCTGCTGGCCGGCGGAGTCGTCATCACCGGCGACCTCACCCTGCGCATCGCCGACGTCGACCTCGTCCGTATCGACCTCAACGCGCTGATCAGCTCGGTCGGCGCACAGGTGTCCGCACCCTGGCCGGAGGAACAGTGACCGCTCGAGAGAACCGACTGGAGCTCGCCCCCGACACCGTGGAGCGGGACCTGGTAAAGCTCGTGCTGACCGTCGTCGAACTGCTCCGCCAGCTCATGGAGCGACAGGCGCTGCGCCGGTTCGACACCGGCGAGCTGAGCGAGGAGCAGGAGGAGCGCATCGGACTCACCCTGATGCTGCTCGAGGAGCGAATGACCGAACTCCGGCAGCGTTACGGACTGCGGCCCGAGGACCTCAATCTGGACCTCGGGCCGCTGGGAACCTTGCTTCCGCGGGACTGACCGTCCGGGATGTCACCGGGCGATCGGGCGCCGGACGGATCTTCTGCTCCGACCGGTCACCAGCGATACCACCGGCCCCTCCCTCCGGCCGCGGTCGTACCGCGCACCAGGAATCCCAGAAGCCAGATCACGAGCACCGCCAGAGCGATCCACCACAGCACTTTGATCGCGAATCCGACGCCGAAGAGAATCAGGGCCAGCAGAAGAACCAAGAGAACGGGAACCATGGTGTTACCTCCTGATCACCGGGTTTCCCGAAATCCGGGAATCAGGCGTCCTTTCGGCACAGAATTTCTCCGTGCAACACCGAGAACCATCCGTCCTCGTGCCGTCCCCATTCCCGCCAGGCCCGGGACACGGCCGCCAGCTGCTCGGCGGTCGCATGGTCGCCCCCCGTCACCCGGTCGGCGTAGGCGGAGGCGAGGGTGCGGTCCGCCCACAGCCCGCTCCACCAGGCCCTCTCCTGCGGTGTGGCGAAGGTCCAGGTGCCGGAGGTGGCCCTGACGTCCTCGAGACCGGCCCGCAGAGCCCATGACCTCAGCCGCCGCCCGGCGTCGGGCTCACCTCCGTTGGCGCGGGCGACCCGCCGGTACAGGTCCAGCCAGTCGTCCAGGCCCTCGGACGCGGGGTACCAGGTCATCGCCGCGTAGTCGGCGTCGCGGACGGCGATGAAGCCACCGGGGCGGGTGACCCGGTGCATCTCCCGCAGCGCCTGCACCGGGTCGCCCACGTGCTGGAGCACCTGGTGCGCATGGACCACGCAGAAGGTGTCGTCCGGGTACTCCAGCGCATGCACGTCCCCCACGGCGAAGTCGACGTTGGCCAGGCCGCGGGCGGCGGCGGTGGCCCGGGCCTGCTCCAGTACCCCCGACGCCCGGTCGACACCGGTGACATGGCCGTCGGGGACCAGCTCCGCGAGGTCGGCGGTGATGGTGCCCGGTCCGCAGCCGATGTCCAGGATCCGCATATGCGGCCGGAGCGAGTCCAGGAGGTATGCCGCGGAGTTGGCGGCGGTCCGCCAGGTGTGCGAGCGCAGCACGGACTCGTGGTGGCCGTGCGTGTAGACGGCGGTGTCCTTCGGCATGCCCTGCCTCTTCCCCTCGTACGGGTGGTACCGCGCGGATCTCACCGCGGCGCGGTACGCACCACCGTAGCCCGTCATGCCGAATACTGAGACTGACGTCTCGTAATACGGACAACGCGGAGAGCGGGCGGAGTGGATGCCGTGCGGGCCGTTGGCGGGCCGGACGGTCAGCGGAGGGGCAGCGGGCGGTACACGGTCAGCGCCTCGGGGAGCTTCTCGAGCGTCATCTCGCCCTCGACCTCCATGACTTCCCCGTCGTAGGCGAGGAGGGTGCCGGGAGCCAGCCCCTCGAGGCGCAGGCGCCGCACCCGGACCGCCGAGTGCGCGGGGGAGCGGGACAGCGGTCCCGCGACCGCGGCCGCCAGCAGCCGGGCCGCGGGGCGGCGGCCGCCGTGCACCACCCGCACGTCGAGCCTCCCGTCGGCCAGGTCGTAACGGCGGCCGGGGGCGAGGCCCATCCGGTGGTATGTGCCGTTGCCGGCGAACAACAGCCACAACGGATGGGTCCGGCCGCCCACTTCGACGCGCAGGGGGTGGCGGTCGGCACGCAGGACACGCAGGGCGGCGAGGACGCCGGCCGGCCAGCCGCCGATCCGCCGTGACCAGCGCTCCCGCTCGCGCACCAGCTCCGGGTAGACGCCCAGACTGAAGGTGTTGAGGAAGCAGCCCCGGGTCTTCCCGGAGGAGAACCTGCCCACGTCGACGCGGACCGCGTCACCCTGTCGGAGTGCCCGCACCACGTCCCGGACCTCCTCGATGCCCAGATCGAGTGCGAAGTGGTTGCGCGTGCCGCCGGGGAGGACCGCCAACGGGAGATCACGGCGCAGGGCGACATCGGCGGCCGTGTTCACCGTGCCGTCGCCGCCGCACACCCCGAGGACACGGGCGCGGGCCGCCGCCTTCTCCAGTTCGGCGCGTACGTCCGCAGGCTCGCACTCCACCGTCTCCGCGGCCGGAAGGGCGTCCTTGAGGGCACGGACGCGGTCCGCGGTCCCCGAGCCCTTGTTCACGACCACCACGAGTCCCGCACCGTCCGGCAACGCGGGCGCCATGGGGGTACCTCCCCGTTCGAGCGGACCCGAGGACCCGGGGGAGCGCGGACGGCCGGGCGGCCGTACCGGGTCGCGGGTCGGCACCAGGCCGCGTACCGCGTAGGCGGCGCCCGCGCCCAGCGCCGCACCCGCGAGGACATCGCTCGGGAAGTGGACTCCGGTGTAGACACGGGAGATCGCGACGGCGGCGGCGAGCGGCGCGACCGCCGCACCCCAGCCGCGCGACTCCAGGGCGACGCCCGCGGCGAAGGCGGCGGCCGAGGCGGCGTGACCCGAGGGGAACGACGTGGTGATCGGCTGGCGCTTCAGCCGGCGGACGACCGGGACCGGGTCCAGAACGGGACGGGGGCGGCGGACCGAGCGCTTGCCGACGGTGTTGATGGTGGCGGAGGCGAGCGCGAGGGAGGCGACACCACGGGCGGCGGCCCGGCGAGCGCGGGGACTGCGGGTGGCGGCGAGGGCCGCCGCCGTCGTGAACCACAGCACACCGTGGTTGGCGGCACGGCTCAGACGGGGGAGCAGGGGGTCGGCCCCGGGCCAGTGCCGGGCGGCGACGGCCTCGAACAGACGGCAGTCCAAGGCGAGGAACCGGTCACGGAACGGATGCGGGCCCGGCGGGCGGGTGGTGAGGTCGACATCTGGGGTCATGCGTCGCGGATACCCCCGGACGGCCGAACCGTGCGGAGCCCCTCCGGGTGGGATGCCGACGGCGCGATAACCGTTTGCCCGCTCCCGCGGTGGCCGCCCACAATGCGCCCCATGGGACATCTGGAAGCCGCGCACCTCGAGTACTACCTCCCGGACGGGAGGGCGTTGCTCGGCGATGTGTCCTTCCGGGTCGGCGAAGGTGCCGTCGTCGCGCTCGTCGGACCGAACGGCGCGGGGAAGACCACCCTGTTGCGGCTGCTGTCCGGTGAGCTGAAGCCGCACGGCGGGACCGTCACCACCAGCGGCGGGCTAGGGGTGATGCGCCAGTTCGTGGGGTCCGTACGGGACGAGACGACCGTACGGGACCTGCTCGTCTCGGTCGCTCCGCCCCGCATCCGCGAGGCGGCCCGCGCCGTGGACGCCGCCGAGCACGCCGTCATGACCGTCGACGACGAGGCCGCCCAGCTCCGGTACGCGCAGGCACTCGCCGACTGGGCCGAGGCGCGCGGCTACGAGGCGGAGACGCTGTGGGACATGTGCACCACGGCGGCGCTCGGCATCCCGTACGAGAAGGCCCAGTGGCGCCAGGTCCGCACCCTCTCCGGCGGCGAACAGAAGCGGCTCGTCCTCGAGGCGCTGCTGCGCGGCACCGACGAGGTCCTCCTCCTCGACGAGCCCGACAACTACCTGGACGTCCCCGGGAAACGGTGGCTGGAGGAGCGGCTGGCGGAGACCCGCAAGACCGTTCTGTTCGTCTCCCACGACCGGGAGCTGCTGGCCCGTGCCGCACAGCGGATCGTGTCGCTCGAACCGGGACCCGCCGGCGCCGACGCATGGCTGCACGGCGGCGGTTTCGCCACGTACGACGAGGCCCGGCGCGAACGCTTCGCCCGCTTCGAGGAGTTGCGCAGACGCTGGGAGGAGAAGCACGCCCAGCTGAAGAAGCTGGTCCTGAACCTGCGGCAGGCCGCGACCGTCAGCCATGAGCTGGCGTCCCGCTACCAGGCCGCCCAGACCCGCCTGCGGAAGTTCGAGGAGGCCGGACCGCCGCCCGAGCCGCCGCGCGAGCAGGACATCCGCATGCGGCTCAGGGGAGGCCGTACCGGCGTCCGGGCCGTCACCTGTCAGGGACTCGAACTGACGGGCCTGATGAAACCCTTCGATCTGGAGGTCTTCTACGGCGAGCGCGTCGCGGTCCTCGGCTCCAACGGCTCCGGGAAGTCGCACTTCCTGCGGCTGCTCGCGGGCGGCGACGTGGCGCACACGGGGCAGTGGCGGCTGGGGGCGCGCGTGGTGCCCGGGCACTTCGCCCAGACGCATGCGCACCCCGAGCTGGAGGGCCGTCCGCTCCTGGACATCCTGTGGCGGGAACACTCCCAGGACCGGGGCGCGGCCATGTCCCGGTTGCGCCGTTACGAGCTGACCGCGCAGGCCGAGCAGACCTTCGACCGGCTGTCCGGCGGACAGCAGGCCCGGTTCCAGATCCTGCTGCTGGAACTGATGGGGGCGACGGCCCTGCTGCTCGACGAGCCGACGGACAACCTGGACCTGGAATCCGCCGAGGCGCTCCAGAAGGGCCTGGAGGGATTCGAGGGCACGGTGCTCGCGGTGACCCACGACCGTTGGTTCGCCCGCTCGTTCGACCGCTATCTGGTCTTCGGCAGCGACGGCCGGCTCCGGGAGACCCCGGAACCGGTCTGGGACGAACGGCGCGTGGAACGGGCCCGTTAGGTCCTGCCTCAGGCCCAGCGCAGCAACGCGCCCACGCCGCCCGCCGGTACCTCGGCCGCCGTCGCGGCCGTCACCGAGACGGCCTCGGCCCCCGTCTCCACCACGGAGCGCACCAGGGCGTCGTCCGCGCGGGCCGGCAAGGCGTGCGCCTCACCCAGCGCCTCCAGCTCGTTGCGGCGCACCGCGAGCAGGTCCGGATTCTTGCCGACCCACACCTCGAGGCGGGTGTCCGGGCCGTCCGGCTGGATCAGGAGTTCGTCGATACGGTGTTCGCGGGCTGCCTCCATCACGGCGGGCACGCCCTCGACCGCGCGGGTCCGTCCCTGCTCGTCCGGTGCCCGGGCCGCCAGGAAACGCTCCAGTTCCTGTTCCGCCCGCCGACGCACGTGCTCGTTGCGGATCCTCTCCACGTCCTCGTCCAGCAGCCGGCTGCCCGCGCCGTGCGGGGCCTCGGCCACGCGGTCCTCGAGCCGCTGCGGGAGCCGCTCGTGCACGGCGCGCCGCTCACGCTGCTCCCCGACGAGGATCACCAGGTCGGCGCGCGTCTCCTCCTGGCAGACGGTGAGCGCGTCCGCGATCTCCGCCGCGTTGTGCTCCCAGGTGTTCTCCACCCGCAGCTGGAAGTGCCGCACCGACCAGTCCCAGGAGGTCGTACGGTGCAGCGGCCACTCCCTTCCGGTCACCTGCCCGGCCTCCCGGCTGCCCAGCGCTCCGCGGAGCTCGAATTCGGCGCCCTTGCGGTCGATGTACGCCACCACGCACACCGGGTCCTCGCCGGCCAGCGCCAGCAGCGGCGCCGTGTGGGGCAGCGGCGACCAGTGGGCCGAGGAACGCGGCGGGGCGGCGACCAGGGGCGGATCCAGGACCACCTCGCCCGCACGGGCGAACATGGCCCTTCCGTACGGCTCGGGCATGTGGCCCAGCTCCTCGATCGCCTCCCGCACGGCCCGGCAGGTGGGCTCGTCCGCGCCTTGTCCGGCCAGGTCCCGGACGAGGGCCCGAGCGGTCAGGGAGAGCTCGTGCGGGGTGGACTCCGTACGCCGGGAGGTGTCGACGTATACGGAGGCCCAGGGTCCGGGATGTTCGTACAGTGGATGGAGGAACGCGAGATCCATGGCTCCCTCCCGGATGCCGCTCGGGGTATTGCCTTTCCGGGCGGGTACCCGGACCACACTGAGGAACACGACGAGCGGGGTGCCACCATGACCGGAGTCGACCCGGGCCTGCTGACCGACCAGCAGCTCATGAAGGAGCTGGAGAACATCCACCGCACCCGTCACGACACGCTGCTGTACGGCTCCAACGACGCGCTGCGCACGCACAACGACCGCATGGCGCGGTTGGAGGGGGAGTATCTGCGCCGCCACCCCCGCCGCCCGGTCGTGGCCAGCCGGACCCGCGACGGGGCACGCGAACGGGGAGCGGCCGACCTCGGCCCCTGCCAGGGAGCCGAACCGGCCCGCTGAGAGCGCGCCCCGCGCCTGCCCCCGCACGGGGCGGCGCGGGGCAGGCGGGGGGCGCGACTACCACGGCGACCGGGTCTAGCCGCCGAACTCCGTCAGGATCGCCTCGGTGAACGCCTTCAGGTCGTCCGGCTTACGGCTGGTGATCAGCTTGTTCTGGCCCTGGTCGAGCCGTACCTGCTCGTCCACCCAGGTGCCGCCGGCGTTCTGGATGTCCGTTCGCAGGCTCGGCCACGACGTCAGGACCCGGCCCCGTACGACGTCCGCCTCGATCAGGGTCCAGGGTGCGTGGCAGATCGCGGCCACCGGGCGGCCCTGCTGGAAGAAGGACCGGGTGAACGAGACGGCCCGTTCGTCCATCCGCAGGAAGTCCGGATTGGCCACACCACCCGGCAGGACCAGCCCGTCGAAGGATTCGGCCTCCACCTGGCCGACGACCGCGTCCACGGGGAAGGTGTCCGCCTTGTCGAGGTGGTTGAACGCCTGGATGTGGCCCGGCTTCGTGGACACCAGGACCGGCTGGTGACCGGCTTCGGACACCGCCTTCCAGGGCTCGGTGAGTTCGACCTGCTCCACGCCTTCGGGCGCGGTCAGGAACGCGATACGCATGATGTGCTCACTGTCCTTTCGTTGCCTCTGCGGGCTCTGCGGGCTCTGCGGGCTCTGCGGGCTCTGCGGGCTCTGCCGGCGCGGGCGCTGCCGCCTCCGCGTGCCATGCGGCCTCGTCCCGGGGCGCCCCCTTCTTCCGGCTGCGTGCCCGGCCGCGTCCGGCACGGACACAGCGCAGCAGCTCCTCGCCGTAGGGCAGCAGCACACAGGTGCCGATCGCCGCCGCCACACCCGCGAGATACCCGGGGGACAGCGGCCGCCGCCGGGGCACCAGCCGCCAGGCGTGCGGGTCGCCTCGGCCGCCGCGCAGCAGCGAGCGCACCTGGTCGACGTGCAGACACGACAGCGCCGTGAGCGCCGCGAAGGGCAGCGACTCCAGGAAACTGTGGATGTGCTGCTCTACGGGCCTGACCTCGCGGTCGCTGTCGACGGCCGTCCGCACGTCCCACAGCGCGGTCGCCTCGTGCACCGCGATCCCGGCCAACTGCACGCACAGCAGCAGGGGGTTGACCTCGTACCGAAGGGTCAGCGCGATGGGCGTGCCCACCTCGGCCATCATCAGCGCATGGATCAGTGACTCCTTCGTGCCGGCCGTGTCCTCGATCCGGGTGCGCCGGTGCATCGCCCAGTCGGCCAGACCCGGTACGAACCACGACGGCAGCAGCCCGTACAGGAGGTAGCGGGTCGTCGCGTCGCCCACGTCCACGGTGGCCCCGTACGCGCTGACCTCGGCGGCCCCGTCCCGGCGGCTCATCCGGTCACCCGCCCGGCGGTGGCCGCCCGTCCGGACACGCTTGTCAGCTGCGCCGCCTCGCCTGGCGAGGAGTCCGGGCGGACCGCCACGACGCCGGGCGTCACGACGATCCCGACGATGGCCTCCCTGACGAAATCAGCCATGCACTCCAGTCCTTTCCCAGGTCCCCCGGCCGTCGCGGGGGCACGTCGGCGGGACGACGCCCGCAGTACCCCTCAGCCGGGGACCCATGCCTTCCCCGAGGCCTCTCACGCCTCCAGGACGGCCTCGGCGAGCTCGTGGGCGTTGGCGAAGCGCGCCGAACGCGGGAGCCGCTCCACGGTCTCGACGAGCGCGTCCGGGGCATGCCTGCGGCGCAGGTTCTCGATCAGGTCGTCCCGGCGCGCCGGGAAGGCCGTGCGCCCCAGGATCCGCGCGAACGCGTAGCGGACGTCGGCCATCGAGCGCGGGGCGCCGCCCGGCACCACCGGACCGCCCCAGATCTCCGGATCGTCGTCGGCGCTCGGCTCGGGGTCGTACCACTCCTCGGCCCGCGTCGGGTGACCGGACCGAAGCAGCCCTTGCAGTTCGTGCTTCATCTCGTCGTCGCGGTGAACGTTCAGCCGGTCGCTGCCTCGCTGCATGACTCCCTCCAGGTGTTCGGGGGTGGCAGTCGCGTACCCGGTGGGCCGCGATCGACACGGAAACCCGGCAGGCGTTCGGTACGGGAGAGACAGAGGTTCAACCCTCAAGCTTCCGTCATGTGGAGTGCCGGCCCGGCGCCGGGTGTGAGAGCGGGGCCACCGTGCTGCCTGGCCGCGCACACTCCGGGACGAACGCTGAACCTCATGTAGCCGACGGCCCCGAACGCGCGACCCGCTCGGACGTCCGGGTGGGCCCAGCCACCCCGGACGAGCCGGGAGACGGGGTGTTTGTCGCGGAGGTGTCGGGGCAGGCGCTGTCTCAGTGCTTCGGACAGGAGGCACGTCCGTGGGAGCGGTGCATACCCGCCCACGGGTGTTCCCGTCCGGCACGGGCGCCCTCCCACGCTGACCGTCCACCCAAGGCACCAGCTAGGGAGCTGCGACCCACCATGCCGAACCGAGCGAGCGTGAAGCACCACCCCCACGACGACGCCCCCGACACCGCGGAGTCCTTCCGCAGGCTCGCCACACTCCCCCCGGGCCCCGAGCGCGACGCGCTCCGCGACGAGATCGTCGAGGCCTGGCTGCCCATGGCCGAACGGCTCGCGGGACGTTTCCGCAGCCGCGGCGAGAGCTTCGATGACCTGCGCCAGGTCGCCGCGCTCGGCCTCGTCAAGGCCGTCGACCGGTACGACCCGGACCGCGGCCACGCCTTCGAGAGCTTCGCCGTCCCCACGGTCACCGGCGAGATCAAGCGGCACTTCCGTGACCATATGTGGACCCTCCATGTGCCGCGCCGTGTCCAGGACCTGCGCAACCGGGTCCGCTTCGCCTGCCAGGACCTGTCGGGAACCATCTCGGGACGCAGGCCCACCATCGCCGAGATCGCCGAGCACGCCGGGATGAGCGAGGAGGACGTCCGGGAGGGCCTCGAGGCACTGGAGAGCTTCACGGCGCTGTCGCTGGACGCCGAGCTGCCGGGCAGCGAGGACGGATACTCGCTCAGCGACTCGCTCGGCGCGCCCGACACGGCGCTCGACACCGTCGTCGACCGCGAGGCCGTCAAGCCCCGGCTCCAGGCCCTGCCCGAGCGGGAACGGGCCATTCTCTACATGCGGTTCTTCGACGACATGACCCAGAGCAGCATCGCCGAACGGCTCGGCATCTCCCAGATGCACGTCTCCCGGCTGATCAGCCGCTGCTGCAACCGGCTCAGGGACCAGGTCATGAAGGACGCGGCCTAGCGGTACCGGCCTCGCGCCCCGGCGTCTTCGGGGCGCGGTGGTCACCCGCGCGGACGTCCCGGTCGCGCGAATGGGGCACGGCCACGCGCGGGCCGGGGCCTGGCGGGCTGTCATGGGCTTGCAGGGGCACGGCCGCCGTGCCCGCAGGTACCCCGCCGAAGGAGCACCCCATGCGCCCCAGCGCCCCCGTCCTGTCCGCCCACGCTCCGGCCGGTGCCGTCCCGGGCACGGTCGCCCCGGGGCGACCGCGCCGGGCCCGTCCGCCCGCGCCACCCGGGACATCGCCGAGCAGCAGGGCGGCCCCCAGCCGGGGCGGCAGGGGGCCGCCCGGGCGGGATCGCAAGGGGAGTACGAGGGGAGCGGGAAGAGGAGCACAACACGGGGCCGGCGCCCGTCGGTTCCGGGCACGGGGTGCACACGCGGCTGGGCGGCTCCTTCGCCGGGTCCGTCCCCGCGCTCGTCGTGGGCGGGCCCCTGATCGCGGGCGCGTGCGCCGCCGCCCTGTACCCGGTCCGGCCCCGCGTACCGGCCGGCAGCGGCCGAACCCGTGATCCGGGGAACCGGCCGGGCGCCCATGACCGGCCGGAACCTTGGGTACTCAGAGCCCGTGGGCACCACCGGCACCAGGGGAACACAGGTACGAGGACGGTCGGCCGGACGTCGAGTGCCCGCGGCGAGCCGGACACCGGGGGACCGGACCCGGCACCACGGACTGCGCGGAGGCACGCATGCGGCGGACGGATCCGGAAGGGCACGGCCCGGTCCGTTACGGCCCGTCCCTTCCCGGCCATGGGCTGCCCCTGCCGGCCGGGCTGTCCGCCGTGCTCGCCGACGCCGCGGACCATGGCGGCGACGAGCACGGCGGGGTGCCGGGGCTGCCCGCCGCCGCGTGCGGCTACTTCGCACGACGCGGACTGCGCGCCCGGCCCGACGCGGTGGCCGCCGCACCCGGCGCCCCGGCCCTGCTGCTCGCGGTCACCGCAGCGCTCGGTGGTGATGTGCTCGTCCCGCGGCCCTGCGCCGCCTGGTGGGTGCCCCAGGTGAGGGTGCTGGGACGCTCCGTGTTCCACGTGGCGACACCCGCCGAGTGCGGGGGCGTGCCCGATCCTTACGCCCTTCTGGAGACCGTCCGCAGGATCCGCGCCGAAGGCGGCGATCCACGGCTGCTGGCGCTGGCGGTCGCCGACGACCCGACCGCCACGGTGGCACCGCCCGAACTGGTGCACGAGACCGTGGAGGCCGCCGCCGGGGAGGGGCTCCACCTGGTGAGCGACGAGACATGGCGCGACACCGTGCACCGGCCGCACGGCACCGTGCTGCTCAGCCCCGCCGAGATGCTGCCGGAACGGGTCACCGTGGTCACCGACCTCGCCGGACCCTTTCTGCCCACGAGCTGGCCCGCCGCCGTCGCCCGCTTCCCGGCCACCGCCGAAGGCGCCGGGCTGCGCGCCCGCGTCCTGGACGTGCTCACCGCCCTCGACGCCCGTGTCGCCGACCCGGTCGCCGCCGCGGCCGTGTACGCCCTCGACGAGCCCCCCGAGGTCGCCCAACGCCTCGCCGCCGGTGTCGCGCTGCACGCGCGCGTGGCCAACGCCGTGTACCGCATCGTGGTGTCCGCGGGCGCTCTCGCCAGGCCCCCGCTGGCCGGTCGCCACCTCTACGCCGACCTCGGCCCCCTGCGCTCCGCGCTCGGCGCGCACGGCGTCGGCGACGCCCAGGAGCTGGAGGACTTCCTCACCGGCCGGCTCGGCATGCCGGTGCCGGGCGGCCACCGCTTCGGGGACGACCTGGCCGAGCTCCGCGTGCGCCTGTCCACCGGGCCGTTCCTCGGCACTACGGCCGAGGAACGGATCCAATCCCTCCTTTCACCCGCGCCGTTGGAACTGCCGCATGTGCAACGCGCGTTGAACCACCTGGGATCGGTCCTCGACGATCTACGCGACGACGCTCAGCGATGGGAGCCTCCTCGATGACGCAGCAGTCCGAGCCGACCACGACCCCCGCACCGGCCTGCCAGAACGTGGTAGAGCCGGCGTCCGCGTCCCTGCTGAGCCCGGAACCCGGGGCGACGACCCCGCCCCAGCCGCTCGTCGAGCCCCGCCCGCTCGGCGCACGCCGTATCTGGCCGCGCTCCTTCGCCGACCGGCTCACCGCACCCCTGCCCGGCCTGCGGGCCCTGGCCCGCTTCGCCCGTGAGGGTGCGGTACGGCCCGGGTCCGAGGGCCTCAGAGACATCCCGCTGCTGCCGTACGAACCGGAGCCCCTGCCCCGGGTCGGCGCGCGCACGATCGCCGTCTCCTGGGCGGGGCACGCCAGTTGGGTGGTGAGCATCGGCGGGCTGACCGTGCTCACCGACCCGGTCTGGTCCCGGCGCATCCTCGGCACGCCGCCCCGTATCACCCCCGTCGGCATCGCCTGGAGCGCCCTGCCGCGCATCGACGCGGTCGTGATCAGCCACAACCACTACGACCATCTGGACGCGCCCACCCTGCGCCGGCTTCCGCCCACCACACCGGTGTTCGTACCGGCCGGGCTCGCCCCGTGGTTCCGGCGGCGCCGGTTCACCTGCGTCACCGAGCTGGACTGGTGGGAGTGCGCCGAACTCGGCGGCGTGCGCTTCGACTTCGTCCCCGCCCACCACTGGTCCAAGCGCACCCTGACCGACACCTGCCGTTCGCTGTGGGGCGGCTGGCTGCTGACGGCGCCCGACGGAGGCCGCGTGTACTTCGCGGGCGACACGGGCTACGGCCACTGGTTCGAGCGGATCGGCCGCCGCTATCCGGGGATCGACCTGGCGCTCATGCCGATCGGCGCCTACGACCCGCGATGGTGGCTCAGCGACGTCCACTGCGACCCGGAGGAGGCGGTGCGGGCGACGGCGGACCTCGGCGCGCGGCGGATGGCGCCGATGCACTGGGGCACGTTCGTGCTGTCGGCGGAGCCGGTCCTGGAACCGCTGACGCGGGTGCGGGTGGCCTGGGAGAAGGCGGGGCTGGCCCGTGAGCATCTGTGGGACCTGCCGATCGGGGCGTCCCGGGTGCTGGAGTGACCCCGGCGCTCAGGAGGCGGCGGAGCGGCGCACCCGGCGCCACACCCCGGGCGCCGCGCTGATCGCGAGGGTCAGCGCGACCGCCGCCACCACGCCCTCCCAGGGCTCGGCGAACAGTGAGCCGCCCAGGATGCCGATCAGCTGGTACGTCACGGCCCAGGCGAGACAGGCCGGGGCGTCGCCGCGGGCGAACTCCCTGAGCGGCAGCCGGGCCACCAGGCAGGCGAGCATCACCGGTATCCGGCCGGCCGGGACGAGCCGGGAGAGGGTGAGCACCGCGGTGCCGTGGTCGTGGAGCTTCTCCTGCGCCTGCGCCAGCCGTTCCTCCGGGGCCCGGTCGCGGATCGTCTCCAGCCAGCGGGAGCCGTTCTTCGACCGCATGCCGCGCCGGCCCAGCCAGTAGAGCGCGACGTCCCCGAGGAAGGCTCCGAGCGAGGACACGACGAAGACCAGCGCGAGCGAGAAGAGTGCGGTCCGGTGGAAGGCCACGACCGCCGCCGTGCTGACGAGGGCCCCCGTGGGCACGACCGGCACCAGGGCGCCGATCAGCACGAGCAGGAACAGCGACGGATAACCGACCGCCTGCTGCGTGGACTCCGTGGGCACGATGCCGCCCGCGGCGGCGAGGAACGTCACCGGGCCCTCCCCGGGGACGCGGCGGCGGGCCCGCCTGCCGGACCGTGGGGATCGCTCCCGGGGCCACGGCGGCGAATCAAGCGGGCCGGGGCGGCCGGCCGGTGGCGGACGGCGGCGGTCATCGGGCGGCCTCCAGCCGTACGCTCTCGCCGTGGCCGAGGAGATGCACCGCGACCCCAGGCGCGCGTTGCGCGGCGAGGCGCACGAACTCATCACCCGGCGCATGGAATTCATGGGGGCGCACGGCATCCATCCCGATCGGCCAGTACGTGCCGTAGTGCACCGGCACCGCGCTGCGCGGCATCAGCGCGGCCAGCGCCTGCGCCGCACGCCCCGCGTCCAGATGCCCCTCGCCGAGGCAGGGTCCCCAGCCGCCGACCGGCAGCAGCGCCACATCGACCGGCCCGACCTCCTCGCCCATCGACGCGAACAGGCCCGTGTCGCCGGCGAAGTACGTCCGCGCCTCGCCCTCGACGACGAACCCCAGGGCGGGGGAGCGGTGCGGTCCCACGGGCAGCCGGCGTCCGTCGTGACGCGCGGGAACGACCCGTACCACCAGGTCACCGACCCGCACCCGGTCGCCGGGCACGACCTCCGTGACCCGCAGCGAGCCGAGCCGCCTGAGCCCCGGCACCTGTCCGGGGGCCCCGCGCGGCACCAGCAGACGGGTGCCCGGGGCCAGCCGGGCCAGCGACGGCACATGCAGGTGGTCGGCGTGCAGATGCGACACCAGCGCCAGATCGGCGACCGCGGCCTCGGGCGGTGGCGGGGCACCGCGCCGCCGCCGCAGATGCGCCAGGCGGCGTGCGAACAGAGGATCGGTCAGAACCCGCAGCCCGGAGTCCTCGACCGTGCAGGCGGCGTGTCCCCACCACGTGATCTCCACCGGCACTCCGATGCCTCCTTCGCGCGACTCCCCTCGAGCCTACGGGCAGGAGTAGGGTCTGCGGCGAAACCCTGAGGTGAGGGGGGACTCCATGGGAGATGCGCACGGCACCTCCGGCGCACGCGACGTCCTGGGCGGTCCGGCCATGGTCCGGGTCACGGCGATCGCCAGTCTGACGCCGCTGGAGGAGCTGGACGCGGACCCCTTCCTCGTCGACTCCCGCAGCCAGCACGCGATGTGCGCCCGCTGGGCCGCGGAGCACGGCTATGTGGTGACGCGGGAACTGCTCGTGCGGGGCCTGCGCCCCGACCACTGCGCGCTGTGGGCGGACGTGGACGCGGGCCTGGTCGACCTGTTCGTGGCCCCGAGCCGCCGCGTCCTGGAGCGGGCCCTGTCCTCCGTGGAGGAGTTCACCGCCGAGTGCGCGCGGCGGGGGGTGCGCGTCGAGACGGTCGGTCGCGCGGAACCGTCGTACGACGCCCAGATGAAGGCCCGCGTCCACCGCCGCCTCTCGATGCCGACAGCGGGCTACGACGGCCGCTGATCCGGCGCCGGGCCCGTCCGGGCTCCCGGGGCCGTCCCAGGTCCAGCACGGTTTTCAAGAGCGTCAAAGGAGCAGTGCATACACCCTGGTCAGGGCCTGTTCTAAGAATCCTCCGGCGCTTCCTGGCCCACACATGGCCCATAGGCGGCCCTATTGACTTCTCTAGCCTCGCGCTTTCCCCAAGTGGGGTGTCCGAGGCTTGATCAAATAAGCGGAGAGTGCTCCTGACCTGCAACGATGGGACTTGTCTAGGGTCCTGTTGGCTGCATGGAAAGAAGCACTCTCCAGGTGAAGAAGCGTATCGGGTCGTACCCGCGTGTCCGCATCGAGGGCGGCGGCCGGGCGGTGGTCTGGCAGGCCGGGGGCGTGCTGCTGGTCGAGACCGTCCGCAAGGCCGGCTTGGACACCGCGATATCAGCGGCGCTGACGCCGTGGCAGAAGGCTCGGGCGGTGCACGATCCGGGCAAGATCCTGCTGGACATGGCCCTGGCGGTCGCGCTGGGCGGGGACTGCCTCGCGGATGTCGCCATGCTGCGGGCCGAGCCGGCCGTGTTCGGGCCGGTGGCCTCCGACCCGACGGTCTCCCGCCTCATCGACACCCTCGCAGCCTCCGAGGACAAGGCCCTGGGGGCCATCCGTGCTGCGCGAGCTGAAGTCCGCCGACGTGTCTGGCGGTTGGCCGGCCGGGAAGCGCCTGATGCGGGCGGGACGGTGACCGTGGACCTCGACGGGGTGCTGGTGATCGCGCACTCGGACAAGGAGGACGCGGCACCGACGTGGAAGCGGACCTACGGGCACCACCCGCTGATGGGGTTCGTCGACCACAGACCGGGCGGCACGGGTGAGCCGGTCGTGGCCCTGCTCAGGCCGGGGAACGTGGGCTCGAACACGGCCGCCGACCACATTGCCGCCGCTCAACTGGCCTTGGCACCAGCTGCCGGGGAAGTACCGGTGCGGGCGCCGACGTTGATCCGGACCGACTCCGCGGGCGGCACCCACGACTTCGTCGCCTGGCTCGCTCAGCGGGGGCGGTGGCTGTCCCGCTCGGTCGGCATGGTGATCACCGAGGCGATCCACCTGCATGTGCTGAAGGTTCCGGCATCGGCCTGGACGGCGGCCGTCGAGGCGGACGGCGAGATACGCGACGGCGCCTGGGTCGCCGAACTCACCGGCGACGTTCTGGACGGCTGGCCCAAGGGCATGCGGCTGACCGTCCGCAAGGAACGGCCGCACCCCGGGGCCCAGTTGCGGCTCACGGATGCGGACGGCATGCGGCTGACCTGCTTCGTCACCAACACCTTGGGCCGGCCGATCGCCGGGCTCGAACTCCGGCACCGGCTGCGGGCCCGGGCCGAGGACGGCATCCGCGCCGCCCGGGCCACTGGTCTGCGCAACCTGCCCCTGCACCGCACCGCCCAGAACCGGATCTGGCTGGAGATCGTGCAGATCGCTCTCGACCTGCTGGCCTGGATGCCGATGCTCGCGCTGACCGGCATGGCCAGGCTCTGGGAGCCCCGCCGACTACGGCTCCGCCTGTTCACCACGGCCGGACAACTCGTGACCACCGGCCGTCGGCGAACCCTCCGCCTGGCCCGGCACTGGCCCTGGACCAGCCACATCACCACAGCTCTCGAGCGGCTCGCACTTCTGCCGAACCCCGGCTGACCAACGGATTCCCCGTACCTACGACAGCAGCTCAACACCCGGAGCAGTGGAACCCGGCGCCACCCCGAGGCGACACTCGGGCCCTGGGCCTGCACAGCCTTCGCCCACGGCACGAAAACGGTCCACCGACTCCGTCGGCGGACCGTCACGAAACTTCGAGGCTAGCTCGACTTCTTCAGGAGCAAGTAGCTGATCCAGCCTGTCCCACTGGACGCGGAACCGCGCACAGTGGGACAGGCTCGCTCGTACCTCAGGCCGTACCGTACGCCTGGGTGCCAGCGTCGTGACAGGCGCTGAGCATGCCTGCGCCGGTGTTGACGAAGCCGTCACCCACGCTGCCGCAGGCCTGGACAGTTACGTCCGCACCCTCGGGGATGTTCCATGGGTGCTCCGTGTCCGTGGTACCGCATCCGGAAATATTGCGAATCGTCCGGAAGTTCCATCCATATCCGGATTTGTACCATGACAGCTGAGCCCAGACAGTGTCACCGTCGCATTTGCTGTCGTGAATTTTGAATTCATCGCCATTGGCCACGAAGTATGCCCAGCCGTCACCGTTGAACGCATACGACTTGGGCGAGTCCGCGCTTGCTGCGCTGGCGGATGTCGCGGTTCCGATCACCATGCATGCTGCCGCGGCGGCGACAGCCGCAAAGCGGCGCGAGGATATTGCCTTCATCTCGGCAACCCTTTCCGATCTGGAGGGAATCAAGTAAAGGCTGCGCAATAAGCACCGAAATCGGTGTATTGCGCAGCACGCGAGCTGTGCGCGTACGCTCTCACATGGAATCCACCATGATCAAGTTCGATGCCCGTGACAGTCAGGAGACGAAGGCGTTGTGGAGTTCGAGTGAGGCGCGCCTCCGACAACGAGCCACTGCCGGCGGGACATCGGATACCGCTGAGAGTCATCTGTGGTCGGTGTGGTCCCGAATCTTGCCTGTTTCCTGGCTTGTGTGGGTGAACGCGGGTCGGTGGGGGGTGGGGGGTTCTAGGCTCGGAGGTTCAGTGGGGTGGCTGGTTTCGGGGGATGGGGATGGGCGGCGTTGAGGTGTCTGGCGGGGCGTGGTTCGTCAGTCATGCGGGGGCGGATCGGGCCTGGGCGGAGTGGGCGGCGTGGCAGTTGGTCGACGCCGGATTCGAGGTGGAGTTGGATTACTGGGACTGGGGTGCGGGGGACAACTTCGTCCTGAAGATGAACGCCGCTTTGGAAGCGGGGCGGTTTCTGGCGTTGTTCTCCCCGGCCTATTTCGAGCCGGAGCGGTTCACCACGCCGGAGTGGACGGCCGTCGTGGCGATGAAGGAGAAGATCACTCCTGTTTGTGTGGCCGAGGTCGTCTCGCCGGCGATCCTGCGCCCCCTGCTGGCCCCGAAGTTGTTCGGTTTGGGTGAGGAGGCCGCCCGCCGGGTGCTGTTGGAGGCGGTCAGCGGCCCGCGTCGGCCGACCGCTGCCCCGGTCTTTCCCGGGGCGTTGCGGCAGCTGGGTGGCAGCGGGCCCCGCCTGCCCGGGTCGCTGCCGCGGGTGTGGAACCTGCCCGCCCGCAACGCCTCCTTCACCGGCCGGGACACCCTCCTGGTCCGGCTGCGTCAGACGTTGGCGGCCAGCAGTCGGGTGGCCGTCCAGGCGCTGCACGGGCGGGGAGGGGTCGGTAAGACCCAGCTCGCCGTCGAGTACGCGCACCGCTTCGCCGGCGAGTACGAACTGGCCTGGTGGATCGCCGCCGAGGATCCCGCCCTCGTTCCCGATCAGCTGGCCCAGCTCGCCACCCGTATCGGCGCCGCGCCTGCCGATGCCGCTTCGGCCGACGCCGTGGACGCGCTGTTGGGTGAGCTGCGCACCCGTTCTCGCTGGCTGCTGGTCTTCGACAACATCGAAGACCCCGCCGTCCTGGCCCCTTATCTGCCGGGGGGTGGTGGCCATGTGCTCATCACCTCGCGCAGCCCGCACTGGCAGGCTCACGCCAGCCCGCTGAACGTCGACGTCTTCACCCGTGCCGAATCGATCGCCCTGCTCCACGCTCACGGCGCCGTTCTGGGTGAGAGCGACGCAGACCGTCTCGCCCGGGCCCTGGATGACCTTCCGCTCGCCCTCGCCCAGGCCGCCGCCCTTCTCACCGACGGCCTGTCCGCTGCCGACCTGAGCGCGGAACTGGCCCGGAGCACGGCCGAGGTTCTGGCCGAGGGGCGACCCGTCGGCTATCCCGTCTCCCTGGCCGCGCAGGTCCGTCTGACCACCACCCGCCTGGAATCCGACCACCCCGGCGCAGCCGCACTCATGTTCGCCCTGAGCCTGCTGGCCCCGGAACCCTTCCCCATCACCACCTGCGCCGGTCACCTCCCCGACACCGCCTCCACACCCCTGGCCGACGCCCTGGCCACCCGCCTGGCCGGCAGCACAGCGCTGCGTGCCATCACTCGGCACAGCCTGGCGAGGGCCCAGGACGGCACCCTTCAGCTGCACCGCCTGACCCAGAGGGTGCTGCGCGACCAGCTCACACCCCACCAGCGGCAGCAGGCGGGCCGGGACGCCGAAGCCCTTCTGACCGCGGCCGATCCTGGGTATGTCGGGCAGCCCTCGACGTGGCCTGCCTGGCGAACGCTGCTGCCCCACCTCCTCGCGGTGGACCCGGCCCTCATCACCAGCGAGACGGGACGGAATATCGTCCGCAATGCCTGCTGGTACCTGCTGGACCGCGGCCAGGCCCGCACCGCCCGAGACCGCCTCCAGCAGCTGTACGACACCTGGTCCCGGCAACTCGGCCCGGACCACGAAGGCACCCTGTGGACCGCCCAGTACCTCGCCCGCGCCTACAACAACACCCAGGACCACGCCCGTGCCCGCGCCCTGGACGAGGACACCCTCCAGCGGCGCCGCCGCCTCCTGGGCGAAGACCACCGCGATACCCTGGCCACCGCCTCCAACCTGAGCAACCATCTGGCGGCTTTAGGGGAGACGGAGGAGGCCCGCGCCCTGGCTGAGGACACCCTGACCCGACGGCGGCGGGTGCTGGGCGAAGACCACCCCAACACCCTGGGCGCCGCCTCGAACCTGGCCATCTGGCTGGCGGCGCTGGGGCAGACGGAGGAGGCCCGCGCCTTGGGCGAGGACACCCTGACCCGGCGGCGGCGGGTGCTGGGCGAAGACCACCCCGACACCCTGACCAGCGCCTGCAACTTGGCCATCCGTCTTGCGGCGCTGGGACAGACGGAGGAGGCCCGCGCCCTGGGCGAAGACACCCTGACCCGGCAGCGGCGGGTACTGGGCGAAGACCACCCCAACACCCTGACCAGCGCGAGGCTCGTGGAGCAGTTGGATGCGACGCGGGAGGATCCCGACATCGGGGAGTGATCAGTCAGCACACCAGCGATCCCCGCATTACGAGTTGTTCGATCTTGCTCCGGGCACGTCCATGGGCGTCCGCGAATCGACGTTCGCCCCTGGTCAGAGGTGCTTCCCAACCCCCGGTGGACGGTGACGGACGCCCCTGGAACGAGCGGCAATTGAGACTGCGGCTTCCGAGGGTCGCATGGGAGAAGGCTTCGCGCATGGACAGCATGGACAGAACACGCGGGGTGGTGCCAAGGGCCGAGCGGGCCTGGTCCTGGGCTGCGGTCGCGAGTGCCAGGGAGTCTGCGGGCTTGTCCTGGTAGGTGGCCTGCAAGCTCATGCACGCGAGGACGTTGGCCATGAACTGTCGGTCGTCGATCTCCTTGGCCAGTTGCAACGCCTCGGTGAAGTACGCGCGGGCCTGGTTGTACTGGCGGGCATCGAAGTAGGTCCAGCCGGTGAGGCGTGCAAGCTCAGCTGCGATTCCCTACAGGCCGATCTGGATGGACGGTGGCCGGTTCTCCTTCAGGAGCCCAACGACATACCGGAGCTGACCAACGATGGCCGGCCTCAGCGCCTCGCCGCCGTGCTGGTCGTCCCGTCGCCAGTAGTCCTCGATGGAGGAGCGGAAGGCTTCCAGTGTTGCTGCGCTGAGCTCCGTTCGCGTGGCCAGGGCCAGGATGCTGTCGACATCGGGGCCTGGTAGCGCCACGGGAGTCTGCTGCTCGGGCTCCGATACTTGCGGTGCCTCACGCGGGGCGACCACGAGCGCCTGAGGCGTCTCCCAGCTTCGACGGGCAAGCCCGAGCATGTGTCCTGGGATGCGCGAGCCGTCCGCGATGCGCTCAATTACGTCCATGTGCTCTAACTGGCGCTGTCCTGCGATCACTTCGCCGACGCGGCTGGGGGTCAGCTCGCAACGACGGGCGATCATCGAAGGGTAGATGCCCGCCTTGGTCTTCACCAACCGGAACACCCTGGTGAAGTCCCGTACCCGACACGCGTCGATCATCTCGGCACCAGTCCCGGTTCAGCCGGCGCCGCTATGGGATCCGACCCGGCGAAACGCTTTCGCGCCCTCATGGTCTTCCGGGCCGGTGTGACAAGGTGGGTCAGGCCCCGGGGGGTGCGGAAGGGGGCCGGGACGTGAGGTGTGGTGTGGCGCGCGGGCGTCTGCGGAGCCTGATCAGCGGAGTGTGGCGGAGCATCGCCGTCTGGGCCGTGTCCACCGCCACGATGCTCGTGCTCGCCGGCATCCTCCCGGACTTCCGGCTTCAGTCCGCGGGCGGCGACAGCGCCACCCGAATCGCCGTCACCGCCGCGGCCGGCGCCGGTGCCTTCGGCCTGCTGTCGTCCCTCGTATGGCCCCTGCTCGTCCGCCTGCTGCTGCTCGTGCCCGCCCTGGTGCTCGGGCTGCTCGTCTTCTTCCTCAACGGCTCCCTGCTCCTGGTCGCCCTGCGCGTCAACCCCTCCGGGCGCGGCGAGGCCGCACCCGAGACCGCCGTGGTGGTCGCCGCCGTGATGTCCGCGGTCGCCTCGGCCACCGGCGCCGCCCTGGCCGTCCGGGACGACGACGCGTACCGCAGACGGCTCTACCGGCTCGCCGACCGGAGGCGCGGACGCGGCCCCGGGCAGGCCGGGCCGCTCACGCCGGGCGCCGTCTTCGTGCAGCTCGACGGCGTCGGACACGATGTGCTGCGAGCGGCCGTCGACAAGGGGCTGATGCCGACCGTCGCCTCCTGGCTCGCGCCGTCCGAGGGCCGCGGACCCACCCACCACCTCACCGCCTGGCGCACCGACTGGTCCAGCCAGACCGGTGCGAGCCAGCTCGGCATCCTGCACGGCTCCAACCACGACGTCCCGGCCTTCCGGTGGTACGAGAAGGAGAGCCGCGAGGTCGTGGTCTGCAACCGGCCGACGAGCGCCGCCGAACTCCAGCGCCGCGCCGTCGAGCGCACCGGAGACGGAGGGCTCCTCACCGTGGACGGCGCAAGCCGCGGCAACCTGTTCAGCGGCGGCGCCGACCAGCTCGCCCTGGTGCTGTCCGTCGCCGCGCGGCGCGGCCGGGAGAACCGCTCGCGCGCCGGTTACTTCGCCTACTTCAGCGATCCCGCCAACGCCGTCCGCACCGCCCTGTCCTTCGTCGCCGAGGTCGGCCGCGAGATGGGGCAGTCCACCCGGGCCCGTCTCGCCGGACAGCGGCCGCGGGTCGGCCGCGGCGGTCTCTACCCCTTCGTCCGCGCCTTCGCCACGGTCGTCGAACGGGACGTCGTCGTCGCCGCGGTGATCGGCGACATGCTCGCCGGGCGCAACGCGGTCTACGCGGACCTGGTCGCGTACGACGAAGTGGCCCACCACTCCGGCCCGCACGGCCGCGACGCCGAGAAGGTCCTCCAGAAGCTGGACCGTTCGCTCGCGCTGCTCGCACAGGTCGCCGAGCACGCCCCGCGCCCGTACCGGATCGTCGTGCTGTCCGACCACGGCCAGAGCCCTGGCGAGACCTTCCGGACCCGCTATGGACTCAGCCTCGGCAACCTGGTCCGGGCCGGCTGCGGTCTGCCCGTGCCGCGCCGGGTGGAGAGCACCCACAGCGGCGCCGAGGCGCGTGCGGCGGTCCGGGCCGCGCTGCGCCGGCCGGTCGAGGAGAACGGCGGGGGCCACCCGGCTGCGCGCCGCCGTTCCGAGCCCGTCGTGCTCGCCTCCGGCAACCTCGGACTCGTCTCCTTCCCGGACGTGCCGCACCGGATGAGCAGGGAGGAGATCGACCGCCGTCACCCCGCGCTGCTGTCGACGCTCGCCGACCACCCCGGCGTCGGCTTCGTCCTCGTCCGCAGCGAGGAGCACGGCGGGGTGGTGCTGGGCGCGCACGGCGCCGCGATCCCGGTCGACCGGCTCGCCGACGGAACCGGGCCGCTGGCCGCCTTCGGTCCCGGCGCCGCCGACGCCGTACGCCGCACCCACTCCTTCCCGCACACCGCCGACATCATGGTCAACTCCTGGTACGACCCGGCCTCGGGAGAAGTGCTCGCCTTCGAGGAGCAGATCGGCTCGCACGGCGGACTCGGCGGTGCCCAGGGGCGGCCCTTCCTGCTGTGGCCGCTGACTCTGTCCGCCCCGGCCGGGGACGGAGCGGAACTCGTCGGCGCCGAGCGGCTCCATGAGGTCTTCCGCCGCTGGCTGCGCGAGTGCGACGGTCCCCAGGTGCCCGTGACGGGACGCGCGGACGAGAACGAACGCGCCGCCTGACCGCCGCGCGGGCCCCTGCGGGCCCCCGCAAGTAGTTTCGTCACTCGCCCGGTCCGCGGGTCATGCGAGGGATGCGCCGGGGCACACGCGGTGCCACTGTCGCAGTATGACTGACACCCCCCACCCCCACTCCGCGCAGGCGGAGCAGACGTCCGCGTCCGCCGACGGCCGGAGCGGAGCCAGCCGCAGGTCCGTGATCACGGGTATCGGCGGAATGACGCTCGGACTGGCGGCCATGGGCCTGGCAGGTTCCGCCGCCGCGCAGACGCAGACGGAACCGGACCGGAACACCCCGGAGGCAGGCCCCCGCCCGGCCGTCGCCTGTGTCCTCACCCCGGAACAGACGGAGGGCCCCTACTACCTGGACCTGGAGACGGTCCGCAAGGACATCACCGAGGGCAAGGCCGGGGTGCCCCTCACCCTGCGCGTCACGGTGGTCAACGCCAAGACGTGCGCACCGCTGCCCGGCACCGCGGTCGACATCTGGCACTGCGACGCTCTCGGGGTCTACTCCGGCTACGTCGCCGGCGGCTCCACCCCGGACACGACGTTCTTACGCGGGGTGCAGCTGACCGACGCCTCCGGCGTCGCCACGTTCACCACGATCTATCCCGGCTGGTATGTGGCGCGTGCCCTCCACATCCATGTCAAGACACACGTCGGCGGCACCGTCTCCGGCGGGAAGTACCACGGCGGCCATGTGTCCCACACCGGCCAGCTCTACTTCCCGGAGACGTACAACGACAGGGTCGCCGCACGGGACCCCTACCGGACCAACTCGACCGCGCGCACCCCCAACGCCCGGGACGGCATCTACCAACGCGGCGGCTCGTCCACCCTCCTGACGCTCACGCAGACGGGGGGTGACCTGGGCAAGGGGGTGACCGGCACGGTCGTGCTCGGCATCGACCCCGCCGCGACCCCCTGAGGGCGGCCGCCCCGGCGCCGGAGACGGTGGTTTCTCCACGGAACGTCACGGCCAGGAATCCGGGATGAGCCCGAGTCGAATCTGCGAGGAGTGCGGCGCGCCCCTGACCGGCGGGCCCCTGACCGGAGGGCCGCGGGCCGGCCGGCCGGCGCGCTACTGCTCCGGCGCATGCAGACAACGGGCGTTCCGGCAGCGGGCGGCCCGCCGCGACGCACACCCGGCGCGGGGGGCCGCGGCCCCGGCGCAGGCCCCGCCCGCGGTCACACACGACCGCGGCCTGGGCCGGGCGCTCGACTCCTTCGTGGGCCGCCGGCCGGAACTGGCCCGACTGCGTACGCTGCTACGGTCGTCGCGGCTGGTCACCCTGACCGGAACCGGCGGGGTCGGCAAGACACGGCTGGCGCTGGAGTACGCCAGGGCCCGGCCCCGCGGAGCCGGCCGGGTCGATCTGGTGGAACTCGACTCGTTGCAGGACGACGCCGAACTCGTGCAGTCCGTGGCGGCCGCACTCGGCGTCGGTGAGCGGGCGGGACACACCGGCACCGATCTCCTGGCCCGGGCGATCGGGGAGACCTCCCGGCTGCTGATCCTGGACAACTGCGAGCACCTGGCCGACCCGTGCGCACATCTGGCGGCGACCCTGCTCGGCCGCTGCCCCGGTCTGCGCATCCTCGCCACGAGCCGGGAACCGCTGCGCGTCCCCGGAGAGGTCGTGTTCCGGGTGGCGGAGCTGTCGCTGGCTCCTCCCGGGAGCGGGAACGATCCGGCGGCACTGCTGCGGGCCGACGCCGTACGGCTGTTCGTGGACCGTGCCTCGGCCTGCGCGCCCGGTTTCCGCCTGGATCGCGGCAACGGCCGGACGGTCGCCGAGATCTGCCGCCGCCTCGACGGTCTGACGCTCGCCATCGAACTGGCGGCCCGCCGGGCCGGAAGTCTCCCCGTGAACGGCATCCTGGCGGGCCTCGACGACCAGCTGTCCCTCCTGGCCGACGGCAGCAGGACCGGGCCCCGCCGCCACCGTGAGCTGGCCGCCGCCATCGACTGGAGCCACCGCCTGCTCGAACCGGTGGAACAGGCGGTGTTCCGGCGTCTTTCCGTCCTCGTCGGCGGGTTCGACCACAGCGCGGCCCGGGCGGTCTGCGGCGGCGACCCCGTCGCGTCGCGGCAGGTCCTGCGGGTGCTGTGCGCCCTCGAGGCCAAGTCCCTGATCGTACGGGTGCCCGGGGAGGCCCGGCCCGCACGGTTCCGGCAGCTCACCGCCATTCGCGCCTACGCCTTGGAACGCCTGATCGCCGCCGGTGAACTCAAGGACACCCGCCGACGGGTCGTGCGGTGGCTGAACGGGCTCGCGGAGGACGCCGGGGACGAGGTGTTCGCCGACCAGGCAGGCGGCGGCCTGGCGGCGGAACGCGACAATCTCGCCGCGGCCCTGGCCCAGGGCGCGCCCTGCGACGGCGGCGTGCATGTCCGTCTCGCCCTCGAACTCGCCCGGATCCGCTACCAGCAGGAGCAGCCGTCCGCCGCCCGGGCGCTGCTGGCCCGCCTCGTGGACGACGCCGGCAGCCGAGCGCTGGGCGGCGAGGTCCCGGCACTCGCCGCCCGTGTGGCCTGCCAGCAGGGCGAACTCGCCAAGGCGCTGCGGCTCGGCGAGCGAGCCGTGCACGAAGAGCGCCCGCGCGACAGTCCCGCGGGCCTCGCCAACGCCCTGGACGCACGGGCCGGGGCCCGGTTGTGCCGCGGCGAGTTCTCGGAGGCCGTGGCGGATCTGCGCGAGTGCCTCACCGTCGTCGCCTCGCTCGGCAACGCGCACGCCACCGCCTGGTGCTCCCACCATCTGGCCTGGGCCCTGCTCCAGGCGGGCGGCGAACGGGAGGCCGATGCGCTCATGTCCCACTGCCTGCCGGTGCTCCGGCGGCACGCCCCCTGGCGTCAGCTGGCGGCCGCACTGCACACGACGGGCGCCGCGCGGCTGGCCCTCGGCGACCTGAATCGCGCCGAGGAGCTCTTCGCCGAGGTGCTCAGGATCGCCCCGGGATCCAGCTTCCACGCGCTGTACCCCGTCGAGGGCCTGGCGATCGTGGCCGCCGAGAGCGGTGACATGGAGCGGGCGCTACGGCTGTGCGAGGCGAGCGCCCAGGCACGCCGGCGGCTGGACACCGAGGCCGAGGGGCCGTGGCGGCGCCGGGTGGAGGAGACGGCGGCACGCGCCGGGGCACGGCTGTCGCCGGCCGCACGGCGGGCCGCCGTCGTTACGGCCCGCCGGCTGCGCGGGGAACGACTGGTCGCCTACGCGCTGCGGGGCGGGTACGGCGGCGCGGGAGCGGAGGGCGGCGGTGCGGACGCCGGACAGCAGTCTCCGCTGACCGGCCGGGAGTTCATGGTCGCCGAGCTGGTCGCCCAAGGACTGACCAACCGTCAGATCGCTGGAAAGCTGGATCTGTCGCCCCACACGGTTGCCAGCCACCTCGACAAGGTACGGGACAAGCTCGGCCTGCGGACCCGGACGCAGATCGCCCTGTGGGTGGCCGACCGGGCCGCGCACCGGCCCGTCCCGACCCGGTGAGCGGGGATGCGGGCCGCCGCTTCGGGCGCCGGGAGCCGGTCCTGCGGGTACCCCGGGCCGGAATGTGATCGGATAGGGCGTGGCACCCGGCTACGGGGCCGCCTCGCGAGAATGCGCACGCATGCGAAAGGACTCATCGTGGCTACCACGCGCACCGCACACACCGTCTGGGAAGGCAACCTGCTCGAGGGCAACGGCGTCGTCACCTTCGACTCCTCCGGTATCGGCCCGCAGCCGGTGTCGTGGCCGTCGCGCGCCGAGCGGGCGAACGGCAAGACCAGCCCGGAGGAGCTGATCGCCGCCGCCCACTCCAGCTGCTTCTCCATGGCGCTGTCGCACGGCCTGACCGGCGCCGGCACCCCGCCCACCAAGCTTGAGACGAAGGCCGACGTCACCTTCCAGCCCGGTGAGGGCATCACCGGCATCCACCTCACCGTCGAGGGCACCGTCCCGGGCATCGACAACGACGCGTTCGCCGCCGCCGCCGAGGACGCCAAGAAGAACTGCCCGGTCAGCCAGGCCCTGGCCGGTACGACGATCACCCTGGACGCCAAGCTCGCCTGACGCGCACACGTCCGCAGGTGCCGCGCCCGCCGCAAGGGGGGCGCGGCACCGCTGTTTTCCGGGTAGCCGAAGGCGGGGACGGACGGTGGCCGGTGTCGAGACGGTGTCATTGACAAGGACCCACTCAAGTTTTGTGATGGAGTGCAAGGAGCGCCCTGGCGGAAGGGGACAGCGATGGCACGTGCGGTCGGGATCGATCTCGGTACGACGAACTCGGTGGTGGCCGTCCTGGAGGGGGGTGAACCGACCGTCGTCGCCAACGCCGAGGGCGCGCGGACCACCCCGTCGGTCGTGGCCTTCGCCAAGAACGGCGAGGTGCTGGTAGGCGAGGTCGCCAAACGGCAGGCGGTGACGAACGTGGAGCGCACAGCGCGCTCGGTCAAGCGGCACATGGGCGAGGCGGACTGGCGGTTCCCGGAGCAGGGGTCAGTCGACGGCACCCGCCTGCGGGCGCAGGAGTTGTCGGCCCGTGTCCTTCAGAAACTGAAGCGCGACGCCGAGGCGTATCTGGGCGAGGACGTCAGCGACGCCGTGATCACCGTGCCCGCCTACTTCGACGACTCCCAGCGGCAGGCCACCAAGGAGGCCGGGGAGATCGCGGGACTGAAGGTCCTGCGGATCATCAACGAGCCGACGGCCGCGGCCCTCGCATACGGACTCGACCGCGGCGAGGAGCAGACCGTCCTCGTCTTCGATCTCGGCGGCGGTACCTTCGATGTCTCCCTGCTGGAGATCGGTGACGGTGTCATCGAGGTCAAGGCCACCAACGGCGACACCCACCTCGGCGGGGACGACTGGGACCAGCGGATCGTGGACCACCTCGTCCAGCGGTTCCGGGGGCAGAACGGCATCGATTTGGCGGCCGACAAGATGGCGCTGCAACGGCTGCGCGAGGCCGCCGAGAAGGCCAAGATCGAGCTGTCGAGCTCCACCGAGACCACCGTCAACCTGCCCTACGTCACGGCCTCTTCCCAGGGCCCGCTGCACCTGGAGGAACGGCTGACACGCGCCCAGTTCCAGGAACTCACCGCCGATCTGCTGGACCGCTGCCGTACCCCCTTCCACCAGGCGGTCAAGGACGCGGGCGTGAAGCTCTCGGCGATCGACCACGTCATCCTCGTCGGCGGCTCGACCCGTATGCCGGCCGTCACCGACCTGGTCAGGGAACTCACCGGCAAGGACCCGCACAAGGGCGTCAACCCGGACGAGGTCGTGGCGGTCGGTGCGGCGCTCCAGGCCGGCGTCATCCGCGGCGACGTCAAGGACGTCCTGCTGCTCGACGTCACCCCGCTGTCCCTCGGCATCGAGACCAAGGGCGGCATCATGACCAAGCTGATCGAGCGCAACACGACCATTCCGACCCGGCGTTCCGAGATCTTCACGACCGCCGAGGACAATCAGCCCTCCGTCGGGATCCAGGTCTACCAGGGCGAGCGCGAGATCGCCGCGTACAACAAGAAGCTCGGCGTCTTCGATCTGACCGGGCTGCCGCCCGCGCCGCGCGGGGTGCCGCAGATCGAGGTGGCCTTCGACATCGACGCCAACGGGATCATGCACGTCTTCGCCAAGGACCTGGCGACCGGCCGGGAACAGAAGATGACGGTCACCGGCGGCTCCGCGCTCCCGAAGGACGAGATCGACCGGATGATGCGGGACGCGGAGCAGTACGCCGAGGAGGACCGCAGGCGCCGGGAGACCGCCGAGACGCGCAACCATGCGGAGCAACTCGTCTACCAGACAGAGAAGTTCCTGCGGGACAACGAGGAGCACGTTCCGGCGGACACCAAGGGCGAGGTGACGGCCGCGCTCACCGAGCTGAAGGAGTTGCTGGAGGGCGAGGCCGACACGACGGCCCTGCGGGCCGGGGCCGAGAGGCTGGCCGCCGTCAGCCAGCGGATGGGTCAGGCCATGTACGCCCAAGCACAGCAGACGCCGGGACAGGGCGCCGAGGAGCATGCGTCGCCTCGGGACGAGGAGGGCGTGGTGGACGCCGAGATCGTCGACGAGAACGACACGAACGCCGAGAGCGGCGCGCACAAGGGCGGCGGCCAGGGCGGTGCTGCCTGACGCCGGAAGGATGCCGCCGGTTCAGGGCTTGCGCGCGACTCCCGCGTAGACCGGCACGATGCCCTCCGCCTGGGCTGCGACGTCCTCCGGCTCCGGCCGCCATCCGCTGACGGGGATCACCCCCGGCCCCAGCAGCTCCAGACCGTCGAAGAACGCCGAGAACTCGGTGAGCGTGCGCGGGAAGAGGGGCGTGCCGCTCTGCCGGAACAGACCCGCGGCCTTCTCGACGGCCTCGGCGTTCAGATCCGGCGTGACCTGCGACAGGACCAGGTGACTGCCGGGCGCCAGGGCCTTGAGGTAGCGCTTCAGCAGCCCATGGACGTCATCGGCCTCGTCGTCGAGGTAGTGCGTGAGCGCCACCAGCGACAGCGCGACCGGCTTCCCGAGGTCCAGGGACCGCGCGGCCAGGGTGAGAATCGCGTCCGGGTCGCGGACGTCCGCGTGGACGTAGTCCGTGACGCCCTCGGCGGTGCCGCGCAGCAGCGCCTGCGCGTGCCGCAGCACGATCGGGTCGTTGTCGGCGTACACCACCCGTGCCTCGGGAGCCACCTCCTGGGCGATCTGGTGGAGGTTGGGCTCGGTGGGGATGCCGGTGCCGATGTCGAGGAACTGGCGCACCCCCGCCTCGGCCAGCGTCCGGGTCGCCCGGTGCATGAACCGGCGGTTGGCGCGCGCCCCGCGCCGCACGGTCGGGTCCACGGCGAGGATCTTCCGGCCCAGCTCCTCGTCCACCGGGTAGTTGTCCTTGCCGCCCAGCCACCAGTCGTACACCCGGGCGGGATGCGGCCTGCTGGTGTCGATGCGGGCGGGCGCCGCCTCGTGTCCGGTCGTCATGCTGATGCTCCTGATGGGGGGTGGACTTCGTGCTCGGTGTGTCTCCCCGGCATTCGCCGGGTCAGTAGTGGGTGTCGCGGTACTCGCGCAGAATCGTCCTCGTGCGCTGGACGGAGGCCGCCTTCGCGGACATGTGGTCCAGGACCTCCAGATGCATGGCCACCTCGGCGCGCGAGTCGAGGTAGAGGGCGCCGGTCAGATACTCGCTGTAGACCATGTCGGGCAGCTCCGGCTCCTGGAAACGGAACAGCACGAACGGGGTGTACGTCCCCGGATGCGGCCCTGAGTCGAATTCGGCCACCTGGAGAGTGATCCCGGGGTTCTCGCCGGCCTCCAGGAGCCGGTCGAGCTGGTCGCGCATCACCTGGGAACGGCTGCTGACCGGCCGCCGCAGCACCGTCTCATCCATGATCACCCAGAGGTGCGGCGCGTCCTCGCGGGTGAGCAGCCTCTGCCGGGCCAGGCGCAACGCCACATGCCGTTCGACGTCCTGGGGACGGGCCTGTCCGACGGTTCCCGCCTCCAGCACGGCGCGGGCATAGTCCTCGGTCTGGAGCAGCCCGGGCACGAAGTGCGGCTCGTACGACCGGATGAGGCGTGCGGCGCCCTCCAGGCTGACATGCAGACTGAACCAGTCGGGCAGCACATCGTGGTATCGCTGCCACCAGCCGGGCCGGTTGGCCTCCTCGGCGAGCCGGACGAAGGCGGCGATCTCCTCGTCGGGCACGCCGTACCTCTCGAGCAGCATCTGCACGTACGGGATCTTCAACGCCACATCGGCGGTCTCCATGCGCCGCACGGTCGCCGGAGCGACCCGCAGCACCTGCGCCGCCTCCTCGCGCTTCAGCCCGGCGGACTCCCGCAGCTCCTGGAGCCGCCGCCCGAGCACCACCTGTCCCACGGTGGGCGCAGCACGTCGCTCACTCACTGCCACGCCTCCCCTCGCGCCGAAGTACGGGAGAAGTGTGGCATGTTCGTGGAGAAGTCTCATGGGGTCCGACGTGCCGCAGACCCTCGGCCCGTCAGGTACCGGTCGACTGAAGGTATTTGACCGTCGCCGGGTCGGCGGGCAGAAACGTCTCGATGGCCAGTTCCGCCACCGTCACGTCCATGGGGGTGTTGAAAGTGGAGATGGACGAGACGAAGGACAGCACCCTGCCGTCGTGCTCGATCCGCATCGGCAGCGCGAAGTGCGGTGCGGGCTCGTCCGGTTCGGGCCGGGGTTCGGTCCCGGTCCGGTCCGGTACCGGATACGCCGTCACCTCCTGGTACAGCGCGTGCAGGGCCGACGAGCGCTGAAGCGCGATCTGACGCTCCATCTGCGCCAGCAAGTGGCCCCGCCACTCACGGAGGTTGACGATGCGCGGCGCCAGGCCCTCGGGGTGCAGCGTGAGCCGCATCGCGTTCAGGGGAGGGACGAGCAGCCGGTCCGGGACGCCCTCCAGCAGCAGCGCGATGCCCCGGTTCACCGCCACCACGTCGTACCGCGCGTCCACCACCAGAGCCGGATAGGGCTCGTAGCCCTGGAGCAGCCGCTCCACGCCCGCGCGCAGCGCATCCATCGAGGGGTCGTCCAGGGGCGTCTCCGGGAAGTGGGGGGCGTAACCCGCCGCCAGCAGCAACGCGTTGCGCTCGCGTACCGGGACCTCGAGGTGCTCGGCGAGCCGCAGCACCATCTCCTCGCTCGGCCGGGACCGTCCCGTCTCGATGAAGCTGATGTGCCGTGCCGAAGAGCCGGCGCGCAGCGCCAACTCCAGCTGACTGACCCGCCTTTTCTCCCGCCAGCCCCGCAGCAGCGGCCCGATGCCCGGGTCGGAGGGGGCAGGTGGGGAGGCGGCGGCGCCGGACGCGACAATGGTCATACCGACGACCGTAGTCGAGGAGTGGTGCATGTACGACCGGCTGAACCCGTCCTGGCAGGCCACGGCGATCTACCGGGCCCGGGTGCGCGGGGCCCTGCTCGGGGGCGCCGTCGGTGACGCCCTCGGGTATCCCGTCGAGTTCGTCTCCCTGGACCGCATCCGGGCCCTGCACGGCGCGCGGGGCGTCACCGGGCTCGTGCCGGACGGAGGGGGAGTGGCCGGCCGGGTCACCGACGACACCCAGATGACCCTGTTCACCGTGGAGGGGCTGCGGCAGGCGCACGAGCGCGAGCGGCACAAGGGAATCGGCGGCGGCTGGTCCCGGCTGGTGCGTGAGGCGTACGGCCGCTGGTTCGACACCCAGCGGCTGCCCGGCCCGCCCGAGGGGGCCGAGGGCCTCGCCGCCCAGCCGTGGCTGTACGCGCGCCGCGCGCCCGGCAACGCCTGCCTGTCCGGCCTCGCCCAGGACTTCGCCCCCGACCCGGGGGCCGAACTCGGCCGCCCCGGCCCGGTGAACTCCGACTCCAAGGGCTGCGGCGCGGTCATGCGCTCGGCGCCCTTCGGGCTCACGCGCGTGCCGGCCGGCACCGCGTTCGCCATGGCTGCCCGAAGTGCCCAGACCACCCACGGCCACCCCACCGGCTACTACTCCGCGGGCGCCTTCGCCGCGATCGTCGCCCACCTCGTCGAGGGCGACTCCCTGGAGGGGGCGGTGCTGCGCGCCGTGCGCCTGCTCGCCCGGTATCCGGGGCACGAGGAGACCACGGACGCCCTGCGGGAAGCCCTCGACCTGGCCGCCGAGGGCTCGCCCACCGCGGAGAAGGTGGAAACCCTCGGCGGGGGCTGGGTCGGCGAGCAGGCCCTGGCCATCGCCGTGTACTGCGCGCTGGTCGAGCCCGATGTCCGGCGCGCGCTGCTGCTGTCCGTCAACCACTCCGGTGACAGCGACTCCACCGGCGCCATCTGCGGCAACCTCCTCGGTGCCCATCACGGCGACCACGGACTGCCGCACGAGTGGCTGGAACGCGTCGAAGGCCGGGCCGAGATCACCGTCTTGGCGGACGACCTCGCCGCGGCGTGTGCACGAAGCTGACGGTCCGAAGGCCCGGCCGCGCGTACGGAGCCCCACGAAGGGGATGTGACAGGGTGGGGCGAACCCCGCGCCGTACGGAAGGAGCCAGGCCATGCCCGTCGAACCGCTGTCGCAGAAGGAGATCGAGGACCGGCTGGCGGAGCTGCCCGGCTGGTCGCTGGAGGGCGACCGGATCGCCCGCTCCTACCGGCTCGGCTCGCACTTCGCGGCGACCGCGATGGTCGTGCACATCGCCCAGGTGCAGGAGGAGCTCGACCACCACTCCGACCTCACCCTCGGCTACAACACCGTCTCGGTCACCGTGAACACGCACAGCGTGGGCGGCGCGGTCACCGAGCTGGACCTCGAGCTCGCCCACCGGATCGAGGATCTGGCGCCCGGGCACGGCGCGCACTGAACGGGGGAACGACGCGTGCTGGACTACGACCAGGAGGCCGAGGCGTACGACGTCTCGCGCGGTGGCGAGCCGCGAGCCGCGGCCGCGGCCGACGCCGTGCTCGGGCTCATACCCGAGGACGCGCACCGGCTGCTGGACGTGGGCTGCGGCACGGGCATCGTGACCCGGCGGCTCGCGGCCGGAAGACCCGGGCTGCGGGTCACGGGGGTGGACCTTTCGTACGGGATGGCGCGCCGGGCCGACGCCCGGCTGCCCCGTGCCGTCGTCCTCGCCGACAGCCGCCGACTGCCGTTCGCCGACGGGACGTTCGACGCGGTCACCGGCATCTGGCTGCTGCATCTCGTCGGGCGGCCCGAGGACGTACGGGCCGTGCTTGCCGAGTGCGCCCGGGTGCTGAGGCCGGGCGGGGTGTATGTCACCACCGTCGACAAGGCCGCCGCCCACGACGTCGGCAGTGACATCGACGCCGTGCTCGCCCCGCGCCCGCGCCGGCCGGCCGTCGACGCCGCGCAGGCCGTCGCCGCGCACGCCGCCGCCTGCGGTCTGGTACCGGCCGGAGCGGCCGGCTTCCCCGGCGTCGGCCAGGGCCGCAGTCCCCGCAGCACGCTGGCGGATCTCAGGCGCGGCTGGTTCGCCACGCTGACGCCCGGCGATCCGCTCCCCGAGCGGATCGCCGGGCGTCTCGCCGAGCTGCCGGATCAGGACCTGCCGCGCCCCGATCCGATGTTCTCCCTCAGGGCGTTCCGCAAACCCGGGCCCTGACCCGGGGATCCGCCTCGGTCGCGGGAGCGCCGTCGGTGCCGTCCGGCCGAATGGCGGTGATCGGCCGCCGGCGTCCGTGGCGCTGACGCCCGTACGGATGAGGTCACGCCGAGATGGTCCACCTGGAGCCGACGGCCACGACGCGGACCGCCTCCGGGGGTGATGCGCCGGGCTCAGCCCTTCCGGCCCAGGCCCCGGCGGATCGCGAGCTCCACCGCAGAGTAGTTCCCGTCCGCCCGCTCCAGCTCACAGGGCACCGCCGGATACAGGGGCGGCTGCGCCATGAACCGGGGCCGGGTGCCGTGGTGGGGCTGGGCGGCGTGGACCAGGAACGGGTGGCACAGGTAGACGTCTCCTGGGCGGCCGGTGGCATACGCGAGCGGCCGGCGCGCGGAGGCCGCGTCCACCCGTGGGCCCAGCTCCAGGAAGGAGGCGCCCTCTTCGCCGTACGGTGCCAGGACCGGGGGTACGTCGAGATGCGAGCCGGCGCGGATGCGGGTCGGGGCGTCGTCCTCGGTGACCTCCGTGAACAGGAACAGCATCAGAAGAGCACGCTCCCTGGACCGGAGATTGGCGTGCCACAGGGCGGCGCCCTCCGGCAGATAGCTGCCCTCGACGTGCCAGCCGGCGTCGTCCGGCTCCTCCTCGTGCGGGAAGCGCAGCGGAAAGGTGCCGAGCGAGTAGCGGGGCTCCCAGCGGCGCTCTCCCACCAGCAGGTCGGAGGCCCGGTGCAGGGCGGGGGAGTTGGCCGCGGCGGCGAAGGGGCCCTGTGCCATGCCGCCCACCCGGTACACGGGGTCCTTCCAGGTGCCGGGGTCGTCCGGGTCATAGCCCGTCTCCCGCCACAGCAGCCGCGCGCAGTCCTCGGCGACCCGTGGCGGAAAGGCGCCCTCGACCTTCACGAACCCGTCCTCGAGAAAACGCTCCACCATCTCGTCGCCCATGGGCCCATGGTCGCGGCCCGCCCTCCCCGCCGCACCCGGTTTTTGCCGCTCCCGCAACACAGGTGGCCTTCGCATGGCACCTCGGCGCAGGCTGGCGGCACCGAGAAGAAAGGCTGACCACCATGGGGCACGAGCACCACGGCCACTCCGGCCGCCACGGCCGCTCCGGCGACACCGCCATCGACTGGGCCGCGATGGCCCTGATGCTGGAGTCGCAGGCGGAGCTGTTCGCTCCGTTGTACAAGAGGGTCATGGCGTGGCTGGCGCAGGAGACGCCCGAGCCCGGCCTTATCGTCGACGCGGGCAGCGGACCCGGCGTCGTCTCCGGTCTCTTCGCCGAGGCGTACCCCGGCGCGCGGGTGGTCGCGGTGGACGGTTCCGGGCCCCTGCTGGAACGGGCCCGCGCCCGGGCCGCCCGCCTGGGCCTCGCCGACCGCTTCGGCACGATCACCGGTGAACTACCCGACGTGCTGGCCGAGTTGGACTACCCCGCCGATCTGCTCTGGGCCGCCAACAGCCTGCACCACCTGGGCGGCCAGCGGGCCGCGCTCGCCGCGTTCGCCGAGCGGCTCGCGCCCGGTGGCACCCTGGCGCTGCTGGAGGGCGGTCTGCCCGCGCGGTTCCTGCCGAGGGACATCGGCTTCGGCCGTCCGGGGTTCCAGGCGCGGCTCGACGCGGTCGAGGCGGAGTGGTTCGCGCGGATGCGGGCCGAACTGCCCGGCGCCGTCGCCGAGGCCGAGGACTGGCCGGCCCTGCTGACCGCCGCCGGTCTGAAGCACACCGGCACGCGCAGCTTCCTCCTCGACCTGCCCGCGCCGGTCGAGGACCGGGCCCGGACGTATGTCGCCGCCACCCTGACCCGGCTGCGCGAGGCCCTCGCCGACGGCCTGGACGCCGACGACCGTGCCACCCTCGACCGCCTCCTCGACCCCGAGGACGAGGCGAGCGTGCACCGCCGGACGGATGTCTTCGTGCTCAAGGCGCACACGGTGTACACGGCGGTGCGACCCGTCTGAGGCGGGCCGCGTCCGGTACCGCCGGCGACGCGGTACCGGGCGCGGCCCGGCCGCCGGATCAGTTGTTGCGCAGGAACTGCTTCGCCAGCGACTCGCCGAGGGAGACCGCCGCGCCGTGACTCTCGATCGGCGACACCTGGGAGTTCTTGAACAGGATGTACGTCACGCCCGAATCGGCGCCGCCGGTCGCCGGGTCGGGGTCGATGCCGAGTGCCTTGGCGCTCGCGTACGAGGCCTCGCCGATGATCTTCGTGGGTCCGGTGTCGCCGACGACCGCGTACTCGACCTTCTTGTTGTAGATCACGGCGACCACGCCGCCGCCCTTGATACCGGAGCTGGAGTACTTCCAGATGCCGCTCGCGCTCGGCACGACGACGTACGGGAGGGAGTCGGCACGCAGGGGCCTGCCGTCGGACTGGTGGAACGCGGTGTCGTCCTGGAACCAGGGGTCGGTGTCGCCGTTGCACTTGCCGGTGACCTGGCCGTCGCAGTCGACGTCCATGTCGGCCTTCCAGAACACCGCGCCGTTCTTTCCGCACACGGGGACGGTGGCCGAGGTCTCGTCGTCCGTCTTGTACTTCCCGTTCGATATCTGCGAACAGGACGTCACCTTGGCGAGCAGGTCGGCGGCGCTGACCGAGCCTTCCCGGGCCGACTTGGGGGTGGCTGCCCCCGAGGCGTGGGCGGGGAGCACCGCGGCGGCGAGGAGTGCGGCGCCGGCGGCCGCGGAGAGGGTCAGTGTTCGAGTGCGCACTGTGGGGGACCCTTCTGTTAGGAAAGTTTCCTTACCGGGTGCCGTACAAGGTGCCCCTTCCTCATGGCCGCGTCAACTCCCAAGGCTCCCACGGCGGGCTCGAGTTGGGTTCGGGTCAACGCCGGTCCGCGGCCTGCCTCCCCATGGACAGCGGCACGCCCCGGAGCCGCCGGGAAGCGGTCCGGGGCGTGCCGCCCAGTCGTCCGTCAGGTCATGTCGAACTTCGCCGGGTCCGGGCCCAGGCGCCGGTCCTCGTTCAGCGCGCTGATCGCCGCCATGTCCTCGGTGTCCAGCGAGAAGTCGAAGACCTCGATGTTCTCCCTGATCCGGGACGGGGTCACGGACTTCGGGATCACGATGTTGCCGAGCTGGAGGTGCCAGCGCAGCACGACCTGGGCCGGAGTCCGGTTGTGTTTCTGGGCGATGGCCACGATCGCGGGGACCTCCAGGAGGCCCCTGCCCTGGCCGAGCGGCGACCAGGCCTCGGTGGCGATGCCCTGCTCCGCGTGGTAGTCGCGCGCCGCGTGCTGCTGCAGGTGCGGGTGCAGCTCGATCTGGTTGACCGCCGGGATGACGGACGTCGCGGCGAGCAGCGTCCGAAGGTGCTCCGGAAGGAAGTTGGAGACACCGATCGCCCTGGCGCGGCCGTCCGCGTAGATCTTCTCGAAGGCCTTGTACGTCTCGACGAACAGGCCGCGGGACGGCAGCGGCCAGTGGATGAGGTACAGGTCGACGTATTCCAGGCCGAGCTTCTCCAGCGAGGTGTCGAAGGCGCGCAGCGTGGCGTCGTACCCGTGATCGCTGTTCCAGAGCTTGGTGGTGACGAAGAGGTCCTGGCGCGGAATGCCGGAGGCGGCGACCGCCTTGCCGACGCCCTCCTCGTTGCCGTAGATCGCCGCGGTGTCGATGCTGCGGTAGCCGGCCTCCAGTGCGGTGGCCACGGCGGTCTCCGCCTCGTCGTCCGGTACCTGCCAGACGCCGAAGCCCAGCTGGGGCATCTCGACGCCGTTGTTCAGGATGATCGGGGGGACCTTGCTGCTCACGAGCTCTCGATCCTTCAAGTCGTCGGGGGGTGGTACTGCCATCGTCAACGATCACGCGGACGCCTGCATTCCTGACGGGTGATTTCGCCAGGGAATTCCGAGGGGACCCGCGGATCGGCCGGACACGTATCCGGCGTCCTCGGACACGCGCGGCGAGTCACCCCCCGGCGAACCGCCCAGCGAACCGCCCAGTGAATCGCCCGGCACGTGGGTCCGCGCGCGTTTCGTTCAGGAGTGCACGCTGCCGCTGACGGGACGGGCGTGCGTGGACCGGATCGTCACCGATCTGTGCGTCCTCGACGTGACCCCGTCCGGCCTCGAACTCGTCGAGACGGATGCCCACCGTGTCGGCGATTCCCAGTTCCGGCATGGTGCGACCTCCTCATGCCCCATGCGGTTAATTGAATATTAAACCAAAGGGGGGCGCGTCGAGGGGTCGCGGTGGCCCGCTCAGGCCTCGTACAGCGCCTCCACCTCGCTCGCGTACGCCTTCTCGATCGCCTTGCGCTTCAGTTTCAGCGACGGGGTCAGCAGCCCGTGCTCCTCGGTGAACTGGTGCGCGAGGATGCGGAAGGTGCGGATCGACTCGGCCTGCGAGACCAGCGTGTTCGCGGCGACCACCGCCCGCCGCACCTCGGTCTCCAGATCGGGGTCGCGTACCAGCTCGGCCGGGGTGAGCCGCGGTTTGCCGCGCATCTGGAGCCAGTGCTCCACAGCCTCCGCGTCGAGGGTGACGAGAGCGGCGACATAGGGCCGGTCGTTGCCCACGACGATGCACTGCGCGACCAGCGGATGGTCCCGTACCCGCTCCTCCAGCGGACCGGGCGAGACGCTCTTGCCGCCGGAGGTCACCAGGATCTCCTTCTTGCGCCCGGTGATGGTGAGATAGCCGTCCTCGTCGAGCGAGCCCAGGTCGCCGGTGGCGAGCCAGCCGTCGTGCAGGGTCGCGTCCGTGGCCTTCTGGTTGTTGAGGTAGCCCTGGAACACATGGCCGCCGTGCAGCCAGATCTCGCCGTCGTCCGCGATGTGCACGGTGGTGCCGGGGATGGCCTGTCCCACCGTGCCGTACCGGGTGCGCCCGGGCGGGTTCGCGGTCGCGGCCGCCGTCGTCTCCGTGAGCCCGTAGCCCTCGTAGATCTGTACGCCGGCACCCGCGAAGAACAGCCCGAGCCGGCGGTCCATCGCCGAGCCGCCGGACATCGCGTGCCGTACCCGGCCGCCCATCGCGGCACGGATCTTCGTGTACACGACCTTGTCGAAGAACTGGTGCTGCATGCGCAGGCTCGCCGAGGGGCCGGGGCCGACGCCCCACGCCTTCGCCTCGATCGCGTCCGCGTACTTGACGGCGACCTCGACCGCCTTCTCGAAGGGGCCCGAGCGGCCCTCGGTCTCGGCCTTGCGGCGGGCCGCGTTGAAGACCTTCTCGAAGATGTACGGCACGGCCAGGAAGAACGTCGGCTTGAACGCGGCCAGATCGGGCAGCAGCGCCGCCGCGTTCAGCTGCGGCTGATGGCCGAACTTCACCCTGCCGCGGAAGGCCGCGACCTGCACCATCCGCCCGAACACATGCGCAAGCGGAAGAAACAGCAGGGTGGCCGCCTCGTCGCCCTTCCTGGAGTGGAAGACCGGTTCCCAGCACGCGACGACCGTGTCGGCCTCGAACATGAAGTTGCCGTGCGAGATCACACAGCCCTTGGGGCGGCCGGTGGTGCCGGACGTGTAGATGACGGTCGCCGTCGTCTCGGGGGTCACCGCCTGCCGGTGCCGGTGTACCACCTCGTCCTCCAGGTGCGCGCCGGCGTCGTAGAGCTCCTGGAGGGCGCCGACGTCCAGCTGCCACAGCCGGTGCAGATGCGGAAGCCGGTCGATGACCGTCGCGATGGTCATCGCGTGGTCCTCGTGCTCCACCATCGCGGCCGACACCTGTGCGTCGTGCAGCATCCAGAACACCTGCTCGGCCGACGAGGTGGGATAGATCGGCACCACCTCCGCGCCGATGGACCACACCGCGAAGTCGAACAGCGTCCACTCGTAGCGCGTACGGCACATGATCGCGACCCGGTCCCCGAACCGGACCCCCTGGGCCAGCATCCCCTTCGCGAGTGCGAGGACCTCGTCGCGGAACTCGGCGGCGGTCACATCTTGCCAGCGGCCCTCGTCGTCCTTGCGGCCGAGGGCGATACGGAGCGGGTCTTCCTGGGCATACTCGAAGACGACATCGGCCAGACCGCCCACCGGCGGCGCCGACGCCAACGGAGGGTTGGTGAATTCGCGCAATCCCCGCTCCTTGTGGCGCTCCGCACAGCGCCGTGAAAGCTACCCCACCGCACGACGGGGCGGGAGGGGCTCGGAAACCCGCGGGCCTGTGGCAAAACGCACAGGTCAGCCGGGTGAAATGCGCACATAGCGGGAGGTGGCGGACAGAATTTGCTACGGCGCGGTAGGTTCCGGGCCTGCGATCTGCACGGAATCTGTACGACGTGCTTACCGCGCCGCACATTCTACTGGCCAGTAGCTGGTGGCGCTGACCCGGGTCCGCGGGCCCCGGCGCGGTGACCACCGGCCAACTACCGGCGGTGCAGCCGGTCCCCGCCCGCCAGGATCGCCGCCGCCAGCGCCCGGGCCGTGTCCTGTGCCGGTCCCGGGCGCTCGCCCTGGACCAGCACGAAGTCGATCTCTCCCAGCTCCGGCAGCCCGGCCCGCTCCGGAACGCGCACCAGGCCCGGCGGGACCAGTCCCCGGGAGTGCGCCATCACACCGAGGCCGGCCCGGGCCGCCGCGATCAGGCCGTTGAGGCTGCCGCTCGTACATGCGATGCGCCAGGCGCGGCCCTCCCTTTCCAGCGACTGGAGGGCACGCGCGCGGGTGATGCCCGGCGGCGGATAGACGATCAGCGGCACGGGGCGGTCGGGGTCCAGACGCAGCCGCTCCGCACCGATCCACACCAGCCTGTCGTGCCAGACCAGCTGGCCGCGCGGGTCCTGGGGGCGCCGCTTGGCCAGCACCAGATCGAGCCTGCCCGCCGCGAGCTGCTCGTGCAGCGTGCCCGACAGCTCGACCGTCAGCTCCAGGTCCACCTCGGGATGGTCGTACCGAAAGCGCTCCAGGATCTCCGGCAGCCGGGTCAGCACGAAGTCCTCCGAGGCACCGAACCGCAGCCGGCCGCGCAGCCGGGTGCCGGTGAAGAACGCCGTGGCCTGCTCGTGCACCTCGAGGATCCGCCGCGCGAAGCCGAGCATCGCCTCCCCGTCCTCCGTCAGCTGCACGGAGTGCGTGTCCCGGGCGAACAGCGGGCGCCCGGTCGCGGCCTCCAGGCGCCGCACATGCTGGCTCACCGTGGACTGGCGCAGCCCGAGCCGCCGGGCGGCCTGTGTGAAGCTCAGCGTCTGGGCCACCGCCAGAAACGTACGCAGCTGGGCGGGGTCGTACACGCCTCCGAGGCTATCGCGAAACGCGATGACAGTCAGAGCGGTATATGGGCTTCCCGATCGCTCGCGGCCGCAGGACGATGGGGAGGGCACGACCGTGTCCGGACCGGACGAACAGCGACGCAATGGAGCACAGTGAAACGCCTGCGATGGCCGCATCGGATGCCCGTCGACCCCTACATCCTCCTGTTGCTGGGGACGGTGGGGCTGGCGGCCCTCGTCCCGGCGCGGGGCACGGCCGCGGGCGTCGTCTCCGGAGCCTCCACGGCCGCCATCGCCTTCCTCTTCTTCCTCTACGGAGCCCGGCTCTCCACCCGCGAAGCACTGGCGGGCCTGAAGCACTGGCGGCTCCATGTCACCGTGCTGGCCTGCACATTCGTGCTCTTCCCGGTGCTCGGCCTCGCCGCGCGCGGCCTGGTGCCGGCGCTGCTGACGCCCCACCTCTACACCGGCCTGCTCTTCCTCACGCTCGTCCCGTCGACCATCCAGTCGTCGATCGCGTTCACCTCGATCGCGCGCGGCAATGTGCCCGCGGCCATCTGCGCGGGCTCCTTCTCCTCTCTCGCCGGCATCGTCGTCACCCCGCTGCTCGCGGCGGCGCTGCTCGGCAACAGCGGCGGCGGGTTCTCCGCGGACTCGCTCGTCAAGATCGCACTGCAGCTGCTGGCGCCGTTCCTCGCGGGCCAGCTGCTGCGGCCCTGGATCGGGGGCTTCGTCACCCGGCACAAGAAGGCGCTCGGGCTCGTCGACCGCGGCTCGATCCTGCTGGTCGTCTACACCGCCTTCAGCGAGGGCATGGTCCAGGGCATCTGGCACCAGGCGAGCCCGCTGCGGCTGGGCGGCCTCCTCGTGGTCGAGGCGGCCCTGCTCGCCGTGATGCTGGCCCTGACCTGGTACGGCGGCCGGGCGTTGGGCTTCGGCCGGGAGGACCGGATCGCGATCCAGTTCGCCGGGTCCAAGAAGTCCCTCGCCTCCGGACTGCCCATGGCGAGCGTGCTCTTCGGCGCGCAGGCCTCACTGGCCGTGCTCCCGCTGATGCTCTTCCACCAGATGCAGCTCATGGTCTGCGCGGTGATCGCCAAACGCCGTGCGCACGACCCGGAGCGCCCGGCGGTCAGCCCCGGGACAGCCGCAGCACCGCGAACCGCGGCCGGTACAGGGAGACGTTCCGGCTGAGGTTCGCCTGTGCCGCGACTCCCGTCGCATCCAGCCAGTTGACGTCGTAGCTGAGCACCAGCCCGTCGCCGCCGCTCACCTCCGGGTGCGCCTGCGGGTTGTAGGCGGCGACCTCGCCCGGGGGCAGAGGCGCGCGCAGTCCCTTCCCCGGCCCGTGCCAGGGGCCGGTGGGTGCGCACGCCCAGTAGGAGGTGACCGTGGTCAGCCCCCTGGCGCCGGCGGCCATGGTGAGCAACACATACGTCCCCTCGTCACGGACCACCGTGAACGCGCTGGCCACGCCCGTACTGCGCCCGTCGCCGAGGACGGCCCCGAGGCGGGGCCGGGACGTCCAGGCCGAGCCGTTCCAGTACTGCCAGGCCGTGGCCTCGGCGAGCCGGCCGCGTTCGACCCGGGCCAGGTACGCCCGGGAGGCGGGGCGCGAGGCGGCCCGGGCGTCGTCGCCGCCGAAGACGTAGGTCCACGTCCCGTCGACCGCCGTCGTCGTGCCGAACAGCACCCGCCGGGACGGGTCGGGGACCTGTTGCTGGTCGAGGATGCGCACGACGCTCTCGACACGCAGGTCCGGCAGGGAGAGCGTGGCGACCTCCGTCGCGGCGGGAACCCCGTAGATCCACGGATACGCGCCGGCCGTACGGGTCCACAGCAGCACGCGGACGACCTGCTCAAAGGAGCCGGGGGAGCGAGGCTCGACCTGGGCCGCAACCGGCCAGCGCCACCGGCCGGGCGCCGGATCGGGGAACAGCGGCGCGGGCAGCGTCCTCTCCAGCCGGCCCGCGCGGGACATCACGACCGCCGAGTTGCGCACCAGCGGCGCCGAGGCGTCCCGCCAGGCGTACGGCTCGCCGAACGGGTTGGGCGGGCCGTGCACCTGCCCGAGATAGGTGTCCGAGAACAGCCACAGCACCCGCCCGTCCGGCAGGCGTACCGCATGGGTGCCGTCGCCGCCGGTCCAGTCGTCGGTGCGGGAGGGGTTGTCGCCGTACCGCGTGAACTCGGTGTCCAGCGCGGTGTCGGCAGTCCAGGACCGGGGTGTGCGCGGTGTGCAGACGCCGCCCTCCCGGTCGTGGTGCGGGAGGGCGGTGAGCAGCACGGCCGCGCAGACCAGGGCCAGGACCAGGCCGAGCCCGGTCCCGGCCCGCCGTCGTGCCGTGGTGTCGTCGGGCACTTCGGGGACGTTAGTGGCTGCCGCCCACCCGGTCCATGGGCAGCCACACCACCATGTCAGGCGCGGGAAGGCGGGTGCCGGTGCGCAGCGCGGCGATCTCGTCGTCGCCGAGCGCCCGGTCGTAGACCCTGACGTCGTCGATCGCGCCGGTGAAGAAGGCGCGGCCGTCCAGCCGCTGGCCGATGTGGACGCCGAAGGGGGAGTTGCGGCTCACCGAACCGGGCACGTCCGCCGTGCCGAGCGCGGTGCCGTCGATGAACAGCGTGAGCTGCCCTCCGCCGCGGCGCAGCGCCACATGGTGCCACCGGCCGTCGTTGTACGCGCCCGAGGTGCGCACATACGCCGACCGCGGTGCCGAGGCGCCGTCGCGGACCGTGATCAGGCCCTGGACGCGGTTCGAAGCGGGCTCCGCGCGCAGCCAGACCTGCGGCTGCGAGGTGCCGATCCCGCCCATCCAGAGCAGGGGCTGCTCGCCGCTCGCAGCGGTGTACCTGAACCACAGCGAGGCGGTGAAGTCCTTGCTGCCGAGGGGGAGCCGGGGCTGATACGGCAGGCGTACGGCGTCGTCGGCGCCGTCGAACGCCAGGGCTCCGCCGAACACCCCGTCCGTCTGCTGCGCGCCGCCGAGGACGGCGGCCGGCCGGGCGTGCGGGGCCAGGTCGGGTGTGAGGGGGTCGGGGCCGCGGCGCGGCCGCAGCCAGTCCTCGGTGAAGCGGGCGAAGCGGATCTCGTCGCGCGCGTCGACCGCGCCGCCCTCGTACATCAGCCCCACGGTGTCCCCGTCGATACGGACCAGGTCCGAGTAGCCGGACCAGTCCGTGGTGACCACCGTGCCGCGGTCCACGCTGTCCCAGGTGCGTCCGCCGTCGTAGGAGGAGCGGATCATCATCGTCCGGCGGCGGTCCGGGTCGCCGGGGCAGGCCAGCAGGATGCGGTCGCCGAGGCGCAGCATCGAGCCCTGGACCTGGGGCGTGTAGAGGTCCGGCAGATCACGGAAGGGGGCGGCGAAGCTGCCGCCGCCGTCGCGGCTGACCGTCTGGGTGCGGTGGCCGAGGTCGGTGCCGTCCTGCTCGCGCCCGCTGACCAGGACCGAGCCGTCACCGCGCTCGGTGAGGGCGAGTTCGGACGGCTTCTGGCGGAAGGTGCCGTCGTCCGCGATCGGCCAGGAGTCGGTGGCGCCGACGCGCCAGTGGTCGCCGCCGTCGTCGCTGGTCATCAGCGCGGCGTGGTTCGCGGTGACCCGGCTGCCGTTCCATGTCTCGGCGTTGACGCCGAAGACCAGGCGGCCCGCGTGCCGGCCGCGGGTCAGCTGGATGCCGTGCACCGGCCCGGTCGCGTACCAGGAGTTCCAGTCCGCGGGCAGGATCTGCGGACTCAGGTCCCGCGGCTGCGACCAGGTCAGCCCGTCGTCGTCGCTGACCTGAAGATGCGGGGTGCGGTCGCAGGGCACCGAGCAGCTCGCGCTGTCCGTGCGGCCCGTGTTGTATGTCTCGGCGAGCAGGATGCGGCCCGTCTCCCGGTCCACGAGTGGGGCCGGGTTGCCGTGCGTGTCCCCGGAGCCCTCGTTGACGATCTGCAACGGGCCCCAGGTGCGGCCGCCGTCGGTGGAGCGCTTGACCACGATGTCGATGTCGGCCGCGTCACCGCAGTTGAGCACGCGGCCCTCGGCGAAGGCGAGCAGGGTGCCGTTCACGGTCCTTACGACGGCCGGTATACGGAAGCAGGAGTAGCCGGGGTCCTGGGAGGCCTTGAAGAGCACCTGCTGTTCGAAATCGGCCTCGCTTGCGGCTTGCTGCGCGCCCGCCGGGCTCGGCAGCACGAGGAGTGCGGCGGCGGTGAGGACGGCGGTCAGGGTCGATCCGAGTCGTGCACGGAGGCTTGACGCCATGGTGCGGCCCGCCCTTCATGCGTCGGGTCTCATGTGCGCAGGACATACAAGACGTCCCACGTCCAACGTGCCGGTCCCAGACGGTACTTGGGGCCCCAACGACCCCACAAGAAGGGTGCAGGGCACACCTTCCCCGGCAGGGGCGGAGCGGCCGTGGCGGGGTCAGGGCCGCAGCACCACCTTGCCGCGGTTGGCGCGCGACTCGATCACCGCATGGGCCTTCGCCGCCTCCTCCAGCGGGAACTCCGCGTGCACGACGGGTCTCAGCGCCCCCTCGGCGAACAGCTGCCACAGCTCCCGTCGCCACCGCTCGTACAGCTCCGGCCGTCCGCGGGCGATCCGGGCCATCTGGAAGCCGGTCACGGTCTTGGCGCCCACCAGCAGGTCGTACGCCTGAAGTGTGCCGCCGCCCGAGCTGTACGTGACGAGCCGTCCGCCCGGGGCCACGGCGGCCAGCGCCGGGGTGAGCAGGGCGCCGCCGACCGCGTCCAGGGCGTAGTCGACGGGCTTTCCCCAGTCGGGGGCGTCGTATGTGACCACGTCGTCGGCACCGAGAGACCGCACGAACTCCGCCTTGCCGGCCCCCGACACCGCGCCCAGGACGCGGGACGCGCCACGTGTCCGGGCCAGCTGGACCGCGAGGTGGCCGACGCCACTGGCCGCCCCGGTGACCAGCGCCGACTCGCCGTGCTCCGGGCGGGCCGCGGCGAGCGCGCCGAGCGCGACCAGACCGCTGCGGACCAGTGCGACGGCGTCGACGGCCGTGGCGTGGCCGGGCACGGGGGAGGCCATGGTCTCGTGCAGCACGGCGAAGTCGGCGTACCCGTGCCCGAAGCACAGCCCCGTCACACGGTCGCCCGCCCGGAAGCGGGTGACGCCGCCGCCGACCGACACCACCTCGCCCGCGATCTCCCCGCCGAGCGGGATCGGCTCGGCGGCCTCGGTGACCTTGCGCACGACGGGCAGGGTGACTCCCACGGCCTCGCAGCGCACCAGGAGTTCTCCGGGGCCGGCCTCGGGCACGGGGACCTCCTCGACGAACAGGGGGCCGCGGGCGGACTCGTACCGGACGCGACGCATCGCACCTCCAGAAGTCGTTGGGACTCCCAACGGTATCGGATTTCGTGGGGAGGTCCAATGACTTTTCGTTAGGCTCCGGTCATGGCCGAAGCACCCCTGACCGCGATCCGCTCCCTGCCGAGCTGGATCCTCGGCCGCGCCGCGGCACGCGGCCGCGCCCTGGTGGCCGAGGCGCTGGCCGCCGAAGGCCTGAAGATGTGGCACCACGTGGTGCTCTCCGCCGTCCGCGACCTCGCCCCTGTCGCTCAGGCCGACCTCGGCCGTGGCATCGGACTCGACCCGAAGGACCTGGTCGGCATCCTCAACGACCTCCAGTCCGCGGGGCTCCTGGTGCGCGCGCCGGACCCGAAGGACCGGCGCAAGAACGCCGTCTCGCTCACCCGGGAGGGCCGACGGCTGCTGGAGCGCTGCCAGAAGGCGGCCCGCGAGGCCAACGACGCCCTGCTCGCCCCGCTCTCGGCGGCCGAACGCGACCACTTCATGGATCTGCTGATCCGGATTTCGGGCACGGAGGGCTGATGGCGGCTAACGTTCCGTCATGACCGCACCTCTCACGCTCGATCCCACGCGCACCGCGCTCGTGCTCGTCGATCTGATGGAGCGCATCGTCGCGCTGCCCCTGGAACCCCGCAAGGGCACCGAAGTCCTGTTCACCGCGGAGGAGTTGGCCCGCACGTTCCGCTCGGCCGGCGCGCCCGTCGTGCTCCTCCGCGTCGAACGCCCCTCGGTCGCCGAACAGCCGCCCGGCAGCCACCTCGCGGCCGGGCTGCTCCGGGACGGCGACCTGGAGGTGGTGAAGGGGACGGTCGGCGGCTTCCAGGGCACCCGCCTCGACGAGCGCCTGAGGGAGCGCGGGATCACCACGCTGGTGTTCGGTGGCATCGCCACCAACCTGGGCGTCGAGTCCACCGCCCGCGCCGCCGCCGACCTCGGCTATGCCCTCGTCTTCGTCGAGGACGCCATGACCGCGTTCACCGCCGCCGAGCACGAGGCGTCGGTCCGGCTCGACTTCCCGCGGTTGGGAACGGTCGTGACGGCCTCGCAGGTGCGCCTCACACCGGGATGACCGGCCGGGCCGGCGCCCACCCTGATCGCCGCATCCGCCCGGGGCGCCCGGGAGCGGAGGGCTGAGACGGGGCCCCTGCGGCGCAGGGGGCGCTCCCCACCGGTCGGGGCCCCGCGCCGCGCCGCGGGGAGCCGGTCAGCCCTGGCCGGCCGCGGTCCGCAGGGCGATACGGTCCTCGCCCGCGTACACGTTCATGGAGCTGCCCCGCAGAAAGCCCACCAGCGTCAGACCGGTCTCCGTGGCCAGGTCGACCGCCAGCGACGAGGGCGCCGAGACCGCGGCCAGCACCGGAATGCCCGCCATCACGGCCTTCTGCGCCAGCTCGAAGGAGGCCCGCCCGGAGACCAGCAGGATCGCGCGGGACAGCGGCAGGCCGCCGTTCTGCAAGGCCCGGCCGACCAGCTTGTCGACCGCGTTGTGCCGGCCGACGTCCTCCCGGACGTCGAGCAGCTCCCCGTCCTCGGCGAACAGGGCAGCAGCGTGCAGCCCCCCGGTCCGGTCGAAGACCCGCTGCGCGGCCCGCAGCCGGTCGGGGAGGCTCGCGAGCAGCTCCGGATCCACCCGGACCGGGGGGTTGTCCGCGATGGGCCAGCGAGCCGTCGTACGGACCGCGTCCAGGCTCGCCTTGCCGCACAGACCGCACGAGGAGGTCGTGTACACATTGCGCTCGAGGGTGATGTCCGGGATCGCCACGCCCGGCGCGGTCTGCACGTCCACCACGTTGTACGTGTTCGACCCGTCCACGGTCGCCCCCGCGCAGTAGACGATGTTCCGCAGCTCACCGGCCGCGCCGAGCACCCCCTCGCTGACCAGGAAGCCGGCCGCGAGCGCGAAGTCGTCACCCGGGGTGCGCATCGTGATCGCGAGCGGCTTGCCGTTCAGCCGGATCTCCAGCGGCTCCTCCGCGACGAGCGTGTCCGGGCGGGCGGAGACGGCGCCGTCCCGGATGCGGATCACCTTGCGTCGTTCCGTGACTCGTCCCATGTCCTGATCAGCCCCGGTTCTGTAGGTGGACCCTCACCCGGTCATTGTCCTGCACCGTGCAGGTCATAGGTGCAGCCAACACCGCAGACGCGCACACGTCGGTCGCACGCGTCTGCGCCGACTCGTCCCAGGTACCCGCAGCGCGCCGGTCGAACTCCGACCCGGTCGGCGAAGCACGGCGGTACCGCGGATACTCGGGCGTCCGAGGGTCTGCGGGAAGCCGACAACACGGACGCACCATTACTGTCGCTTCGCCTGCCGCCGTACCCGTGAGTCACTGATCAGACTGGTGGATCCCGCTACCCACGGCAACGAGGGGAAACCACCCATGCACGGCTCACGCATCGCCGCCGTCGGCCACTACCAGCCCGCCACGGTGCTCACCAACGAGGACCTGGCGAGCATGGTCGACACCAGCGACGAGTGGATCAGGACCCGGGTGGGCATCCGCACACGCCACATCGCCGGCCCCGACGAGCCCGTCGACGAGCTGGCCGCGCACGCCGCGGCCAAGGCCCTCGCGGCGGCGGGCCTGGCACCGGGCGACATCGACCTGGTGCTGGTCGCCACCTCCACCGCCGTCGACCGCTCGCCCAACACGGCCGCCCGTGTCGCGGCGCGGCTCGGCATCCCGCAGCCGGCCGCGATGGACGTCAACGTCGTCTGCGCGGGCTTCACGCACGCACTCGCCACCGCCGACCACACCGTGCGCGCGGGCGCGGCCACCCGGGCGCTCGTGATCGGCGCCGACAAGATGTCCGACGTGACGGACTGGACCGACCGATCGACGTGCGTCCTGGTCGGGGACGGCGCCGGGGCCGCCGTGGTCGAGGCGTGCCCCGCCGGGACAGAGTCCGGGATCGGGCCGGTGGTGTGGGGCTCGGTGCCCGGGATGGGACACGCGGTGCGCATCGAGGGCACGCCCCCGCGGTTCGCGCAGGAGGGGCAGAGCGTGTACCGGTGGGCCACCACCCAGCTGCCGCCCATCGCCCGTCAGGTGTGCGAACGGGCCGGGACGGCGCCCGAGGACCTCGCGGCGGTCGTGCTGCACCAGGCGAACCTGCGCATCATCGAGCCGCTCGCCGAGAAGCTCGGCGCGGTCAACGCGGTCGTCGCCCGCGATGTCGCCGAATCCGGCAACACCTCGGCGGCGAGCATCCCGCTCGCCCTGTCCAAGCTCGTGGAGCGCGGGGAGATCGCGACGGGCGACCGGGTGCTCCTCTTCGGCTTCGGCGGAAATCTCTCGTACGCGGGCCAGATCGTCAGGTGTCCGTAGGGGGCCCCGGGGCCCCCTACGGGCCGGGTCGGCCCTCCATACTGGTCTCCCGGCCACCGCGCTGCCGTTGCCCTGGAAGGGGACCGCGATGTCGTCGAGAGGACTGCCGCACGGAGCGGTGCCCAGGCTGGAGCGGCCCGGTCCGCTGCGCGACCGCGTCTACGAGGCGCTGCTCGAACTCATCACCACGCGCGCCCTCCAGCCCGGCCGGCATCTGGTGGAGAGCGAACTCGCCGGGCACCTCGGGGTCTCCCGGCAGCCGGTGCGCGAGGCGCTCCAGCGGCTGAACACCGAGGGTTGGGTCGATCTGCGGCCCGCCCAGGGCGCGTTCGTGCACGAGCCGACGGAGGAGGAGGCCGACCAGCTGCTGACGGTGCGTACGCTGCTGGAGGCGGAAGCCGCCCGGCTGGCCGCCGCGCACGCGGGCAGCGCCGGCATCGCGGCCCTGGAGGACCTCTGCGCGGAGGGGGAGCGCGCCGTCGCCGAGGACGACGTCGACCGGGCCGTCGCGCTGAACGCCCGCTTCCATGCGAAGGTGATGGAACTCGCGGGCAACGCGGTCCTCGCGGAGCTGGCCGGGCAGGTCGACCGACGGGTGCGCTGGTACTACACCCCGGTCGCCCGGCAGCGGGGACAGCAGTCCTGGAACGAGCACCGCGAGCTGATCGCCGCGATCGCCGACCGCGACGAGCAGCGGGCCACCCGGCTCATGCGCGAACACACCGAGCACACGCGGCGTTCGTATCACGCCCGGACGATGTCCTGAGGGTGACGTCACTCATAGTTGGGGCGACGTTACTTTCAGACGCGACGACGCCTCGCTAGCGTCCTCCGTGCGACCGCACGAGCTCTCTGAACGTGTGGTCGGCCGGGAAGCCGCACGCTATCCGTGAGACATTCCGTCCCATGCGCCCGCAATAGAGGGAATCCCCTCCGCGGGCATATGTGCGGCGCAACCCGTGGAACCCGCGGAACCCGTGGAACTCGTGGAACCCGACAAGCCATGCACGACCCGCCCCCGACTGTGCACCGAGAGCGGAGCAACCGAATGGCACTCACCCTCACCCTCAAATCCGGTACCTCCTGGCCCGACGCCTGGCGGCGCTGCCTCGAAGTAGCCCCCGAGGCCTTCCGGGACGACCGCGTCCTGAACCTCTGGGACTCCTCCTGGCAGGCGGACGGCCATGCGCTGCCCGCGACCAGCCCGGTCGACGGGGGCCCCATCGCCGGCCCGCCGCGCCTCGACCGCGACAGCGCCCGCCGCGCCGTGCGCGCCTCCCTGGACCAGCACCGCCGCTGGCGGCACGTGCCCCTGCCCGAACGCCGGGCCCGGGTCGCCGCGACCCTGGACGCCCTCACGGAACACCGCGATCTGCTGGCCCTCCTGCTCGTCTGGGAGATCGGCAAACCCTGGCGGCTCGCGCGGGCCGACGTCGACCGGGCCATCGACGGCGTGCGCTGGTACGTCGACGGGATCGAACCGATGATCGGCGAGCGGGCCCCGCTGGACGGCCCGGTGTCGAACATCGCGAGCTGGAACTATCCGATGAGCGTCCTGGTGCACGCGATGCTGGTGCAGGCCCTGGCGGGCAACGCCGTCATCGCCAAGACGCCGACCGACGGCGGCGTTGCCTGCCTCACCCTGGCCTGTGCACTCGCCGCACGCGAAGGGATCCCCGTCACCCTCGTCAGCGGCAGCGGGGGCGAGCTGTCGGAGGCGCTGGTGCGGGCCCCCGAGATCGGCTGTGTCTCCTTCGTCGGCGGCCGGGACACCGGCGCCGCGGTGGCCACGGCGGTCGCCGACCTGGGCAAACGGCACATTCTCGAACAAGAGGGCCTCAACACCTGGGGCATCTGGAACTACACGGACTGGGAATCACTCACCGCGGTCGTCCCGAAGCTCTTCGACTACGGCAAACAGCGCTGCACGGCGTACCCGCGCTTCGTCGTCCAGCGCTCCCTGTTCGACGAGTTCCTGGCGGCGTACCTCCCGGCGGTCCGGCGCGTACGGGTCGGCCACCCGCTGGCGGTCGAGAAGCGCGAGGACCCCTACCCGGAACTGGACTTCGGTCCGCTGATCAACGCGGCCAAGGCGAAGGAACTGTCGGACCAGGTGGCCGAGGCGATCGACCGCGGCGCGGTCCCCCTGCACCGGGGGAGGCCGGCGGACGCCCGCTTCCTGCCCGGCCAGGACACATCCGCCTATGTGCACCCCGTGACCCTGCTGAACCCGCCCCCGTCCTCTCCGCTGCACCACGCGGAACCCTTCGGCCCGGTCGACACCATCGTCCTGGTCGACACGGAGGCGGAGCTGCTGGCGGCGATGAACGCGTCGAACGGCGCGCTGGTCGCGACTCTGGCGACGGACGACCAGGAGACCTACGACCGCCTGGCCCCGCAGATCCGTGCCTTCAAGGTCGGCCATGGCCGGCCCCGCTCCCGCGGCGACCGCGACGAACTCTTCGGCGGCTTCGGCGCCTCCTGGCGCGGCGCCTTCGTGGGCGGCGACCTGCTCGTTCGCGCGGTGACCCAGGGTCCGGCGGGGGAGCGGCTGCCGGGGAACTTCCCGGAGTACCAGCTGATGCCGTGACGAACGGCCGGGCGTCGCCCACTGCACACGAGCGGCGCCCGGCTCACCCCGCCCCCGCCCCCGGCCGAGGACTGGGGCAGAGTCGCCTCTGACCTGGGCTTGGCGTGAAGTCGCAGCGGCTTGGTCACAGTGGGTATGCAAGCGTCGCGGCCCGCACCCGGGACCCGGAATACGCAGGTGAAAGGCGCTCCGAAACCTTGGTATTCTTGTCCCTGTCGCCGCGGGGAACGCCCCCGGCCAGGCGGCAGACACCTAGTCCGGGTGGCGGAATGGCAGACGCGCTAGCTTGAGGTGCTAGTGCCCTTTATCGGGCGTGGGGGTTCAAGTCCCCCCTCGGACACAACCACTGACGATACGGTGACGAGGGCCTCGACCTAACGGTCGCGGTCCTCGTTGTATGTTCGTAGCTGATTGCGATGCCTAGGGCTTCGTAGAGTGGGCCCTTCTTGTCGGCGCTGGCCGTTTGGATGCGCTGTGCAATGTCCCCAAGGCTCTCCGTGATCTGCCGGATCTGTTGCGCGTTGAGAGGGGGTTCCTTCTTTCGGGTGACGGTGGGGAGCGCGTCGAGCTTCTGTTGCGCCGCTTCCTTGTCTCGCTGTGCGTCGTTGATCCACTGGGTGACGACGGCTGGGTCGGCTCCGGCCTCGAGGGCTGCTTGGTAGCGGGCGAGACGTCGCTCGCAGTACGCGTCTGCGACCGCTTCTCCTCGACCGGCTCGACCTCGAACAGGGCCATCCCATCACGCATGCCGTGATCATCTCGCACTGGTCACGAGCTGCGGGGCGGGTGGACGCCGGATGCCTGCTCAGACAGTCGTCGACCGGAGTTGGTGCGGCATGTTCCAGCCCTCGGCGAGCCTCGACGGGTGAACGTTGCGTCCCCCGCCGAAGAACTCGCAGAACTTCATGATCAGCGGGTCCCAGCCGAGCGGGTCCACATAGTGCGTCCCCGGGATGACCAGGTCCTCCTCGACATGGGCGCGAAGGACCTCGACCTCGAAGGCAGTGGCATGCGGTTCGGGACCGCCGAAAGGATGGACCGAGACGACCCTGCATTCCAGCTGGACCGGGCACTCCGCAACCCTGGGGGCCCGGACCAGGTCCGATGCCTGTTCGGTCAGCTGTGCGGTCGAGAACTTGTCCGGCTCGTGCCGGTAGCCCTGCTTCGCCTTGTAATCCGGCACGGCCGGCTTCCCAGTGGTGAGCGCGATCCGGTCGACGGCATCGACCATCGCTGACGAAGGCAGGTTGAGCACGCACTCGCCCTCCCGCAACAGGTTCGCGGTGGTCTGGGCGTTGTCGCCGAGACCGAGCATGCAGGACTGGCCCAGCCACCACGCCGAGGACATCGGCATCAAGTTCGCCGTGCCGTCCTCGTTGAGTGAGCTGATCAGCACCACCGGAGTTCCGAAGTACAGCACCTTGAGCCTGGGGACGACGTGCATGCGCTGCGCCTTTCGCGGAGTGCCAGACGGACAGGCTCGCGATCAGGAACACGAACCATCGCTGACTCTCTCGTGAGCGAACCCACCGACGCTGGCGGAAATACGACATCGCGTTTCGGACAAGTGGAACGGTCCTCCGATGACAGGCCATTGATTACCGGGACACGCTCCTAGGTGATCGGTCGCGTTCGTCGGCCTAACGATCAGCCCGCAGAGCCTTGGCCATCGGAGGTTCGCATCGGACGATCACGGGGCCAGACACTTAGAGGTCATCTCATTTGGCAAGCCTGCGGTAGCAGATGAGGGTGCAGGCGATGCTGGTGAAGGCGAGGAAGTGCTCGGCTTTGCGCTCGTAGCGGCGGTGCGGTCTGCGGCATCCGCCGAGCCACGACATGGTGCGTTCTACGGTCCAGCGGTGACGGCCCAGGCGGGACGAGGACTCGATGCCCTTGCGGGCAATGCGGTGTCTGATGCCTCGCTTGCGTAACTATCGGCGCAGGTGGTCGTAGTCGTATCCCTTGTCGGCATGGAGCTTGCCGGGTCTGCGTCGTCGGCGTCCGCGCCGGGAGCATATGGGCGGTATGCCCTTCACCAGCGGGATCAGCGCCTGGCTGTCGTGCAGGTTCGCTCCCGAAATTCCGATGGAAAGGGGCAGACCGGTCCGCTCGGTGATCAAGTGGATCTTCGAGCCGTACTTGCCGCGATCTACAGGATTCGGGCCTGTTAGATCCCCTTTTTCAGGGCCCGCATGTTCACCGAGTCGATCGCGCAGCGGGACCAGTCCAGTTCACCCCGGGCGCCGGGTTCGTCGAGGACCAGGCGGTGGAGCTTGGCCCAGACCCTGGCCTTCGTCCACTCGGCGAAGCGCCGGTGAGCCGTTGCTCCCGACGGCCCGAACGATGCGGACGGCAGCTGCTGCCAGGTGCAGCCCGACGTGGCCACGAACACGATCGCAGCCAGCACCTCACGGTCGCCGTGCCGACGCCGGCCGCCCCCCTGCGGCCGGGTAGGCGCTTCCGGCACCACCCGCTGGAACAACTCCCACAACTCATCTGGCACCAGCCGCACCACGATCCCCACGCCCGCAGGCTACCGGAGAAATCCAAATGAGATGACGTCTTAACCAGGTCCTCCGTGAGCCGGGCGTTCTCCGCCGCGAATGCGGCCAGCCGCTTCGTGGCCGGGTCGGAGCCCTTGTGGTCGCTAGCTTCATGATCCGGCAGGACTGCGCGGGTCGGGTGAAGGGGAAACGCCTTGACCTGAAGGAGAGCGTGGCGCTGGCACACGGACCTGGTCAGCGAGGTGCTGCTGAAGGCGAGCGTGACGGAACTGAAAAACGGGTCCGACCTGGCGCAGGATCCCCAACCGATGAGCTTCAGCGAGGAAGGACTGCAAGCGCCACGGGAGTCGACCACCCGCGGCTAGAAGTAGGCGCGCGATGCAGTAATAAGGCCACGAGTGCGCGGCTAAAGCAAGTGAAAGACCGACTGGCCCAAGACTCAGAAGGATGGACCATCCAAGCGATACAGCGCTCCGAAGATCGCCAGAAATCAAACTGAAGCTCGCGAATGTGGTGACGATTGTCAAAGCGCCGACGGTTCCACTGACGATGCAAATCCGACGATCCGCTTTGATGGTAGATGTGCAGGTAGTAGGTTCGTCAGTCGTAACGGGTGCTCGTACCACCGTCAACGCGGCCACGCTCATGCCGATGACAGCTCCGATCACCACCCCGCCCCAGATAATGGCTGGTGAAGGTTCCTGCCCCTCAAGGTATGCATCTGACATCGCGGCCACTCCGCAAGCGATAGTAATACTCGTTGCGATGGTGATCGCGCGGCGCAGCGAATGGCGCTGGTAAGTGCTGGCTAGGCGGGAACGGCTCGGGTTAAGAGGCGGAACCGGTTGACCTGTGGCTGAGAGTACGAGCCACAAGGGAAAACTGACGCTGGCGAAGGTGCTTACAACTGAAGTGGCTGCGTCGGCGCCCAAGCTCAAACTGATTAGAAACGCCAACGGAGTTATGGTTGCGCCCCCGGCCAGAGCGCCGATCAACGTGACCAGGGCTGGTCGACCTGCTCGCGCCGCGCGACTATTGCTGATCGCGGAAACAGTGAAAGTGATTGATGCTGTCGCGACGATTGAGATGGGGTGAAACCAGCCAGCCCATAGCGCGGGATCAGGAAGTGCAAGGCTCGGCAGAAGCGCAATGAGTGTGACCGCCGCCGCCGACAAAGAGCGTCGCCAAGGCGTGGTCAGCGCTGGGACCCATTGGTATATCTGCCACCAAACCAGGTCGTACGTGTTCTGCCTCTGAAGTCTCGCAGCGATATGAGCAAGATAGTGCTCGGCCTGTTCTGGATGCCAAGGCCGATTGGGCTGACGCCTCTGAAGGCGGGCGTAAAGGGTGGGTACCAGGGCCTCCAACAGGTGATATTCGATAGCGGTACGTGTAGAGAACCGACGCCCGTCGATAAGTTCGACAGGATCACCATGTTGATCGGCATATACCATGCGCGCCAGAGCGATCGTCAATGGACTGGTTAGGGCTTGTGCGGCGGGTCCCTGCGGATGGCGCTCGACATGCTGAGCCAGGAGCCGCCAACGTTCCTGTCGGTGATCTCGCGGCGTGGCGAGATAGAGAAGCTCAATGGCATCACGGGCATCAACGAGGGATGGCTCGACCACAGCAGCACCTGTAAGGACACCACTCTCGGACACGATGTGGCTGTAGTCGACAGTCCGGCAGGTGAGTACAAGGGGGGCTTGCGAATCGAGAGTCTCATTTAGGGCCCTTAGCACAGCACCGCGACTGGCTGCCGGACCCTCGTCAAGGCCGTCGAGAATCGGAAGGATCCTGTGCTCTCCGAGAAGATCTTCGATTGCCGTGGGTCCATAGACGTCTGTGGCCGTCAATGCAGGGTATTCAACTGCAATCCGACGAGCCAGCCACGAACGAATCTCTTCACGGGATGGGTCGAACGAGGCGAGTGAAAGCACCACAGGAACGGGTTCGTGCTCGCTGCGGTTATCCAGCAGGGCAAGCGCTAGTAGAACCGTGAACGTGGTCTTACCTGCCCCTGCCTCACCCAGGACTACCAGCCGTCGTCGTAGAAGGCTACGAAATGCGGCCGCCAGCGTCTCCGGCTCACTCGCAGAGCAAGTAATCGGATCGCCGATGAGCTGTCGGTGATCGTTGATGGTAGGCAGCGAAGAGTCCGCCCAGACTACGGGAAGCGGCGTTGGATCGAAGAGTTGCCTCAAAGCTGCCTCGTCCTGCCACTGACGACGAACCAGTCGCGCCAACACGTTGGTGGCGTCTGCTAGCTGGTCAGTGCTAGAGCGACCTCGGCGGGCGGGATGCTGCCACGCCCAAACGGACATGACACCGAATAACCCAATGACTGCTGCTACGACCGAGCTGGCGGCACTGGCTTGATCACCGTCTGCGGCTAACCACAGCACGAACAAGCCAGCTGTGAGAGCCGCGCACAGTATCCAGGTCAGCGCCCACCGCCACCGCATCCCAAGCCCCCAGTCGCCGGCTGTTGGACCCCCTCTTCGTTAGAACGAACAGGTGCGCTATAGGACACGGGCGGACCGGCACCAGCGTTTTCCCGTAGACGTAGGACCGCGGCTCAGGTACTGATCGTAGGCGGTGGGACTGGCGGCCGGAAGCAGAGCCGGTGGACCCCATGTGGACCATGCCCCCGCTACGGGCTTGGGGCCGGTACGCTGTATCCGCCCCGCCGCGTGTTGCCGACAGCAGGTGGGCGGGCCGGAGGTGGGTTGCCCGAGCGGCCTAAGGGAAGGTCTTGAAAACCGTCGTGGCAGCGATGTCACCGTGGGTTCAAATCCCACCGCCTCCGCTCGATGAGCTGTGAGAACGGCCCCTGACCTGCATCTCTGGTCGGGGGCTGCTCACTTGTTGGGCCCCGTGGATGCCCGATGTTCCCCGGGGTTCCCCGCTCGATCGGGCCCGGGTGGGGCACGGACCTCTTCGTCCCGAAGCAACTTGGGTGACCGTCTGACCTTGGGTCGCTGCGTCTCTCACCTTCTCCGATGGTCCACAGGCGTCCACGCTTGTCCGCCGCTGTCCGTCGGCGTTGTCACGCAGTTAGACACTCACCCCGTCGCGCCTCCTGACTCGGTCACTGCACCAGGGATCTGACGCGCCAACTCCTCATCAAGGGTCTCTGTGTGCTGTCCTTGCTATCAGCCCTGAACGGTGGCACGGGCCGTTGCGACTTGATGCGGGGCGGGTCCAGGCCGTCGGCGGTGCTCTCTGGGATCAGGTTGCTGAAGGCTCGTCAGCGATGAGGTCCAAAAGCTGGTCGGGGGTGAGAGTGGCAAGATCGACGGAGCGGTCTTCGCGCACGAGCCGTACCGCCGTCTGCTGAGCCTGGAGCTGTTGGGCGCGTTCGATGAGCTCGCCGGCGCGGCGCCGTTTGTGGATACGGTCGGCGATGTCCGCGACCGCGAGCATGGCCGATGGAATGGACACGACCAGGGACGCCACCGCGACGGGATCGACGCCCTTGGTGTCCGGATCGTTCGCCGGTTTCGCTGTCGGAGCTGGTTCGGGTTGGTAGCCCCAGCTCGAGGTCAACGTGGCCACGCTCTTCCCGGCGGCTTCGACGTCCGCTCCGACAAACTCGATGATCATACTTCCTCGTTCCCGTCGCCAGTGGCCTTCAGCAGCTCATCAAGCTGGTTAACAGCGTCTGCGAAACCGATCTTGGCGGCAGCGACTCGGCTCGCCTGAAACACCTGCCGGGCCTGCCTGCGTTCACCCGCAGCCAGCAGAAGTTGCCCCAAGGTAGTCCCGACGATCGCGATGCCATCGGGCCGTTGAAGCTTCAGAAAGAGCTGAAACGAGGTGACCAGCCTCGGCACCGCCGCGTCGAGATCCTGGCGACTCAGATCGATTCGTGCAAGGTCCCAGTTGGCTGCCGCGATGCCGTCGATGTGGCCGAGCTTTTCATTGACTTCCAAGCGCTTGAGCTGCAGTTCGAGGGCCTCGTCGACCTCGCCCCGCTGCTGGTGGATGTCGGCGATCTTTCCCCAGGTGACCGCGACCGAGCGGGTGTCACCGATCCGCTCGTACACCGGCAGGGCGATCTCGCGGCGGATCCGCAGCGCCTCGTCGATCTCGCCCCGCTGCTGGTGGATGTCGGCGATCTGGCTCCAGGTGACCGCGGCCGAGCGGGTGTCACCGATCCGCTCGAACGCCGGCAGGGTGACCTCGCGGCGGATCCGCAACGCCTCGTCGACCTCGCCCTGCTGCTGGAGGATGTCTGCGATCTGGCCCCAGGTGACCGCGGTCTCGCGGGTGTCGCCGATCCGCTCGTACACCGGCAGGGTGACCTCGCGGCGGATCCGCAGCGCCTCGTCGACCTCGCCCTGCTGCTGGAGGATGTCTGCGATCTGGCCCCAGGTGATCGCGGTCTCGCGGGTGTCGCCGATCCGCTCGTACACCGGCAGGGCGATCTCGCGGCGGATCCGCAGCGCCTCGTCGACCTCGCCCCGCTGCTGGTGGATGTCGGCGATCTGGCCCCAGGTGATCGCGGCCGAGCGGGTGTCACCGATCCGCTCGTACACCGGCAGTTCGATCTCGCGGCGGATCCGCAGCGCCTCGTCGACCTCGCCCCGCTGCTGGAGGATGTCGGCGATCTGGCCCCAGGTGACCGCGGCCGAGCGGGTGTCACCGATCCGCTCGTACACCGGCAGTTCCACCTCGCGGCGGATCCGCAGCGCCTCGTCGACCTCGCCCCGCCGCCGGAGGATGTCGGCGATCCTCCCCCAGGTGACCGCGGTCTCGCGGGTGTCGCCGATCCGCTCGTACACCGGCAGGGCGATATCGCGGTGGGTCCGCAGCGCCTCGTCGACCTCGCCCCGCTGCTGGAGGATGTCGGCGATCTGGCTCCAGGTGATCGCGGCCGAGCGGGTGTCATCGATCCGCTCGTATACCGGCAGTTCGATCTCGCGGCGGATCCGCAGCGCCTCGTCGACCTCGCCCCGCCGCTCGAAGATGTCGGCGATCTGGCCCCAGGTGACCGCGACCGAGCGGGTGTCACCGATCCGCTCGAACACCGGCAGGGCGACCTCGCGGCGGATCCGCAACGCCTCGTCGACCTCACCCCGCCGCTGAAGGACGTCGGCGATCCTTCCCCAGGTGACCGCGACCGAGAGGGTGTCACCGGCGTCGGTGAACAGTTGGCGGGCCTGGTGGAGCAGGCCCTCGGCTTGGTCGACCTCGCCGCGGGTGATCAGGCGGTTGGCGTGGTCGTAGAGGAGTGCGGCGTGGCCGGTCGGGTTGGTCTGCCGGTCGCTGCTCTGGGTCTGCTGGACGGCACGGTGGAGCAGGGTGTCGGCGTGGTCGCCGTCGCCGCTGGTGACGGCCGCGTCGGCGACGGCCCGGAGCAGGGTGAGGGGAACCTCGTGGTTGTGGCGGTCGAGGAGAGTGATCGCGTGGTGGCCGAGCTCGGCGGCGGTGGAGGCCGGTCCTTGCCGCAGGGCGGACACGGCCGCGGTGGCGCAGTCGGCGGTGATGGTCGGGTTGTCGGCGGCCAGGGCGAGTTGGGTCAGCTGCAGGTCCAGGTCGCTGCCGCGGGCGGGGTCGGGTGTGGCACCGCCCCACTGGGCGTACAGCGGTTCGGCGGCCATGGTGGCGAGGGCGGCCCGCTCGTCGGGGGTGAGGGGGGCCAGGCGTCCGGCCGCGAGGGCGTTGACGGCCAAGGCCGGAACGTCGGGGCGGTGCTGGTCGGCAAAGGCGTCAAGGAGCCCCAGGCCGCACAGGCGGGACGCCGATCCGCCGACAGCTGCGGCGAGGACGTCGATGACGGGTTGCGGGACCGGGACGGTGAACAGGGTGCAGGCCCGCAACAGGTCCCGGTGGGCGGGCCCGGCCTGGTCGAGGAGGGTGTCGAGAGCCAGGTTCTCCAGGAACTCGCCGATGTCGGCGTTGTCGGCTGGGAGGTCTCCCTGATCAAGGTAGGCCTCCATGCCGGCGACGGCGGCCTCGGCCCGGGCCTGGTCGACCTGGCTGCTGTAGACCAGGCGCAGTCCGATGAGGTCCTGCAGTCCGGGGTTGCCGCAACTGACGTCAAGAGCCCGCTGGGCCAGGTCGGCGCGCTGGGTCCGGTACTCGGCCGGGGCGAGGTCCTGCTGACGGCGTTGGAGCTTGCGCTGGGCCGCCGGCGACAGTGGCTGCAACTGGACCGGTTCCAGTCGGGCCTCCAGCCCGTCGAGAGTGAAGGTGTAGCGACTGGTGACCACCAGTCGGCTGTCGGTGATGGTCGGGTCGAACGCACAGAGCACGTCGGCGAGCACGGTGGCGTGCCCGGGGTCGAGCCGGTGCGGGCCCTCAGGGTTGGCGGTCAGGATCTGTTCGAGATCGTCGATGATCAGCAGGAGGGGTTTGTGAACGTCGTCGAGTTCCTGGGAGCACGGTCCGGCCAGCAGATCGATCAGGAGCGGTTTGAGGCGTTCCGGCTGTTCGCGGACCTCGCCGAGCCTGGCTTCGATGAGGGCGCGGGCGTCGGGGTTGGCGACGACGGCATCGGTGATGGCGTCGAGGATGGCCGTCGGGGTGTAGTCGCCGAACACGACCGCGACGGCCCGGTTGGGGTGACGGTCGGCGATCCGGGCGGCCAGGCTCGACTTGCCCAACCGGCCCTGCCCGTGGAGCAGGACCCCGGCCTTCTGCCCGCCGCGCAGGGCCCGCAGCGTGTGCTGCATTTCCGGGCGGCGGCCGACGAACATTTCTGCGGCCGCGACCGGCAGCTGGTGCTTGCGGTCCAGGAACGTCTTGGTCACATGGTGCGGGGGCACCATCTGGCGTTTGCGGTTTCCCGCGACCAGCCGGCCGCCACCAGCAGGCCCCAGCCATAGCCGCGCCAGGTGCCATTCGGCGCGCTGGCGCTCATCGGGACAGGTCAGCAGGTGTCGGCGGGCCTCGGCGACGGCCTCGGCCACTTCGACACGGCGGCTGAGCTGCCGGTACAGGCGTTCGGCGAAACGAGTGGCGGCCTGGTCGCTGACCGAGCCGTCCCAGCCGATGACCGCGGGAATCCCGGCGGCCACCAGCCCGGTGGCCATCGAGTGCGCCACCGACACGCCGGGCTCGGCTGCCGGACCGCCGCGGTGGCCAGCGCCGGCGGGAACGTGCCCGGCCACGTCGGCACCGGTGGCGGTCAGGCAAGCCGACACGAACGCCAGCCGCGGCCGAGGAGTCAACATGCCCACCAGCGCGTCCGCGCTCGTCGGACACCCGTCCCCGAGATCATCTTCCATCAGCAGGACCGGGGTGGCGGGCCCGTCGGGCCCCGGCCGCCAGTTGTGCAGCCCGTGACACGACAGATGAACCACCGGCATCCCGCCGAGCTCGGACAGACGCAGGCCAAGATGCTCGGGATTGCCGGAGTCCTCGACAACGAGATCAAGGCTCGTCTCCCCGACGGCGTTGAGGATGGCCATCTCCTCGGCTTCAAAGTCCAGCTCGTGCTGGCCCCGGGGTGCCGAGGCCATGAACGCCACCCCGAGCCGGTACCCGTCCAGGGCCTGCACCGGGCTCGGGTGACCGAGCCGACGCGCCACAGCGAACAGCTTCGGCGCCTCGGCGAGGAACCCACCCTCGGAGGCGGCCAGCAGCTCATAGGGGGCCCGCAGCAGCGCCCACGCCGCCGCAGACGGCCTCGCCGGCGCTCGAACCTCGAACACCAGCGGCGCCGACGCCTCATCGAGCAGGCGCGTCAACTGACCCAGGTCACCGTCGAGCCACCGATACAACTCGCGTCCCACCGCAAGCAGCGCCTGGTCCTTGGAGCCGTTACGCACGGCATCCACATAGTGGTCGGCCACGGCATTGAGCAGCTCGACGTCAGAGGTGTGCAACAGCCGACGGGGACCGACCCGCTGGCCAGCAACGACCAGCTCAAACCCGTTGGCATCCACAACCAGCCCCGTAACCATGAACTCAGCGTAGAAACACAGCCCTAACCGTGAGGCCAAAACGCCCGAATCAGCTAAAGCGGCCCCGCGAACACCTCGCCGGATACCGACCCGAGCACGACTGCACCGGAGGAGGGCGGACCGCGGCCTTGTAAGGGCGGGGGCAGGGAACGACCCGACCCTGGCGCGCAGGTCACTCCGGCTCTGAAGAGCTCGCCGGTCACCGGCGCATCTCGACTGATGTGAGCCGCTGTTGACCGTGGTTGACCGCTCTATCTGGCACGGCTGTGGCACGCGACCTCTTCGCCCCGAACTCTCGGCTGGGTGGTCATTGAGGTCTGATGGGGTGATCAATCGGTCGCCGAGGTTGCTGCTCTGCTGGCGCGGCTCGGCGGGCATGAGCGAGGTTGTTGCGGCTGTTCAGGGTGTCGGGGTGGGTGTCGCCGAGGACCTGTTCGCGCTGGGCGAGGGTGGCCTCGTACAGGGGGATGGCGCGGGCCCCGTCCCCCGCCGCCCGGTAGGCGCTGGCGAGGTTGTTGCGGCTGAACGCACGCCCCGGTGCACCCAACACCCCGGCACACTCCCTGCCCAGGCCGGCCGCCACCGCATACCCAGACATCATGCGGCCTTCACGGCCCTACCCCATTGCGGGCGACGGATCACTCGAGGAGGTCCTCGACCGAGGGATACTTCACTCCTCGGCGGCGGGAGATCCAGTAGGTGCGCTCCCGGGCAACCGGCTCTACGGTGAGGATCTTCCACTGAGGCACCACGGAGTCGGCAGTGAGACGCCACTGGTCCTCCGTCTCGGGTACCGGTTCGATCGGGCAGCCGGTCATCACCAACTCCCATCGGTCGGTGACCCCTTCATCGCGCCGGTCGGTGGCGCTCACGACACCGGCTATTCGATGCGGTAGGGGACGGCCTTGTTCGCGGGCGCCCCAGTTGTCGGCACACTGTCGCAACGTCAGTGTGCCCTGGAGGTGGAAGCGGTAAGGCTCTCTAGCGGGCATCAGGAAGTCCTCGATCGGCTGGCCAGGGTGCCATGCCGGGTCCGCCAATTCGGTTACCGGACGGATGTCGCCGCTGATTGATACCTCGACATCCCGCGTTCCCCGGTTGGCGAGGTCAACCGGCAGCGTCCAAACGAGAGTTTTCTCCTCGTCGCCGGGCAGGCTCCAGACCGTGTCGCCTGCCAGATGGGAGGTGCTGTCGTTGGCGTCATGCAGCGGGGGCCACTCCGGGGCAAGGACCCTGACGTCTAGGTCCGGTGCTTCTGCGTCCAGCCGCGCCTTGGCTGAATCGATCACGACCGCGTGGGCGCTGGCATTGGCACGACGCGCGAGCCGAGCTTGCCAGGCGACAAGCCCTGTGGCCACAGCTGCTGCTGCGGCTGACGCCACCGTTCCCGCTGTCTCGGCTACATCCCACGCTTCCACCATTGCTGTTCCTCCCCGTCGTCCGATGCACCCCTGATTGTGGCAAGGAAGGAGGTGGTGACGGCGCCGCGGTGCTGTTCTTAGAGGCTGTTGTCTTTCCGATCTTGAACGGTGGTAGTCGAACGCGGCTTCCCGGTCGGGTGATCCTGGTCGGGCGAGAGCATGAAGACGGGGCCTCCTGAACAGCTCGTGGGTGTCGAATCCAAAGAGCACCAGGAGGCCCCTGTGCTGCAGTCTTGCGTGCCGATGGCCGGGCAGTCCAACTCGGCTGCTCGATCGTGTGATTGCCTCGCGCACGTGTACGGCAACGCGGCCGACCGGCCCGAGCGGCAGCGCCGGTATCCGACGGACATGACGGATACGGAGTGGGCGGCAATCCGGCCGTTGCTGCCGGTACCGGGCTGGATGCACGGTCGGGGCGGCCGGCCCGAGGGGTACTGCCACCGGGCGATACTTGATGCGGTCCGGTATCTCGTGGACAACGGGATCAAGTGGCGGGCGATGCCCGCCGACTTCCCGCCGTGGGACCGGGTGTATGCGTTCTTCCGCCGCTGGCGCGAGAACGCCCTGATCAAAGAGTTCCACGACCGGCTGCGCGCGCGGGTCCGCGAGAAGCTGGGCCGGGACGCGGAGCCGACGGCCGGGGTGATCGACTCCCAGTCCATCAAGGCGGACGCCGTCGTCGGCGCGGACAGCCGCGGCTTCGACGGCGGCAAACTGGTCAACGGGCGCAAGCGGCACGTCGTGGTCGACACCCTCGGCCTGCTCCTGGGCGTGATGGTCACCCCCGCGGATGTCGGCGACCGCACCGCCGCCCAGGTCCTGCTCGCGCAGGTGGCCGACGCCCATCACCGCTTGGCCCTCGTCTGGGCCGATGGCGGCTACACCGGCAGCCTCGTCGAGCACTGCCTGGCCACGTTCGCCCTGGTCCTGGCGATCGTCAAGCGCAGCGACGACAGGTGCGGCTTCGTGGTGCTGCCCAAACGGTGGATCGTCGAGCGCCTCTTCGCCCACCTGATGCAAAGCCGCCGCCTGGTCCGCGACTTCGAACGCCGCACCACCAGCGCCGAGGCGATGGTCTACTGGTCGATGACCCTGCTCATGACCCGCCGCCTGGCCCGGCCACACCCGCAGCGAGGGTGAACCGGCCCGGCTGCTGCTCGGCCAGCCAGCCGCGGGCGACCAGGCGTTTCGCCTTCGCCCGCAGCGCCTCCACTCGCGCCGGCACCACCTCCATGCCGAAGCTCGCAGCCATTTCCTGGCAGGTCATCGGCCCCTGCCCGAGCCGGGACCGGTCCGCGAGTGTCGTGAAGATGCGCTGGTAGTCGACCGGCAGTGCCGACCACGCAAGCCCTTCGCGCCACACCGGCACCTGCGATTTCTGCTTCACCGCGACCGTCACCGGCGCCGGAGCCTCGCCCGCGGTCCCAGCGTCGGCCGGTGCGGACAGCAGCACTCCGACCCGCCGGCGGGCGATCGTCCACTCCTGCCATTCCTCCTCCGCTGCGGCCAGCTCGGCCTGAATGCGGTCGGCTTCCTCACGCAGTCCATCCACCCGACGGCGAGCGGCGAGCTCGTGCTGTTCCAGCAGTCCGACCACCGACGGCATCCGCGACCTCCACAGGAGCGACGACACGATGAGCCACCACTCCCACACTGCCGCCATACCTACACCTGACCAGCGGAAACGCTTTCCTCAAGCTCGGAAAGACAACAGCCTCTTACCTAGCCCGCTAAATGAGATGACCTCTCAGAGGTCGTTTTCACCTGTGATGTGTGCTTCGTCCTGGGCTTTTCGGTCAGGGGTTGGCGTCTCGGCGAGTCTGGTGGAGTGGCTGCGGCACATGTGCCGGATGAGGTGACGGCTGGGGCGGGGTGTGCCTTGCGCCTGTCTCATCCCAAGACCCCCGTCGTGGGGTGGTGCTCCCGCCGTTCTCGGTTCACGCCTGGGCGCACGCCCCTGGTCGGCGGTACGTCCAGGTCATGGCCGAACGTCGTGCGTATCCGAGTGATCTGTCCGATGCCCGCTGGGAGTTGATCGAGCCGGTGCTCAGTGCCTGGCGGGCCGAGCGGCGCAGGCATGCGCTGAACATCGGACGCCCGCCCGAGCACGACCTGCGCGAGATCATGAACGCGATCCTGTACGTGGACCGCACCGGGGTGCAGTGGCGCTACCTGCCGCACGACTTCCCACCCTGGGAAACCGTCTACGGCTACTTCGCCAAGTGGCAGAAGGACGGTGTGTTCGCCCAGCTCACCGGCGTGCTGCGCAGGCTATTACGGCAGAACGAGGGCAAGGGTGCCGAGCCGTCCGCGTGCGTCATCGACGCGCAGAGCGTGAAGACCTCCACCAGCGTCCCGGCCGCCGGACAGGGCACCGATGCGGCGAAGAAGATCGTGGGCCGCAAGCGGAGCATCGTCACCGACACCCTCGGACTGCTGCTTGCGGTGCTGGTCACAGCCGCAAGCGTGCAGGACTCCACCGCCGGCACCCACCTGATCGACCAGGTGGCGGCCGCCCATCCCACCATCCGCAAGGTCTGGGTGGACGGCGGCTACCGCCAGCACCTCGTCGAGCACGCCGCCACCCTCGGCATCGACATGGAAATCGTCCAACGCGCCTCCGGAGCCAGGGGATTCACCCCGCTGCCCAAGCGCTGGACCGTGGAGCGGACCTACGGATGGCTGATGCTCCACCGCCGCTTGGCGCGCGACTACGAGACCCTGCCCTCCCGCTCCGAAGCCATGATCCACCTCGCCATGACCGACCTCATGGCCCGCCGCCTCACCGGCGAAGCCACCATCTCCTGGCACGACCCGACACCCCGGGATCAAACACTAATTCCGGGATGAAACATCGGGAGAAAACGACCTCTCAGTAGCCGAAGAAGTGAAGAAGGAGGTCTCTGACCTGGGGCCGGATAATCGATCAATGCTGTGACCTGCGTCTTAGCTGTCGGTGGTTGTCAGCATTGGTCGTCGTTGAGCACCCCCGCACGGCCCCGATACGGCCCGAGCGGGGGTGTTGCGTGTGGCACCTCGATGCGAACTACGAGCGGGGCGGTAACTGAGGGCTGTTCGGCCGGTCATCCGCGTGCCTGCAGTCGGTGATGACTGGCTGCTGCCGCGTTGCTACCAGAGGGGCACAAGACACACCTGCCAAACGGCGGGGGAACCACCCTGGATCCCTCCCCATTTTGGTTCAGATATTGAAACTCAGACGATCCGTCGGTGTCTCAGCATCCCGACGACCGCGACACCGGCCCCTGACCAACGCCCAGTCGCGGGTTCGAGCCTGGTCGATGAACACAAACCTGATAGCTCTCTCGCGGCTCGTGGCCCCTTCGACGCGGCGCCCGCCGGCTTGCAGCGTGCCCCGGAGTGGTCCGGAGCCTCTTACCCGTGCGCACTCGGCAGGATTCGAATCCTGGAACCTTCTGATCCGTAGCTCTATGTGGATCGGTCGGTGGTGGTCATACCGGTCGTGGCACGGTTCTTTGGAGGCATTACCGGGCGGGCCGGGTTGCTGTGGTTGCTGTACTCCGCTGCTGTACCGCTACATGCTGACCAGGCCGGGGCGGGCATCTGGGCGCCCGCGCGCCGGCCCGGCGGTGGGGGACCGTCTACGCCACCCAGCAGTAGAGGCCGAACCCTTGATCATTCGCGACGCGGGCCAGTTCAGAAACCTCGGTCAGGATCTCGCGCGCGGGCTCGTCGTCCAGATCCTCTCCATCTTCGCTGCGCATGCGTTTCCAGCCCTTGGCGAGCTCGGCGATGCGAAGGTCGTCGACGCCTGCCAACTCGCGGAGGAGCCGCTCGGACACCACGAACACCTGGCAATCACCGTCCTCGGCGACACTGCGCGGCTCCCCGGCATCCCAAAGCGCATCGAAGCTTGTCCCGGTCGTCAGCTCTTCCCACTTCAGGATAGAGATCTCAACCAAGAAGTTGCCCAGTGTCACCGTCTCGAACGTGCCCTCGGGTCCACCCGCAAGGACGCTGGCCGCTGACGTCTCATCCGGCGCAACGAAGAATTCGATGATCCTGCTCATCGCTGCATCATGGCTTACTGTCTCTAACAAAAGCGGTTCGACCATGTGACTGTCGGCTTGATCGCTCACGACATCCACGAAGCCTTCCTCGGCCTCGCCACTTGCCTGATCACCCACCGCCACGTGCAGCGCCTTTGTCAGGACCTCTTAGCCCGTCGGTCTGGTGCAGTGTCCACCTCCTGACTGATCTTGAAAACCGTCGTGGCAGCGATGCCACCGTGGGTTCAAATCCCACCGCCTCCGCAGCGCAAGCAGCGAGAACGGCCCCTGAGCAGGGAGACTCGGTCAGGGGCCGCTCTCATGTCCGGCCACCGTCGCTGCCCGCTGTTCCCCGTCGTTTCCCGCTTCATCGGGCACGAGTGGGGCACGGCGCTTTGAGGTTCGGCCTCGTCCTTATCAGGTCGATCACGGGGTGCGACGACGTCGGCCAACCGGCGCTCAGCCTCGGTCGATCGTCCACTCAGGTTTGGCGCCGACCGCCGCTGTTCGCACTTGTTGGTGTCAGCGGCTGGTGTCAGGGCGGAGAGGCGCCCTTTGCACACTCAGTTTGTGTGCGGTCGACCGTCACGGACCCACGTCACCACGGTGAGAACTGCGGTGACGGACATCAGGACACTGAAGGTGGCTACGGATTCGACGTACTGCTCGTAGCCGTCCGCACGAAGCTGGAGCGCAAGGGAACCAAGTGCAGTCCCAAGCGCGGCTGTCGCGGCGGCCATAGTGACGAACGGGCCCTTCGTCATTGGTACTTCCCCCAAGCCAAGAGACGACTGATCCCAATCGAGGCTACACGCATCGTGATCTCAGGGTGCGGCCGAAGACCTACCCAGCCCAGCACTCTCCCCAGCTCCCATCCCGTCCGCCGTCGACCCACACACCGTGGAGCGGGCGTGGTTCATGGCGTCCGGGTGGAGCGCGCCACTGTACGGACGACTGTGAGGATTGACCACGGCGCCGCTCGGCAGGTCTGACTCACCGAACGATTGACGCTTTGGCTGTCCTTTCCAGGAATCGTCGGCCGGCTGGGCGGCGCTGTGCACGCGGCCGGTCCGGCGCCTGTGACCTCATAGAGCCCGGCCAAAGGTCCCACCACAGTCTTGTCCAGCCGCCCGACCGGCCCGTGCGATCCCTCGCGCATCGCACGGAAGGACAGCAAGACACAGCATGGCAGACCAGATCGTGGTGGTCGGCGGCGTGGACACCCACACCGACTTCCACCAGGCCGCAGTGATCGACTCCATCGGCCGCCACCTTGCCACCGCACCGTTCCCCACCACCCCCCGACGGCTACCGCCACCTGCTGGAATGGCTGCGTACGCACGGCGATGTCCTCGCCGTCGGAGTTGAAGGGACCGGCGCCTACGGCTCCGAACTCGCCCGGTTCCTGCGGGCAAACGAGGCCACCGTCGTGGACGTGGACCGACCCGACCGCAAGGCCCGGCGGGCCAACGGAAAGTCCGACCCGGTGGACGCCTACGCCGCCGCGACCGCCCTCCTGTCCGGCCGCGCAAGCGGCCAGCCGAAAACCCGCGACGGCATCGTGGAGGCCATCCGATCCCTGCGGATCGTCCGGCGTTCGGCCATCAAGGCCCGTACCCAGACGATCAACCAGATCCGTACGCTCATCGTCGCAGCCCCTGCCGAGGTACGTGAACGCCTACGTGGCCTGCCTACTTACCAGCTGATCTCGCAGCTCGCCCGCTCCCGCCCCGGCACCGACCTCGCCGACCCGAGCTGCGCGGTCAAAACCGCGCTGCGGCGACTGGCTCGCCGCCACCAGAACCTCACCCATGCGATAGCCGAGGCTGACGCAGAACTCGAACCCCTCGTCGTGCAGGCGGCCCCGGTCCCAGCGGCATCGGTGCGGCCACCGCCTTGTCGCTCGAGCGGCAGGGCGCCGCTGTGGCAGCGGTCGCCCGCCGTACGGGGCGGCTGGAGCACCTGGCCGCAGTGCTCCGTGATCGGAGTTGCTCGTATCAGCGCCTCTACGAAGCGAACAAGATCAGCCACACCACCCGGCGGCGGATCCAGCACGAACTCGACCTCGAAGAAGCCAGTCACCGCCCCCGCGACTGACTGCCGGCCCCAGTAACGCCGCTCATACAGTGCGGGTCACGCGACAACACCTCAGTGGAGGTGTGGCTCACTTTCCGTCTGGCAGGTGGAACTGCCCTTGCGCCACCAAGACCGTATCGTCAGCCGTTGACTCGCCCCTCGGACACTCCTTACAACGATACGCAAGCGAGGGCCTCGACCTAACGGTCGCGGTCCTCGTTGTGTTTTCGTAGTGATCGTGATGCCCGGGGCTTCGCGGACTGGGCCCTTCCTGTCGGCGTCTGCTGGGCAGATACGTTGCGCAATGTCACCAAAACTCTTGGTGATCTTGCGGATCTCGTCAGGGGCAAGCGGTGGATCCTTCTGTCGGGTGACGGCGGATAGGTCGTCGAACTTCTTCTGTGCCGCTTCCCTGTCGCGTTGGCGTCGTTGATCCACTGGGTGACCACGGCTGCGTCGACTCCGGAGTCGAGGGCGGCCTGGTGGCGGGCGAGGCGCCGCTCGCACTCCTTGATCGCCTGGCGGGCTTGAGCCTGCTCGGGTGTTCGGTGCTCCGCGGCGCTTGCCGCGATGTTGGCCTGGCTGGGTACGGTGAGGAGGGCGGTGAGCCCGCTCGGGGGCGAAGGCGCGGGCGATCCATGCATCCAGGGCCCAGCAGAAGATGTCTTCGCGCAGGTTGAGGGTGCGGGGGGGCAAGCCCGGGGTACAGGGCTGCTTCCTGTTCCTTGTACTCGCATCGGTAGTAGACGCGGTCGCGGATCGCGGAGGGCTGCATCTTCCGTCCGCACACCGGCCACCTCACCCGTCCTCGCGAGACGTAGGCGCTTCGCCGGTTGGGCAGTTCCTGCCGCTGGTAGACGCAGGCGCGTTGCCTGCGCGCGCTCTGCCCGACGCCTCACGTCACCGTCTGGGTGGACAGGGGCGGAGGCGCTCCAAGCTCTGCGGATCCTGACCGTTCTGGGGGAAATGGTTGACGCGGGCGCGGCGTGCATGTGAGATCAGGGCCAGCAGAAGTTGCGCCATCTCACTGATCGCCGGAGACGCGGTGTGCCGCATAGGCGCCCCTGCGCGCGCTCGGCCGGCACTCGCCGCCATGAAGCCTCCGCCATGACTCGATGACGAGGACTTCCGACGCAGGCGTCAGCGCGTCGCTGCGACCGTTCGGCGCGACACTGCATGGTCGTTACCGGTGTTTGCTGAGCCCGGCCGACCGGCCGGTAAGGGTCAGGTAGCCAGTCCACCTGCGGCAAGGCGATCGCTCATGTCGCTTACCAACCCCTTGCCTGAACGCTCGGCCCTGGCGACGAGCGTCTCGAAGGCCCTGAGGCGACGAAACGTATCCGCGTACACCATCTGCTTCTCCAGGGGAAGCTGGAGTACCTGCAACCGCCGGATGTCGACCCGGGAGGAGCTGGAAGCATGGGTGCCTGCCTGGCGCCCGTTGGCCGGAGCGCGCAGACAGCCGGCGAGGAAGTGGGGGTCGAGCTTCTCCGAGTCCACCCGCAGGGTGTAGAGCTGCGGGCCGAGAGCCATCGGTGCGCCCTCATGCACCCACGCCTTGAAGGCCCGGATCACTCCGGCGACCACTACATCGCCCTCTTCGGCAAGGGTGTGGGCCGATTGGGCGGCCAGCAGCCCGCTGGGCGCACCGTCGAGCAGCAGGTCGGCGATGGTGAGGAACGGTACGGCGGTCCCGCTGACAGGTGCCGTCTTCTCCATAGGCTGCTGACCGGCGCGCAGCGTCAGCGCACCTGCTTTGACCAGGTCTCCCACGGTCGTCGTGGTCTGCTGGGTGCCGGTCTCGACGTCGAGTACGGACAGATGTTGTGCCTGATCGGCCAGATCGGTCAGCAGCGACCCGAACTCGCTCCACTTATTGGCAAGTTCTTTCGACGACGGTTCGGACGCCGACGCGGTGTAGCGTCCCGGGGTGACGTCCACCTCGTCGTCCAGAAGGTCGAGCAAGGGAACGCGCGCGGCGCTCTCCAGCGGCTCTTGATCGGAATGGTCGAGGTTCGCCAGCGCGGTGAGGACGAAGGAACCGAGAGCGTCCCAGTCGGGGCTCGGCTCGCGTGTTCCCGGTCGTGCGAAGCCCGTGGCGTCCACCAGGAGGGCGTCCTGGCTCGGAGGAGGGGCGGCAGGGCCTTCCGCCGCTGCTCGCAGGACCCACAACTGCAGTGACACGCTGTGGGGTTGTGCACTGCCCGGAGGCAGGGACACCACCGCCCGAAGTGCTCCGGTGCGCAGCAGCGAGCCGCGAATACGCCGACCCGCCTTGCGTGATGCGACGGCGGGTGGGAGGACCACCACGGCGACTCCGCCGGGTCTGAGGTGGGAGAGGAGGTGCTGTACCCAGGCCAGTTCGGGCTCGGTCCGCGGGGGCAGCCCATGGGTCCAGCGCTGGTCGGTGGCGAGTTCCTCGTATCCCCAGTCCCGTTCATTGAACGGCGGGTTGCACAGGGCGATGTCGGCCTTGGCCCCGGTGAAGGGGTCCTCCCGCAGCGCGTCGGCCGTGGCGATCCGTGTACGGACGTGACGGTCGTCCGCGACGAAGCCGAGCCGGGCGGACGCCAGCGCGGCCAGCGCCGGATCCCGCTCGCACGCGAGCAACTCGAGGCCTGGGCCGTCGTACTCCTGAGCGGCAGCTGCCGCCAGGTGTCCCGTGCCGCACGCCGGATCCAGGACGGTCAGTCCGCCATCCTGCGGACCGAGACGAACGGTGAGGGCGATCCGGGTCATCAGTGTGGCGAGTGGGGGTGGCGTGGTGCTGAGCTGTCGGACATGGGTTTCCAGCCACCGTTGCAGCAGGAACTCGAAGGTGTCGCGCGGCCCCTCCGCCCGTCCCAGCTTCGCCGCCTCGGCCACCAGCTCACGAGCCTGCGGAGAGAGCTCGGCATGGGAGATCCGTGCCCTGGACGACCGCATCCGGCGGGCGGCCTCGGCCACGGCCAGCCCCGACTCGTTCCTGCTGCCGAGCAACTCGAAGCGCGGCCAGAGGAGTTCCTTGCCGCCGACGTCCCTCAGCTTCCCGTTGTCGCGCAGCCACTGCTCGACCTCGGCGAGCGAGAACTGCGGGCTGACGTCGGTGCCCCCGATCCGTGTGGGGAAGGAGTCGTGGCGTCGGCGCCAGTTGCTCACAGCGGCTCGCCCGACGCCGGCGATCCGGGCGATCTCGGCCAGGCTGACGGGTACGACGTCGGGGGTACTCATCGATCAGTCTCCGAGGTCCTTGGTGGCTGGCGAGTGGTCGGCTCCCCAGCAACCGATGAAAAGAAGGCTACTACGCTCATTGACTCTGTTCACAGAGTTTACGTTCCACTGTGATGTGTGGGAGATGCGGAGGTCGGGGAAGATGCCGGGTCTCGGGCCGGGAATGGTGCTTGGTGGCCGCTATCGGCTGGAGTCGGTTCTGGGCCGCGGTGTGATGGGGCAGGTGTGGCAGGGGCAGGACCTGTCCCTCGGCCGGCCCGTCGCGGTCAAGACCGTCGCAAAGGAGTTGCTGGCCGTGGCGAGCAGCCGCGACGCGGCCCTGGCCCGGTTCAGCAGGGAGACGCGGGCGGCCGCACGCCTGGACCATGCGAACGTCGCCACTGTCTTCGACGCATCGCTCACGGACGACACCTGCTGCCTGGTGATGGAACTGATCGAAGGCACCACTCTCGAGTACCTCTTCGACCAGCAGGAGGACGGGCGGTTCGACCTCGCCTCGGCGGTCGCCGTCGCGGCCCAGCTCTGCGCGGGACTGTCCGCGGTCCATGCCGCCGACCTCGTCCACCGGGACCTGAAGACGCAGAACATCATGATCCGGCGGGACGGCGTCGTGAAGATCCTGGACTTCGGGCTGGTCAAGCTGCTCAGGGACACGGATGCGCGGCTGACGACGACCGGCGAGGGCATCGGCAACCTCTTCTGCGCCTCACCCGAGCTGCTGGCGGGGCGGGACCAGCTCGACGGCCGCAGCGACCTGTATGCCGTGGGCTGCCTGTTGCACCACATGCTGACGGGTGAGACCCCCTTCCCCACCCATCAGCCCGCGCTCTTGTCCTCCCACCATCTCGCCTCGCCCCCGCCCCTCGTCGCCGACTCCGGGGTGGACGTGCCCGGCGACCTGCAGAAGCTGCTCACGGCCCTGCTCGCCAAACGGCCCGAGGACCGCCCTTCCTCCGCGGCCGAGGTCTACGCGGCCCTCGCGCCCCACCTGCCGCAGCCGCGACCCGAGTTGGCCGTCAGGCGCACCGTGCCCGAGGATCCCCGCCGGCCGTTCCTGGTTCCGCAGGGCCCGATGCCGCTGTGAGGCGTGCCCCCATTCCTGGCCGCCCCGGGGGGTGGTTGTAGGAATCATCTTTCTGGGTATCCAAGGGCTGCAAGTGCCGTGTGCCGGTGACACAATGATCTCGTCGGCCGGGTGCCGTGACGTGCCCCGGTCGCCGGGAGGCGGCGGGCGTGGGGAGCGCCGGGACTGGGGACGGGGCGCGATGGGGCGAAGCCTTGGGCGGTACGAGCTCACGCACGAACTGGGCCGGGGCGGCATGGGCGTCGTCTGGGCGGCGCACGACCGCGACCATCACCGCGACGTGGCCGTCAAACTCCTGGCGACCCGCGGCCGCGGTACCGAACCCGGCACACTGGAACGCCGCTTCCTGCGCGAGATCCGCCTGACCAGCCGCCTGCGCCACCCTGGTGTCCCCGCCGTCCATGACCACGGCAACCACGAGGGCGAGCTCTACCTGATCATGGACCTCGTCCCTGGCCGAGCCCTGGACGCAGTCCTCAAGAACGACGGGCCGCTCGGCGTCGATCAGGCCGCGGACGTTGCCCGCCGCACGGCCGAAGTGCTCTCCTACGCCCACGGTCAGGGCGTCGTGCACCGCGACCTCAAACCGTCGAACCTGATGGTCACCCCGGACGGGGACATCAAAGTTCTGGACTTCGGGGTGGCCGCGGCCCTGGAACCGCAGTCCGGCGAGACGCACTTCACGGCCTCCAACGCCACCCCGGGCACGGTCGTCTACATGGCGCCCGAACAGGCCGTGGGCTGCACGGTGCCCGCGAGCGACCTCTACTCGTTGGGCTGTGTCCTGTACGAGCTCCTCACCGGCACACCGCCGTTCACCGACGGCAGCCCCTTCATGCTGTACCACCGGCACGCCAATGAGCCCGTCCCGCCGCTCGCCGACCGCCGCCCAGACGTGCCCGACGGCCTGCGGACCCTGGTCGAGCGTCTGCTGGAGAAGAGGCCGGAGGACCGGCCTGCCTCGGCCGCCGAGGTGGCGGCCCTGCTCACCGCCTGGGCCCCCCGGCCGGCTTCCGCCGCCGAGTCGGCGCCCCCTCATCCACGCCTGGCCGAGATCGAGGCCCTGCGCCGCGCCGGCCGTCCGGCTCATGCCCTCGAGGAGTACCGGGAACTGATGGATGCCCCCGGCCTCGACCGCTCGGCCGCGCTCGCCGCGCGGTCCGGAGCCGCCCTGTGCGTGGGCGCGCTCGGCCGCACCCGGGAGGCCCTGGACGAGCTGAAGTCGGTCCTCGCCGAACAACGCAGCCTGCTCGGACCGGGCCATCCCGCGGTGCTGGACACCCGCTACGAGATCGCCGTATTGCTGATCCGCACCGGAGAAAGACATGCCGCCGAGGAACTGCTGCGCCGCCTGGCTGACGAAGAGGACGCGGTCATGCCCGCTGCCGGCACCGGGCACGGGCGCAGCCGGGCGCTGCTGGAGCGGCTGCGGCGGATGGGCTGAAGCAATCACATATCAGCCGAAACTCAACTTTGTGAGCTCTGTTCACAGTTGACGGACCGTGTTACGCTCCGTCGCGCCGTTCCGGTGGGGAGACACATCACGGTCTACGGACGGCACAGGAGACACCGAGGGGAACAGCGCCCATGACGTCGGCAGTTCAGCGTGCGACCGAGCGGAAGGGGGCCGAACAGCTCCCCACGGAAGGCAATCTCGTCGAGGTCCGCGGACAGTCGTGGGTGGTGGCCCGAGTCGAACCCTCCCCACGAGCCGGCGACGACGACCGCCGGGGCGCGACCCTCGTCCACCTCCAGTCCGTCGCCGACGGCCGCTTCGGCGACACCCTCTCCGTCATCTGGGAGGTGGAGCCCGGCCGCCGGGTGCTGCCAGCCGGCTCCCTCCCCGATGCCTCCACCGACTCCTACGACTCCCCGAACCGCCTCGCCGCGTTCCTCGACGCCGTCCGCTGGTCCGCCGTCGCCTCCGCCGACGCCAGGACCCTCCAGGCGCCGTTCCGTTCCGGCGTCGCCGTGGAGCCGTACCAGCTTGAGCCGGTGTCCCGCGCGGTCGGCGCACCCCGCGTCAATCTCCTCCTCGCCGACGACGTCGGTCTCGGCAAGACCATCGAGGCCGGACTCGTCGTGCAGGAACTCCTGCTGCGCGGCCGGGCGCGCCGCGCCATGGTCGTCTGTCCGGCCGGCCTGACCCTCAAGTGGCGCGACGAGATGGCCGAGAAGTTCGGCCTGGAGTTCACCATCGTCGACTCCGAGCACTGCGCCCGCCTGCGCCGCACCCACGGCACGGCCGCGAACCCCTTCCGCGTCCACCCCCTCACCATCGTCTCCCTGCCCTGGCTGCGCGGCCAGAAGGCCCAGCGCCTCCTCGACGAGGTCATCGGCGCCCCCGAGGAGAGCACCGACGGCGAACACAAGCGGTTCTTCGACCTGCTCGTCCTCGACGAGGCCCACCACGTCGCGCCCGCCGCGCCCAAGCAGGTGTACGCCGTCGACTCCCAGCAGACGAAGCTGATCCGGCGTCTTGTCCCGCACTTCGAGCACCGGCTGTTCCTCTCCGCCACCCCGCACAACGGCTACCCCGAGTCCTACACCGCCCTGCTCGAACTCATCGACGACCAGCGTTTCGCCCGCGGCGTCGACCCCGACAAGGAAGCCCTGAAGGACACCGTCGTACGGCGTCTGAAGTCCACCGTCACCAATGCCGACGGCACCCCCCGCTTCCGCACCCGCCGGACCCGCGAACTCCCCGTCGACTACACCCCGCAGGAGCGCGAGATCCACGGCCTGCTGGGGGAGTTCGCCGAGCAGCGCCGCAGGAAGCTCACCCCGAAGGCCCGGGGCGGACGCCGCGCCGCCGACCTGGTGACCCTGCTGCTGAAGAAGCGCCTGTTCTCCTCCCCGGCCGCCTTCCTGCACACCGTCCAGGTCTACCTCTCCCACCTGGAGGACACCGGTCCGACGAAGGGACGCGCGGCCGCCGCCGAAGTCCCCGAGTGGCTGGAGGAGTTCGCCGACCTTGTCGCCGACCTGGACGACACCGGCCTCGTCGACGCCGAGGACGACGCCCTGACCCGCTCCACCTCGCTCACGCCCGCCGAGGACGGCCGGGAACTGGACCTGCTGCAGGAGATGGAGCGCTGGGCCCTCACCCACGAGGCCGCCCCCGACTCCAAGGCGGAGGCCTTCATACGCGCGCTCAAGGCGATATGCCGGACGTCCGACGGCAAGCACTGGACGAACGAGCGGGTCGTCGTCTTCACCGAGTACCGCGACACCCAGGAATGGCTCCACGACCTCCTCCAGCAGGAGCAACTGACCGACGGCGGCCGTGTCGAACGCCTCCACGGCGGGCTGTCCGCCGAGGAGCGCGAGCGCATCCGCCTCGGCTTCCAGGCCGACCCCTCCCAGCCCGAGGGCAAGGTGCGCATCCTCCTCGCCACCGACGCCGCCGGCGAGGGCATCGACCTCCAGAACCACTGCCACCGCCTGATCAACTACGACATACCCTTCAACCCCAACAAGCTCGAACAGCGCATCGGCCGCATCGACCGCTGGGGCCAGAAGCAGGACCCGGAGATCACCCACTTCATCGGCTCCGGATGGCAGCAGGCCCAGGCCGGCTCCTACGAGGCCGACCTCGAGTTCCTCTCCCGCGTCGCCAAGAAGGTCGCGCGCATGGAGCACGACCTCGGCTCCGTCAACGCCGTCCTCGCCGACGCCGTACAGCGCCGCATGACCGGCGACACCGCCCCCGTCGACATCGAGAACGCCAAGCCCAAGCCGATCAAGGGCCGCCGCACCGGCGGCGACGTCGCGCCCGAACAGAACGTCACCGCCCAGACCAAGCGGCTCGCCGACCAGTACGAGGGCACCGTGTCCGCCCTGGGCCTGACCCCCGCCAACGTCAAGCGCGTCGTCGACACGGCCCTCGCACTCGACCACCAGCCGCCCCTCCTGCCCTCCACCTTCCGCGCCGAGCAGTTCGAGCCCGGCGACCTCTTCGAGGTGCAGCCCCTCTCCGGCAGCTGGGAGCGCGCCACCCGCGGCCTCGCGCACAAGCTGCGGGAGGGCGAGCAGCGCCCGCTCACGTTCTCCCCGGTGGTGGCCGCGCAGGCCGGTGACGACGTGGTCCTCGCCCACCTCAAGCATCCCCTGGTCGCCCTGTCGACGCGCCTGCTCACCGCCGCCGTCTGGAACGCCGACTCGGTCGGCCTCAGCCGCGTCACCGCCGTCGTGACCGACGACCCGGCGGTGACGACCACCCTGGTCTCCGCCTACGCCCGCTACGTCCTCGTCGGCACCGACGGCACCCGCCTGCACGAGGAAGTCCTGTACGCGGGCGGTTGGTTCGGCGACACCGGCCGCTTCCGCCGCTGGGAGTCGGTGAACGAGCAGGGCCGGGTCCTCTCCCAGGCACTCACCGAGGGCACCGAGGCCGCCCCGCACCTGCGCAAGGAACTCACCGAGGCCTGGCCGGTGCTCCGCGACCCGCTCTACCGGTCCCTGGAGGCCCGCGCCGCCGAACTCGGCCGCCAGCTGGAAAGCCGGCTCGCCGACCGCCGGGCCGAGGAGGAGCGCCGCATCACCGCCACCCTCGACCGCTTCGAGGCCACCCTGCGAGCCAAGCTCCGGGAGGAGGGGGACGGCGACGGCGAACAGCTCGCCCTGCTCTCCACGCACGAGCTGACCGGCCACGAGCGCCGTCAGTTCGAGGACGACCGCCGCCGCTGGCGCGAACGCCTCGAAGGCCTGCCCGCCGAACGCGAACGCGAACTCGCCGCCATCGCCGCCCGCTACCGCGAGCCCCGCTCCCACCTCTTCCCCGCCGCCGTCGTCTTCGTCGTCCCCGCAAAGGAGGCCCGCCGATGAGCCCCCGCCGCCCCGCGAGCTCCGGAATGGCCGCAGCCAAGGCCCAGGCCGCCGACGGCCGCCGCCAGCACCAGGAGTGGCTGGACCTCACCGAGGTCTCCGGCCCCTTCCTCACCATGCCCGTCCTGCTGCGCGCCTGGCCCCAGCTCGACGCCCTGGAGAAGGACGAACGGGCCCGGCTGCGCGCCCGCCACGCCGACTGGCAGACGGACACGACCGCGGGCCGCGACGAGTGGGTGGCGTACATCCTGAGCCGCCTGCTCGGCTGGAACGACGCCCTGACGCTCCGCGTGGGGGAGTCGGAGCACCACGGCCTGGACCGCCTCACCCTGCGCGTCGCCGAGCACAACACCGAGGTCCGCCCCGACTTCGCCCTCGTCGACCCGGGCACCGACCTGGCGACCGAGCCCAGCACCGAGGCCGCCGCGAAGCGGGTACGTCTGCTCGGCCTGACGGTCCCGGCGGGCACCGCGCCCACCGCGCGGGCGGGCGGAGGCGGCGACTGGGCTGCCGCCCCGGCCGACCGCCTGGCCCGGTTGTTGCGCCACCACGGCGTGCCGCTGGGCCTGGTGACCGACGGCCGCTGGTGGTGCCTGGTGTGGGCCCCGCTCGGCGGCGTCACGACGACGGCCGTCTTCGACGCGATCGGCTGGAACGAGGCGGCGGAGCGCAACGTCGTCCGCGCCTTCGTCTCGCTGCTGCGCCGCCGCCGCTTCTTCGAGTACGACGAGCCCGAGACGCTGGTGGGCCTGCTCAAGGAGAGCCTGGCGGCGGGCGAGGACGTCACCGAGGCGCTGGGCGTCCAGGTCCGCCAGGCGGTGGAGCTGCTGGTGGACGCCATCGGCCGCGCGGACGTACGGGCCATGGAGGACGGCGGCCCCGGCCTGCACGCGTCGGGGGTCAGCGCCGGTGAGGTGTACCGCGCCTCGGTCGCCGTGATGATGCGCATAGTGTTCCTGCTCTTCGCCGAGGAGCGCGGCCTGCTGCCGGCGGACAACGAGGTTTACGCGCGGTCGTACTCCGCACGCTTCCTCCGCGACGAGTTGAAGGCGCGCGCCGACGAAGAGGGCGAGGCGTCGCTGGAGCACACCAGGTCGGCCTGGCACCGTCTGATAGCCCTGTTCCACGCCGTCCACGGGGGAGTGGACCACCCGGGCTCCGACCTCCACCTCCCGGCCTACGACGGCTCGATCTTCGACCCCGACGCCTACCCCTGGCTGGAGCGCACCACCCCGCTCCTCCCGATAGACGACCGCACGGTCCTGCACATGCTCCAGGCGGTGCAGGAGGTCCGCGTCGGCAAGGGCAAGGACCGCGAGGTCCGCACGCTCAGCTTCCGCGCGCTGGACGTCGAGCAGATCGGCTACGTCTACGAGGGCCTGCTGTCGTACGACGGCCGCCGCGCGACCGAGCACATGGTGGGGCTGATCGGCCCCGAGGGCCTGGAGCACGAAGTCCCGCTGCGGGAGCTGGAGTTGCTAGCGGCGAAGGCGGGCGGCTCGCTGAAGACGCTTGCGAAGTCCATCCACGAGAAGTGGAAGGACCCGAAGCCGCCCGCGACGGCGGGACAGCTGGAGAAGAAGCTCGCCCCGGTGGGGGCCGAGGCCGCGGCGGAGACGCGACGCCGCCTGAACGCCGTGACGAAGGACCCGGCGCTGACGGAGCGCCTGCTGCCGTTCGCCGGCATCCTCCGCGACGACCTGCGGGGCCTGCCGACGGTCATCCCGAACGGCGCCCTGTACGTCACCGAGTCCTCGCTCCGTAAGAACACCGGCACGCACTACACGCCCCGCTTCCTGGCGGAGGAGGTCGTGCTGCACGCGCTGGAGCCACTGGTGTACGAGCCGGGCCCGCTCCAGACGGCGGACACGGCGGAGTGGCGCCTGAAGTCGGCGGACCAGATCCTCGACCTGAAGGTTGCCGACATAGCGATGGGTTCGGCGGCGTTCCTGGTGGCGGCCTGCCGCTACCTCGGTGACCGGCTGATAGAGGCCTGGGAGAACGAGGGCCGCGCGGACGCGATGGTCTACCGGGCCGGGCGCGCGGTGGAGGCCGTGACGGCGGCCGACGCGGAACAGGACCCGGTGGTCGTCGAGGCGCGGCGCCAGATCATCGAGCACTGTCTGTACGGGGTGGACATCAACCCCATGGCGGTGGAGATGGCCAAGCTGTCGCTGTGGCTGGTGTCGATGGACCCGGAGCGGCCCTTCACGTTCCTGGACGACCGGCTGGCGTGCGGCGACTCGCTGCTGGGCGTGCACAGCATGGAGCAGATCCAGGGCGTCCACATGAAGCCGGAGCAGCAGGCCGACATCCTGGCCGAGCAGGCACGGCAGTTGGTGGACCAGCTGACCCGGGAGCGCCTGGCCATCACGGCGATCAAGGGCGTCGACCTGCCGGCGCTCCAGAGGAAGCGGGAGCGCCTGGAGGAGGTCAACCGGCACTCGCGGCGGCTGCGTCTGGTGGGCGACCTGATCGCGGGGGCGGCGATTGCTACGTGCGCTTCGGGGCGGGTGCCTTGGTACGCGGAGGACGGTGGGGAGCGGGTCCGGGATCTGTTCCCGCAGGCGGCGTGGATCGTCCAGCGGATCATGGAGGACGGGGTCGAGGACGACTCCGAGGTGGTAGGGGAGGCGCGGGCTCGGGCGCAGGAGTGGCTGGGGGCGGAACTGCCGGAGGGGGCGCTGGAGCGGCGGCCTGTGCATTGGCCGTTGGTGTTTCCGGAGGTATTTACTCGGAGGGGTGGGTTTGATGCGATCATTGGAAATCCTCCCTTCTTGGGCGGCCTCAAACTCAAGACCGCATACGGCGAAGCGTATCGTGATCATCTAGTGAATGATCTTGGTAACGGCGTCAAGGGCGTTCGTGGTACGGCTGACTTGTCCGCCTACTTTGTGTTGCGTTTGAGTGCGTTGATGAACAAGTACGGACAGTTTGGCGTTGTGGCCACGAATACTTTGGCTCAAGGGGATTCCCGAGAAGTGGCTCTAAGTCCGCTTTTGGTTGCCGGAAATATGATCCGTCGCGCCATCAAAAGTGCCCCGTGGCCCTCGAGATCGGCTGTCCTTGAGTATTGCGCGGTATGGATGAGTCGGGCTCCTGTTTCCCTCGGCGTGCCGGTGATTCTTTCCGGTATGAGTGTCCGCCGTATCACAAGTTCGTTGAGTCCTGCTTCGAGGATTGAGTCTTGGAGCGAACGGCTGTCCTCTAATAGGGAAATCGCGTTTCAAGGCATGCTGGTGCTAGGTATGGGATTCACTCTAACCCCGGAGAAAGCTGCGGAATTGATCAGGCAGGATGAGCGGAATGCTCATATCCTGTTCCCCTACTTGAATGGGGAGGATCTGAACTCGAGGCCCGATGGGTCGGCGAGTCGATGGGTGATCAATTTCCACGACTGGTCGCTCGATGTGGCCAAATCCTACCCATCATGCTTCGAGCAGGTGGAGCGGATGGTGCGTCCCGAACGTGAGAAGAATAAGATGGCATCTCGTCGGGAAAAGTGGTGGCAATATGCTGGCCGCGCCCCTGTTATGATGAAGGCTTGTGCAGGTTTGAGAGAAGTAATTGCGCTCACTTTGGTAAGTAAAGTGGTTATGCCGCTCGTCGTTCCGGCCAAGCAGGTTCTGTCTCATAAGCTCTGTGTATTTGCGAGCAATGATCGTGCGATGCTGGCATTCCTTAGTAGTGCTGCTCATTATTGGTGGGCAATCGGTAATAGCTCCACAATGAAGGCGGATCTTAACTATGCTCCTTCTGCCGTCTTTGATACGCTCTACCGCCCCGAATTCACGCGTCGTATGCGTGAGGCTGGCGTTCTTCTTGAAAGTGCTCGTCGTGACTTGATGCTCGCGCGTGATGTGGGCCTGACTGCTGTCTACAACCTTGTTCACGACCCAAGCTGTCAGGACGAGGGTATCCTCGGACTCCGCCGCATCCACGAGGAGATCGACCGGGCTACCGTCGAGGCGTACGGCTGGCATGACCTCCTGGACGACTCTGGGCAGACCCCACCTGCCGACCCGACCCACGAGACGTTCCCGCTCGACCACGGCTTCCATGAGACCGACCAGGGCATTCGTTACACCATCGGCCTTCTCGCCCGAACCGAGATCATTGACCGCCTCCGCCAACTGAACCACCAGGCTTACGCCGATGAGGTTCACCTCCGTCGGCACAAGGGAGTGACGGATGAAAAGGCAAGGGAGAAGCATCCCGACTTGCCCCCGCCGTCTCCCGAGGCCGTCCGGAAGCGCAAGGAAGAGCTGGCCGCCCGAGGTGGTTCGGATTTCGGGGAGGGCGCTGAGGGCGCCCTGTTCTGAGCCGGCGGAATGACAACGGGCTCGCTCGCGGCACTCCGAGTGCCGCGAGCGAGCCCGTTGTTCCGGTCAGGAGCTTGCTCGGCTCTACTCCACCGCGAGCGCAACGAACGCCGCCCACTTGTCCCGACCAACCCGCAGCACCGGCCCGCCACCAACGGCCTTGGAGTCTCGCACGTACACGGCGTCCATACCGGCGGCCACCTCCACGCAGTCGCCGCCGCCCGACCCGCTGTAGCTGCTCTTGAACCAGCGCAGCTCGTTCACGTTCTCGGATACCTGCTCCACGCTCACGTCTCTCCCACCAGCCGTTCGATGAGCCGTGCAGACTCGACAGCGTTCAGAGCCTGCGATCGCAGCTTGCCATACCGCAAGCCGAAGGCGCTGACCTCTGCGGGATCTTGGACGACGCACCCGACTTCCTGAGATTCGATGTATCCGAGGTGCCGATGCTCTTTGGTCTCCAGCACCACGAACGGCCCGTTCAAACCAGAGTGGAAGCCGGGCCCTACAGGCATGACCTGCACCTCGACATTGCGCAACGCACCGACTTCCAGCAGACGCTGCCACTGCCCGGGCATGACCTCCCTGTCGCCGACCGGATTTCGCAGGGCCTCCTCACCGATGATGAACGACAACTCAGCGAGCGGCACCCGCGCCAGCAGCTTCTGTCGACTCAGCCGCCCCTCCGTGTGCTGGTCGATGATCTCCTCGCTCAGCGGCGGACAGTGTCCGGCGAACACCGCCCGCGCATACGCCTCCGTCTGCAACAGCCCCGGCACCAGCAGCGGATCGTACGAGAAGCGGCTTACCACCTCCGCTTCGATCACCGCGAAGTTCCGGAAGAACCGAGGCAACTTAGCCCGGTCCACCTCATCCTGGAGCACCTCCAACACCCCACCGGCCTCCAGCACCCGCTCCGCCGCCACCGTGAACGCCGCTTTCGCCGGCCGCCGCCCCTGCTCGACCGAGGCCACCTGCTCCAGCGAGTATCCGATCGCGTCCCCGAGCTGCTGCTGGTTCAACCCGGCGCGCCTGCGGAGGTGTTGCAGCAACACCCCATAGGCCGCCCACACGCCCGGCAGGTCGGGCCCCTCCTCCTTCGCCTTCACCGTCCGCCTGTTCCGCGCATCCCGTACCGTCGCCACGATCCCACGCCCCTCCGTCCCGAAGCAGACCCCGCCCACACCACCGGGGCCATGCACAACGCGGGCCGAAGAAACTGGGACACGGCCCGGTGCCCGTACAACGGCCGTACAAGCCCCGTACAACAACCACCACTCCGCCCCGAGCCCTCCGTACGACGCCCTCGACGTACGGCCGTACCCCCTGGTCACCAGCCCGCTCGCCCCTCCACGCTGCCGACGTGACACAGCACCGCATCACCGACGAGACACGGTCCGACGCCGCCACCCACCACCTGACCCTGCGCTTCAGCAGCACCAGGCGCGGCGCCCGCCTGGCCCGCCAACTCGCCGTCCAGCAGTTCACCGAGTGGACCGGCCTCCCGTACGACTCCGACCCCGCGCAAAGCGTCGCCCTCGTCACGGCCGAACTCGCCTCCAACGCGATCCGCCACGGCAGCCTCCCCGGCCGCGACTTCCGTCTGACGCTGCTCCACCTGCCCCGGGCCCTCCGCATCGAGGTCACGGACACCCGGCCCGAGCGCCTGCCGACGCCCGTGACACCACAGTCCGCCGACGAGACATCGGGCCGCGGACTGCTCCTCGTCCAGGCCTACGCGGACCGCTGGGGATGCGGGGCCCGCGACGCGTACACGAAGACCATCTGGGCGGAAGTGCCGCTCCACACCACGGGATCGTGACCCACCCGCCTGCGAAAGCCGCCGCAACCCCGATGAGCAAGACCGTCAGCGTCCGCCGTAGTGCTCCGCCAGCTTCTCGATCTCCCGGACCCACAGCAACGTGTCGTCGCCCGCCCGCTTGTACGGTGCGCGCCGGGCCAGTTTGAAGAAGCCGCCGGACGGCTGGCCGCTGTACTGCAACACCACGAGCGCCGACAACAGGGGCAGTGCTCCATCGGGGCTCTCCCGGACCGAGGCGTCCTCCAGGAGGTAGGGCATGGGGCCCTCGTGGGCGGGGACGTGATGACCGAGCCGAGCCACTCCCTGCTCAGGTCACCGTACGGAATGGGCGCCGCCCCCTGCCGTGCTCGCGCACGCAGGATCTCGATCACGGCGTCCAGCGCCTGCTCGTACTCGAACGTGCCCTTCTGCATGTGCCCCTCCCGGCCTCGTGGTCCGAGACCGCCGAGCCTATGGCCGCCGTCCATTCGGCCGGGATCGAACGCCCGAAGTGGAACGCTCGCCTCTTGTGAACTGAGTACATGGATCGCATACTGTTTTCGATCAACCGTTGCCTGCCTCCCGGCAGGCGCGCGTGGCCCGGGGGACCCGTGACCGGCTCGGACGGCAGAGCCGATGCGGCGGTTAAGGCGACGAGTTGCCGGACCGCCCGCACCACGACAAGCTCTGCCACTTCGCTCACCAACCGCGCCCCCGTACGGAGTCACCCCATGTCGCGATACCGACGTGCCGCCGGCACCGCACTCCTTGTCGCCGCCGTGCTTGCCGTCGGAGGCTGCGGGAGTGACGACGAACCCGCTGCCGGGGAGTCCTCCACCACCGCTACGGAGGACGTGACCGGGAATCAGCCGACCCCGTCCGACAGCGAGTCGGACTCGGACCCCGCACCGGAGGAGACGACGGCCGAGGGCGACAACTCGATCGAGGACGTCCTGACCGCCGCAGGTGTCGACGACGACTTGGTCAACCGGCTCGGCGAGGTGGGCGACGCCAACAACTACGGCCTCGGGGAGGGCGTCGAGACCAGCCTGGAGGACCGCCGGCGGCTCGCGGTCCTCCAGGTCGACGCCTGCCGCAACGTGGCCGTCGGTCACCGGACGTGGGAGGGCATCCAGTACTCGGACGAGGCGAACGGCGGGACCGAGGAGCAGGCCGCCGCGATGGCCGACTTCCTGCGGACGGAGTTCTGCCCGCACGTGACGCCGTTCAAGGAGGCGCCGCTTCCCGACCAGACCCTCGACGGACCGACCGAGGACGACCGCGGCGGCCGGGGACTCGCTTCTCCAGTGAGCTGGTGGGACCACCGCTACCCACGTGTCTCGTGGTCCAAGGCGTGTGCGGCGCAGACGGGAATGCCCGCCGGCGACCCCGTGGCCTACCGCCTGGCGAAGGACGAGGTCGTCTGCGCCACCGTCCCGCCTGCCACTGCCTGGAAGAAACACCTCATCAACGTGGACATCGTCTTCTCGTCCCCCGTCGACGAGGACCGGGCACGGAAGGCCACGCTCGCCCTGCTCCCCTCCGACGCGGAGGCGACGGAGCCGGAGGAGGGCACCAACGCCGACTGGTCGTACATGGAAGGCGGCTGCCTGAGCACCAACTTCCGTACCGCGACGATGGAAAAACTGACGGACGGACTGGAGGAGGATCCGGAGCCCTGGGCGTCCGCCCTCTACTACTCCGACGGACAGATCCAGGACGGAGCCGTCGGCGACTACACCGGCGAGGTCAAGCAGATCTCGCTCTCCACGGGCGCCCACGAACCCGGCGCGTCGGGCGACCTGATCTGCTGACGGTCGCGGCCCGGAAATCCCGAGGACTCCGCCACGCGTGCCGCCTACCCTGGCGCCATGGCCCACGCCAAGACCTCCTACGTCTGCCTGCCCTGCCGGGCCTCCTACAAGCAGCCCTACGACCGGGACAGGCAGCGGACCTGCCCCCGCTGCGCCCGGCCGCTGATCCACGTCGGCTCCGCGTTCGCCCCACCCCGCCGCCGGGACACCGCGGCCTGGCGGACGCTGTCCGTACTGCTGCACGCCGGCGTCCGTTTCCACAACAGCTGCTGCGGCGGGCCCGGGTACCGCCCTCGCACCCTGAGCGAGGTCCGCGAACGGATGACGTACGCCCGGCGCAGCGGCGAGCCCTTCGCCGAGGCACTCGTACGGCGCGAGGTGCCCTGACGCCGGCACGGGGCTGAGGCGGGCGTACGTGACCGAGGACGGACCCGGCCCGTGCGGAGGTCAGTTCTCCAGGCGGACCGGCATCAGGATCGAGAACGTCCCCTCGTCGTCGGGCCGGCGGACGGCGAGGGGCGCCGTGGGAGCGCCCAGCTCCAGGACCAGCTCCTCCCGCGCCCCGGCCGCGAGCGCGTGCAGCAGGAAATCGCGGTTGACGGCGACGTTGCCCTGGTCGTCGTCACCGTCGTCGCACACGATCACGGTTCCGCTCTCCGTCACCCTGAGCACACTGAGGTCCTGGGTCGTGTGGTCCTGCTCGCGGGTCTCGCCGGCGCGGACCGGACCGGTCTCCAGCGCCTGGCGGAAGGCCGCCGTGTCGACGTGCGCCCGGCGGCCGGCCGGGAGACCGGTGAGGCGGCGGTAGTCGGGGAACTCGTGTCCCAGGCTCTGGCCGGCCGCCTGGCGATCCCCTGCCTCCAGCGTCACGCGGTCACCGTCCACCGTGAGCTGGACGGGTTCCTCACCGGTCAGCAGCGCCCGCATCGCGTCGGCGAGCGGAAGGGGCACGACGACCTGCGTCCGGGATGCGACAGCCATCCGGTAGCGGTCGGTGGCCACGAGGCGGAGTTCTTCCCCCTCGATGTCGAACAGGACCCCGCCGAGCGTCGGCAACTCGGTGTCGGTACTGGCGGCGAAACGGACCGCGTCCAGCGCGGCGGCCAGCGCCGGTGCGGAGAGGGACGGCCGGGCGGTGGTGGTGCGGAGCGACGTCATGGGATTCTCCCTGTGGTCGAGTAGGGCTCGGAGCGTGGAGAACTCACCGCGGGCGTCGGACAGCCCTCGTTCGAGACGGCGCAGGTGTGCCTGGAGCAGACCTCGCACGAGATCGCCGTCCGAGCCGGACCAGCCGGCCAGGACGAGCCGGATGTCGGCCAGGGGCATGCCCGCCCGGCGCAGACGGACCAGCAAGCGGGCCTCCTCCACCTGCTCGGGCTGGTACCAGCGGTAGCCGCTGACCGGGTCCACCCAGGCGGGAACCAGTACACCGGCCCGGTCGTAGAACCGGAGCGCACTCACGCTCAGTCCGCTGTCTCGGGCCATTTCCCCGATGCTGCGCATCTCGCTCTCCACACCCGGAACTCTGGGCCCTCGACAAGGTCGAGGGTCAACCCCGCCTCAGCTCCGGCGTACCGCTCAGGCAGGGCAGGCTGCCCGGGTGGTGGCGTTGCCCCAACGCATCATCAGGTAGTGGTTGCCGCCGATCTGCGCCACGGCGTAGCGCGCGTACGGCCATGCGTCACCCGCGACTTCCCGTTGGGCCACGAGAGCCCGGCACGCCTCGCCGGCGGCCATGGCCGCCCATGACTCGGCCTTCCCCTGGTTCCACGGTGCGTAGTCGGACCAGACGTACATCACCGAGTTGGCCGGGTCGAAGCCCACTTTGATCTCCGCGTTGCCCAGCACCCGATCGGTACCGAGGACCTGGCGCATGGAGTTGCTCCGCTGAATGAGCCTCCGGGCGAGGTGGTCCGCGACCCGGATCTCGTCGCCGTCGGTGCTGGGGATCATCGCCTGACCGAGGCCGTCCTCGTCCGGTGCCCAGTCCTGCGCGTTGCCGTCCGAGTCCTGCACGCTGCCGTCGTCGGCCGCCACCTGGCACTTGGAGTTGGTGACGAAGTCGTCCTGCCAGGTGACCTCGGGATCCTGGCCCGGCTCCTCCTTCACCATCACGTACCGGCGGTACGGGAGGTCCGGGTGCAGACGCAGTACGACATCCCGCGCCGTCAGGCACATGTTCCTGGCGATCTCCGTCTCCGCGTACATCGCGCCCTGCTCGTCGGAGCTGAGCGTGTACGAGAGGTAGACCTCCCGGCGCGACTCGTGGAACCGCACGGTCTCCGGGGAGAAGTCGGCGCCGTCGCTCAGCTCCTGGGCGACGACACCTTCGTCGTGCAGGACCGCGCGCGCCACGTCGTGCTCGCCCGCGCCCTGAGCCGCTCGCGCCTGGCCCCAGCTGCGCGGTCGCCTCGTCGCCGCTCGTGGCCCGCTGCTTCGCCGCCGCGCCGCTCTTCACCGTCTTCGTGGACGGTTGCGCGGATCCGGCCGACGACGACGACGAGGCCGAGGACGCCGCCGACGACGTGTGCGTGTCGGTCCCCGTGTCCCCCGGCAGCAGCGCCGCCACCCCTCCGGCCAGGCCACCGATGACGCCCGCCGCGAGGAGCAGGCCGCCGACCAGCCGCTTCTTCGGCCGCTTCCGGTCCGCGGTCAGGTGCCATGACGGATCGTCCCCGGCCGGCACGTCCCATGCAGCCGCGACCATGTCCACGGCCGTCGCCGGTCCCGAGCCAGCGCCCCCCACCTGGGTCGCCTCGGAGGCCAGCCGGACGGCGCACTCACAGGCGGCTTCGGCGGCCGACGGGCGATCAGCGGGTTCCTTGGACAGCGCCTTCTCCACGACCCCGCGCAGGGCGGTGGGGACGCCGTCCAGATCCGCCTCACCCGACATCACGCGGAAGGCCACCACGTCGGGTGCGCCCGCCCCGAACGGCAGCCGCCCGGTGGCCGCGTAGGCCACGAGCGCTCCCCAGGCGAACACGTCGCCCGCCGGACCCGCGGTGCCCTGACGGTACTGCTCTGGGCTGATCCAGCCGGGGGTGCCGGTCATCACCCCGGTCCGGGTGACGCTGGTGCCGTCGGCGGCGTGGGCGATGCCGAAGTCCAGCACTTGGGGCCCGGAGGGCGTGAGGAGGACGTTCTGCGGCTTCACGTCGCGGTGCACCACCCCCGCGGCGTGGATGGCGGCCAGTGCCTGTGCCGTGGCGGCGGCGAAGGCGTACAGGCTTCCCTCGTCGAGGGGCCCGCGCGCGCTCACATGCTGGTTCAGCGTCGGTCCCGGCACGTAGGCGGTGGCCAGCCACGGCGTCTGCGCGTCCGGATCGGCGGCGAGCAGCGGGACGAGGTGCGGCCCGGTGACCCGGGAGGACAGTTCCACCTCGCGCCTGAACCGGGCCCGGAACTCGGAATCCTGGGCATGCTCGGGGTGGACCACCTTGACCGCCACCCGCAGTCCTTCGGAGGTGACTCCGGCGTGGACGGTGCCCATGCCTCCGGCGCCGAGACGGCCGACGATGCGGTACGGGCCTATGCGGGTGGGATCGCCGGGGCGGGCGGGCTGCACTCTTCCGCCGGAGCCGTTCTCGCTCACGCGCACTTCCTTGAACTGTTGGTCTGCCCAGCGGGCCAGCGGACGGACTGATGGTCAGAGAAAATGGGGGTCCGGAGTCGCGGCGAGCACTGTGTGCTGATGCGGTGAGGAGTCAACGGGCGGCGTGATGCGCCGCGAGAGCCTTCAACTCGTTGACCCAGAGCTCCACTTCGTCGCCGCTGCGTCGGTACGGAGCACGCCGGGCCAGTTTGAAGAAGCCGCCGGACGGTATGCGCGTCTCCTGCAGCACCACCAGCGCCGACAGCATGGGCAATGAACCGTCCGGGTTCTCGCGAGCGGAGGCGTCTTCCAACAGGTGAGGCATCGGCCCCTCGTGGGCCGGCACCGGATGGCCGAGCCGCTGAAGTTCATTGCTCAACTGGCCGTACTGCAAGGGTTCCGCCCCCTGACGCGCTCGGTCCCGCAGAATCCCGACCAGAGCGTCCAGCGCCTGTTCGTATTCATGGCTGCCCTTCCGCATGGGCGGTCCCCTCCCCGTGGGCCATGTGCTGCTGGGCGAGCCTATGCCTCCCGCGCACCGATGGACAGCCTGAGCGTCGATTCAGGTGGCAAATCGTTGTGAACTTAGCGCACGACAGCCCATACTGATGGCCTTTGACAACGGTTGCCTCATGGGGGTGGGCTACCCGGTCATCCGGCGATCGAGCAGGTCGTCGGCGTCAGCAGAGTGGGAGGGCTTGGGCATGGGTGGGAACGACGCCGCCAGAGTGAGATTCCTCGAGTTGGGGTGCAGTCTCGAAGACGCCGACACTCTGGTTCGTGCGGGCATCGACCCGGACATCGTCGGAACCAATGCCCGTGACGCCGTCCCCTTCGCCTCCGCTGCCCTCCATCACGGTCTGGCTGACCCCAACGGCTGTCTGGAGGCCGCAGGTGGCGATCCGGACGAGGCATGGAAGGCCTGGGCGATGGACTCCGTGGAGGGTCCTGTGGGCGATGGGGATGGCGAAGGTGACGAAGACGAGGGCGACGGCGGCTGTCGCGTCTACGGCTGGGTGAGCGCCTACATCGGCTGTGTCGGCCCGGGTGAGTACACCATCGAGTTGTATGACGATCTGGGGCTGCCGGGCAACGCCACCTACGTGGACACTCTGACCTTCTCCCTGCCCGTGGCGGCTGTGGCCGGTTCTCCGGAGTCCCGGGACGCCTGCGTCATCAAGGCGGCCACCGAAGCACTCGCCGCCTACGGATGCATCCCGGGATCCGACTTCCACGGCAGGGACGGCAGCTTCAGCGTCCAGGTGCAGGCCAGCGATCGCGCCCTGGAATGGCTCGAGGACCAGCGGTCGGTGGCGGAGAAGCTCGAACTGCTGCTCGCGGGGCTGCACGGTCTGCTGGACGATCCGGCGGCTGTTCGTGCAGGCCGCGACCGGCCCGGCGTCGACGTCATCGCGGCACCCTGCCCAAGCCTTCCGGACCCGGCCCCGGAAGGTGCTCGCACCTCGATCGTCGACTGGAACGACCTCGAAACGTTCCTGCAGGAGGCAGCTGCCCAACAGCCCAACCACGTCGTGATCGAGCGGTATCACGGCGGCTGGGCCAGGCGCCTCGACGGAGCACGCGACCTGAGGCATCCCGGTCTGCGCGGTCTGAAGCGTGCGCGGACGGAAGCGGCGCGGCGCGATCATCAACTGAGCGGCTTCACAGCGGTGTTCCGCTCTGGCGAAGAGGTGCATCGTTACCTGGTCCAGGCCGACTGGGCGGAGGAACTGGACCGCCGACTGAAGGCGTGGGAGCAGGACATCAGGGCCGTGCGGGAAGAGCGGGCTTCCTTTCCCCACCTCAAGCGGTGGGGAAAGCAGCTGCGCGAGGCCCTGCTGAACGACGAGCAGTACCTGGCGGCTCGGACGCCCTCAGCCCAGGACGGTCGGGGCGCGGACCTCGCCCGCAGCATGTTCGGCCCCGACTGCCCCGTGCAGTCCGTCTACATCCGGCGCGCCCTCACCAAGGCGCGGGCCAGGCGGACCGAACTCCTCATCGAGCGGCAGCGGGAGCAGTGGAAGGCCGCCGTTCCGGCCTGGGCGGCCCGGCTGGCCGTCTCGGCGGACTTCCAGCAGGGCACGACCGCGGAACGCGCCATGCTCGCCAGCAACCTCCTGTACGCGCACGACCCCGCGGCCGACACACCCGAACTCGTCCGCCTGCTGCGCACCGCGGCTGCCGCTCTCCTGCCATCTGACGGCCAGAGGGCCGCCGACGGGACCGCTGCCGCTGGTCACCACCCGGGATAGCGGTCCCACCAGTGCGGGTCCCAGCCGGCGGTGTACTCGCCGCCGCTGGGGGAGTCGGCGAGCTGGGCGACGAGGTCGCGGGCAAGGGTGTCGAGGACCCAGGCCAGTTCGTGGCGGCTGATCAGCTCGACGGGCAGCGCCTCCGCGCCATGCAGCGCTCCGAGCAGCGCCCCGGCCACGCAGGCGACCGAGTCGCCGTCCGGCGCCCCGGCGGCGAAGCGCAGCGCGGCGCTCACCTCGGCTCGGTCGGGGAAGGAAGCGGCGACATACAGGCCGCCGAGCAGTGCCGAGGGCGCCGTGGCGTCCGGTGCGAGCCGCGCGAGCCGTCCAGGGTCCGCGGGGTGATCGTCTGCCTGCGAGAGTGCCGCTTCGAGCTGCTCGAGTTCACTGTCGGTCAGGGCGTCGGTGCGGGTGAGGGCGCGGACGCCGTCCCTCAACGCCTGCCGCACCTGCGGTCGCTCGCCGGCCGAGGTCAGGCAGTAGCTGGCCAGCACGGCAGCGTGGGCCGCCGCGGAGTGCGCGACCGGGTCGCCGTGGGTGAGGGTGGCGAACTGGCGGGCCTGTCCTGCCCAGTACGCCCGGTCGGTACCGGCGACGGCCACAGCGACAGGCAGGGTACGGGTGAGGGCGTGGCAGCCGCGGCTGGCCGTGGGCCTCTCCACCATGCCGTGCTCCGTCTTGGCCAGGGCGGCCACCGTCGCCGGTGCCGAACCGCGCCGCTCGGCCAGCACGGGAACCTGGGCGAGCCAGCCGTCGGGCTTGTCGTCGGGCCAGGACCACCGCTTCGCCTGCAGCCCCTGCAAGGCCGCCCACCGGCAGTAGGCGTGCCACACCACTCCCTTCGGAGCGCATATCCCCTTGTGCTTGCCGCGCACGAAGGCACGGATCACGCCCTCGGTGGTGAAGCAGGCCAGCTGGGTGCTAACTCCTGCCCGCAGCGTGCCGTCGGCCGGCAACTTGCCCCGAGCGGCGCCCAGCGTGTCCCCCAGAGCCAGACCGAGCAGCAACCCGCGCACTCGGGACATCGCGTTCTTCTCCTTCAGGAATTCCCTGGCCCACTTCCGCTCTCCGACCGTGCCCTCCATCCCCTCGTGGCCGGTGGTCCGGTCCTCCTCCCGGATCCGCGCAGAGCCACCGCCGGAGCGGCTGCCCGCGGCCAGGTCGAGCACCGCGTCGTGCAGCTCGGGATGCGCCGACAGCTGCCAGCCGTGCACCAGCACCTCGCGCAAGTCCGACAGCGCGGTCTTGGGATCGGTGCCGGTGGCCAGATGGCTGTAGAGCGCGGCGACGGCCGGTGTGCGGCTCTGTCCGGCAACGCAGTGGAGCAGGACCCGCTTGCCCTCCTGACGCAGTCGCAGCACCTGACGGGCGGCCTGGTCCAGCACGTAGTGGAGGTTGGCGTTCTCTCCCTGGCTGTCCACCAGCCAGACGCGCAGGTGCTCGACGTCGGCGCCGGCCAGGATCGGGTCGGAGCCGATGCGGCACAGAGAGACCACGGCGTCAACCGGGACCGCCTCCGTACCCTGGGCCAGGGCCAGATTGCCCAGCACCACCCCGGCGTCGTGCGGGTGGGCGACGGTGAAGCCGTGGGGGGTGGAGGACGAGACGGGCATGCGCGCGGCGGATGGCCAGCCAGCGGCGTCGTCACTGCCGCCGCGGGCGGTGAGCACGGCCAGCCGGACCAGGTCGGCCCCGGTGAGGCCGGGCCAGCCGTGCACGTCCCGCTGCCACTCCAGCGGGACGGCGGAACAGCCCCAGCGCGCGCCGAGGAGGGCGCCGGCGATCGCCGCGACGGTGTCCGTGTCGGTGCCGGCCCGGATCGCCGCTTCCAGGGCGAGACGTAGGTGCTGCGCGGGGAAGCTTCCCTCGGCGGGGTTCAGCTCGGGAACCCCGGTGCGGGTGATGGCCGACCAGGCGGCCTGCAGAGCATGGATCACCCAGCCGTTGTGGGAGAAGTGGTGCGGTGGGTGGGCCTCCGCTTCGTCCAGCCGTTGCGCCCACACGCCCCGGCGCTCCGCGGGGAGGAGGTCCAGGCCGGCGCGGACGCCGTCGAACGTCCCGTCGAGCACCGCGGTGCGGATACCCGAGCACCACAGCACACAGGCGTCGGCGCAGTCGGGGTCCGGGTGGGTGAGCGCGCTGACGGCGACGGCAGCCTCGGCCATCGCCGCGGCATCAGCGAGGTGGGCCAGGGCGACGATCCCGGTGCGCATCAGCGAGCCGTTGCCGGCACTGCGGTCGTTGCCGGCGCTGAAACGACGGGCGGCCTCCGCCATCGCCGCACCAGGTCTCTCGGACCCTCCGGCGACTGCGTTCAGAACGGTTCTGGTCTGGGAGCCGACATCAGAGGCCCCCTCGCTCAGCCAGCGCTGGAAGTTGCGGGCGATCGCGTCGAGGGACTGGGGGCTACGCAGATCCGCGCCGGTCGCCGCCACCTCGGCGATGCAGGCCTGCATCTGGGTGTCGTCGGAGTACTCGCCGGGCTCGTACGGTCCCAGCCCGCCACCGATCATCTGCGGCTGCTGGTCTGCGCGCAGCGTCGCCTGGAACTCGTACGGCACGCCGAGTGCGTCGCCCACGGCCGCGCCGAGCAGCACCCCGGCGGCACGATCGGTGCCCCGGGCGTCCAGGCTGGGGTTCGGTATGTGTGTGCTGGACATGGGACTCCATACGGTCGGCGGCACGCGGCACGCGGCAGGCGCAGAAGGGAATCGGGATTGATGGGGCGTCAGCTTGGCACACTGACCTCTTTATCGTCAACCAGACGATAGTGGGGTTCTCGGCCGGTCAGAGGCCGGCGAAGGCGGGTGCCCAGGCGAGCCGCAGACCGACACTTCCGGCCAGTGCGGCCCAACGGGCCAAGGACGGGGGCCTCTCGAGGACCAGAACCGGATGTAGAACGGTATTGGGGTGCATGCTCCGCAATTGGTGTGCGTAGTCGAGGACTTGTCCGATGCCCAGGCGGATCTGCTGTTCCTCACGTGCTCCGGTCAGGCTCTTGACCTCGGCGACGAACACCTCTTCACCGCGAGACCATCCGGCGTCGAACTGGGGGGCGCCGGGAGCGTGGGCACGTGCTTCGACGCCCTGGCGCGACAGGTGTGCGATGAGCGCACCGACTGTCGCTTCGTGTGCGGTCGTCGCCTTGTCGAGAGTGCTGAGGTCCAGCGCCAGATCACCAGACAGGCGTCGGCCCGTGCGCCGTACGCGCAGAGGGGCGCCGAGAACGCCACCGCCCTCGGTCGTATCGGCTGCGACGGGACGTACGCGTCCGGCACGCGCCTTTCTCAGCTCCAGGCACGGCGCGGGACGTCCCTTGAGTAACTTGGAGAAGCCGTCCGCGTCCACGACACAGACATGCCGCCCCCGGCTGCGCTCGGCCTCGGCGTCCACGAGCGTACTGCTGTAGGCGCGACGGTCATCGGTCACGACCTTGCTGGCCAGATCGCCGTAGACCACGAGGGTGACCTTCCGCGAGAAGTCGGTCTTGGTGACCGCACCTCGCTGCCCGGCTCTCTTGGCGCAGGTGGCTCTGACCGTCCACACGCCGTCGACGAGAACCCGGCCCGTGAAGCAGACCGTGTGGCCCTTGAGTCCATGCACCGTACCCCTGCATGCTCCGTCCGGCACAGGCATCCCTCCCTCAGTCGTCGTCCGGCGACAGCCAGTCGATGTGCCGCAGTACGGGCACGATCTTGAAGCACGTGAAGGCCACCACAGGTGTCTCGTCGTCTGCTGCGGGAAAGAACAAGGCGTGCTGCAGTGGCTTCTCGTGCTGCGGATCGTCGAGGTCCACCAGAGGCAGGTTCGGGCGGTCGAAGGCGGGCCCCAGGCTGACGCCCTCCCGGGCGGTCAGCTCCCGGAGCCGGGTCAGCCCCACTTGGTCGGCGAGATCCGCTGTCGTGAGCGACTTCTTGACCCGCGGCCTGTCCTGCCTGTCCACATAGGTGGGGAACACCATGATGCGTAGTTCCCCACGCTTCTCGGTGGTGTAGATCCCCGAGCGTAGCCTGTTGTGCAGGTTGGAGAGGGCTGCGGGCATCTCCGGGACAACGGTGGGCTTGTAGAGCACGACATCCCGCTCGCCGTTCGCCCAGTGGTTGTCATGCACCGTCAGCACGGGCTGTCCGGGCAGCCGCAGCTCCCATTCGATGGCGCTCGCCCGGGAGAGCACGCCCGAACAGGTTGTGCCTGTCTTCTCCACGCGCGCCCCGTCGTTGCGGGCCAGCGCAAGGTCGTTCATTAACCGCACGGATGATCCCCCTATCGGTGTGCCCGACCACAGTCAGTCCCGCCGCGCCAGATCCAGCGCCACCACCCCCACGAACCAGTCCAGCACCTCGCAGATCTCGTCACCGTGCTCGGCGAAGACCGTCACCGGGAAGGACGGGCGCAGCTCCAGCTTCGCCTCGGGCAGGTCGACGCCGTCGATCTTGTTCAGGCGGTTCAGCAGTTCCCGGCGCTGTTCGGTGTCGTCGAAGGGCGTGCGGGACTTCAGGTGCTGGAAGACCACCTCGACCGTGCCGCTCACCGGGTAGATCGCGACCGGCCAGAGCAGATGGGGGCTGCGGCTCGTCCCTGCGTCCAGCATCGGGAAGCAACTGGTCTCGTCATGACGGCCATAGTTGACGTAACCGCCCTGCCGGCGCCAGAAGTCGAGCGCCCCCATGACACCGGGGTGCGCGTCCGGCCAGTGCTCCCGCAACTGGGCGCGGAAGCGCTCGGCCGCCGCCGCGTCCTCCCCCTCGGGGAGCGCATCGTGCGCGGCGGGCTGTGTCACGTCCTTGCCCAGCAGCGTCGCCAGCTCCGCCGCGGTCAGGCGTTGCGAGCGGTGCGCCCGGCCCCAGGTGTCGAAGCGCACGCCCTCGCTCGTCAGCAGCTCCTGCGGCGGCTGCCGGTCGTCGCCGTCCGCCCAGCGGAAGGAAGGGGAGATCTTGCCTTCCGAGGTGAGCACCCGGTAGGCGCCGATCACCGTCGAGTTGCCGCCCAGGTACGCTCCGACGGCCACCGGGTGGCTGCCGATCAGCTCGGCGACGTCGCCGTACGTGGTCCACGTGCCGCTCGGCATCGCCACCAGCGCGGCCCGCAGCTCGGCCCAGCCCGGGGACTCCTCACCGGCCGGCTTCACCCCGCCGATCGGCCCGGGCCACAGGTCCACCGCGCGCTCGGACAGGCGGTCGGCACGCGCCAGGATCTCCGCCCTGCCCCAGCGCTGAGCCGAGGCGATCTCGAGGTTCATGCGCAGGGCGCTGGAGTCGAGGATCTGCTGCTTGCGCTCGAAGGGGTGGTTGGACAGCTTGCCGTTGTCGCCGGTCAGCGTGAGGTTGCCGAGGGTGTGCACCAGCAGGTCGTGCAGTTCCTGCGGAGTCTGGTTCGGTTCCGTCTCCTCGGAGAGGAGGTCGAACCACGCCGGAGCGGGTCGCTGCGGCAGGACGTGCTCCACGCTGAGGGACGCCTTGGCGAAGTCCACCGGCTCGGAGGGACGGTAGCTCTCCTCCAGACGGCGAAGGATGTAACTGCGCTGCGGAGGACGGCCGCTCCAGTAGAACGGCTTGGTGCGGATCGCCTCGCGCAGTTCCTCGTCGCTCGGCCAGCGACGGCGACGGCCGGAGAGGAACCGCCGTACCGCCTCGGCGGCGGGCCGGTCGGTCTCCAGCTCCTTCGGGGCCTCCATGAAGATGCGGTTGAGGCCGGTCGTCGGCGTCTGGCAGATCAGGCGCCGCACCAGGTAGGACTCGACGTAGCCGAGCGCCTGCGCCGCGTCGTCCGGAGTCGTCCGGCCGGCCGCGAGCAGGTCCAGCAGGTGCAGTGCGAGCGGGTAGTGCGTCTGGCCACCCCAGGAGGCCAGGCGCTCCAGGACCGCGCGCAGGGCGGGGGACTGCTCACGGGCGGGCTCGACGATGCGGAGGAACCTCCCGGCGCGCTCGGCCAGCTGCTCGATCTCGCGCTGCAGCGCGTCCTCGTCGCCGGCCAGCGGCTGGAGTCGTTTCTGCTGTTCCCGGTAGATCTCGCTCTGCTTGGTCTTGTAGTGGCCGCGCACCACCAGGTCGAGCCAGACCAGCAGTTCGAGGTTCTTCGGGCCCAGGCTCTGCTGCATGGGCAGCCACAGCTCCTGGTAGATCCGTTCGCCTCGCTTGGGCAGCAGCATGAAGACGTAGTTGCGCAGCAGGTCGCTCTGGCTGAGCCCGACACCCGTGTTGTTGATCGACTCGAAGATCCGGTAGACGTTGTCACCGGACTCGGCGGTGATCTCCACGATGGACAGCAGATCCTTGAGAGCCGTCTCGACCGTGGCGGTCCACCGCTCGTCGCCCGCCTCATGACCCTCGGCGAGCGCGCCGCGGAAGAACCGGTAGGCGGCCCCGACGTTGTCGCTGCCGCCGGCCTCGGCCCGGGACTGGACGCAGGCGGTGTACGCCTCGCGGTCCGCCTGCGTGGGAAGCAGACGGTAGTGGTCCGCACCCTCGTGGAACTCGTTGACCAGTATCTGGCGGTGCACCCGGTCCACGCCGCGCGCGTCACCCGTCTCCTTCAGATGGTCACGCAGCGCCGTGAAGGCCAGCATCAGAGTGGTCAGCCGCTGCTGCCCGTCCACCACCAGCCATCTCTGCACCCCGCCCGCCTGGATCTGGCCCGGCGCGAGCACCACGGAACCCAGGAAGTGCGGCGCCGCCGCCTCACCGGCCAGATGCTGTTCGACGAGCTCCCCGACGTCCTCCCACAGCCGCTGGAGCTGTTCCCTGCCCCAGCTGTACGTGCGCTGGTAGAGCGGGACCTGGAACTGCTTGTCCCCTTGGACGAGCTTGAGGAAGGTGATCTCCTGGGCGCGCATGCGCCTCCTTTCCCATGTGTCCCCCTGCCGAGTGCCACAGGCCCGGCCTATCCATGTCCCGGTGTTTCTCGCGCCAGGGGCGGCTGTCCGCCGAATCTATGCCTGTTCAGGCGCTGTTGTCCGCCGATGTCAGGGCCGAGCGACTGGAGACGCGGGGCATGGTCTCGTTGGGGGAGCGGCGCAGCAGCTTGATGCTGCGGCCCTCCACCCACGCGTTCCACGCCTTGAGGTAGTAGAGCAGGTGCTCACGTGAGTCGTCGCGGCGCCGGTGTGCGTTGCCCAGGGCCAGGTTGAGCATGGTGTTGCGCAGCGTGAGACGCGGGTCGCCCGGCTCCAGACGCGCGCCGGTGACGACTCCCTCCTCCCAGGCGGACTGGTCGATGTCGGGCCGGGCCTCGGTGGTGACGTACCAGCCGATCGTCGTGGCCGTGACGGTGATGCGGCATCCGCGGTTCATGGCGATGCCGTGCTGCAGGGCGTCGCGGACACCGGGGTGCTTGCCGAGCACATCCAGGAGCTGGTCGTTGCTCGTGACCGACGATCCGCCGCTCCACGCGGAGTTCGGTGCGGTCCGGTAAAGGTGCAGTCCTCGCAGGGCGGCCGCCAGGTGGGTCGCGTTGGCCTCACCCGCGAGGGCGAGCGCGTCGCGGCCGGTGCGCTTGCGGCCTGTGTCCATCACGGTGAACGCCGTGCGCGGCACGCCGCGCGCGACGGTCAGCTGCACGGTGACTCCCGCCTTGGCTATGGCCGCCAGGCGGTGCTGCCCATCGATCAGGACACCGTCCTCGTCAAAGGCGATGCCTTGGTGAGTCAACTGCCACTCGCCGCGCTGGATCTGGCCGGCCAGTTGTTGCACCGTGCCCTTGCTGAGCGGCCGGTTGTTGGTGTTGCGGGTCAGCCACTGTGCCGCCAACTGGGGCGAGACGTCGACCACTTGCATGTCCATGGCGCGATTGCCCTCCTCCGGGAACTTATGTCACGCCCAACGCACGGGCGACGCCTTCGAAATCCTGCCGTGTAACTGTGAACTCAGTCAATGACTTTCCATCGTCGATGTGGAGGTCTATCGTGACGCCGGGGCGCGCTGAAATCGCTGCTTGATCACTCGCTGTCGAGCTTGCGGCCCGACGGGCCTCAAGGTGGCGTGTGCTGTCAAGGCTTGCTGCTACGCTCGCCGCGTGTGCTCAGTTCACACTCAAGTCCGCGCGCCGGGGGGCGCCTTCTGGGGGCTTGAGGCGGCTGGGCGAGATGTCACGGAACGGGTCATGAGCTGGCCCTCAGCACACAGTGGGGTGGGGCGTGTGAGTCAGGATGAGAGTGTGCCGGGTGGCGGTCTGCGGCCGGTGGGTTCCGTCTACCAATACGACGACGGCCTGTACGTACGGGTGGACGATGTCGTGCCGTACGTACTGGCCGACGCCGACGACAGCCACGGGTACCGGCCGGGTGACGACCTGGTGCGCTGCACCCTGCACCTGAGCAACGGCACGGGGCGGCCCGTCGCCGTGGACGGCATCAGCCTGCTGGTGCGAGGCGGCCCGTACGGCAAGACGGCCCGTCAGGTGCACGACCACGGCGGTGACGTGCTCGACGACGAGCTTGAGGGCACCCTGCGCACGGGACGCAGGCTCTCCGCCACGTGGGCCTACAGCATCCCGGCCGGAACCGCCGACGACCTGGACATCGAGGTCCGTTTCGGGAATGCGCACGACCGGGAGAGCGTCACCTTCACCACGGCCGCGAACGCCGTGCCGGCCGCCCTCGGCACCGGCGCCGCGTCCTTGTCCCGAGACAGCGGCACCCACACCGAGCCCGGCGGCGGCCTCGGCGTCCCCATCGGCCGACCCGGGCAGCAGCACAGCGCCCGCGCCGCGCTCGACGCCGTCCCCGCCCAGCCGGCCGGCCCGGGACGCCGGGTCACGCCGTCACCCGCGCCTCAACTCTCCGGCGACGAGCTCGACGCCGCACGCGTGCGGCAGATCTTCCGCTTCCTCGCCGAGGCGGAGGAATCGAAGACGCGCCCCGTGCGCACGCTGGACGGAGCGGCCGGCACCGTGTGGTTCGACGAACTGCCCGACGACGACGGTGTCGAGGTGATGATCGACGGCATGCTCGGCACCGACGAGCCGGCCTGGCTGACCGTCACCCGCCCCGAGCGCGAGGACGCGCCGCACCCCAAGGCTCTGCTCGCCCCCTGGGTGGACGAGAACCGCATCCGAGACTTCAAGCAGACCCGCGCCCCACACCTGCGCCGGCGCATCGAACCGGAGTTCCCCGACTGGTCGCAGGGCATCCCGCTCGACAAGACCTACCACGAGTTGGACGAGCACCCCCAGCGGGAGAAGATCGAGAAGCTGTACGCCGCCTGGGAACAGGAATGGCTTGCGTGGGCGGAGCGGCGCCGCGCGATCGACCCCGTCGTCAGGCTGTACGACCGGCTGCACAAGATGCACGAGGACGCCGCCAACCTCGGTGAGGCCTACGAGCTCGTGCTCGGTCTCGGCCGTCTGACCTGGCAGACGCTCGCGGGGCAGCGGGTGGAACGACACCTCGTCACCCACCGGGCCACCCTCCGGCTCGATCCGTCCACCGGCACGCTCACCGCCGCCCCCGATCCGACCGGCACCGGACTGGAACTCGAAGAGGGCATGCTCGAAGGCGCCCAGCACGTGCCGGGTCCCGTGCGGGAGAAGATCGTCGAGGTACTGGAAGACGCCTCGGACGTGACGGACCCCGAACACCTCGACGCCGTGCACACCGCCCTGCGCAGCTGGGTCAACGCCGCGCACAGTGCCGGCGGCTACGCACCGACCGTGGAGCGCGCCAAGCCGCGCAGCCTCGACGTTCCGCAGGTGGGACTCACCCCCGCACTCGTCCTGCGTGAACGCAGCCGCCGCTCGACCATGGACGCGCTCAAGGCCATCGCCCGGCAGATCGACGCGGGCACCCCGCCCACCGAACTGCTCAGCTACATCGCGGGCCGCGACGGCGCGCTCACCGCGGCCGACCTCGCGGCGGCGGAGGGCGGGACCGCGACCGACAGCGACGAGATGTACTTCGCCCTGCCCGCCAACGAGGAGCAGCGCACGATCGCCGAACGCCTGCGCGCCAACCGGCTCGTCGTCGTCCAGGGTCCGCCCGGCACCGGCAAGACGCACACCATCGCCAATCTGGTCACGGACCTGCTGGCCCAGGGCAAGCGGGTCCTCATCACGAGCCACACCCCGCGTGCCCTGCGCGTGCTGCGGGACAAGCTCCCGGAGTCCGTGCGCGACCTGTGCGTGAGCCGCACCGAGGACGGCGCCGCCGCCCAGCGCGAGCTGGAGGCGTCCGTGCACAAGATCCTCAGCGAGTACGCCGGCTACGACGAGAAGGCCTCCTGGAAGGCGGTCAAGGCGCTTCAGTCCCGACTCGCCAAAGCCCGCGCAGCTCAGCAGGCCATGCTGCGCGACCTCGCGGTGCTGCGCGAGCAGGAAACCCACCGCTTCGAGGCGGAGATCGGCGACTACAGCGGCAGCCTCCAGGAGATCGCCGAGCGCCTCACCGCGGAGAAGGGACGATACGACTGGCTCGGCCTCGTCCCGCAGGAGCAACCCGCCCTGACCGCCGACGAGGCCCTGCGCCTGCTGCACGCCACCCGCGCGTACACCCCGGACCACCAGGCACTGGCCGCCGAGGTGCCCGGGCCCACCGAGCTGCCGAGCCCCGGTGACTTCGAGGAGGCCGTGCGGGTCGTGCGGTCCGCCGAGGACGCGCATGCCGCCGCGCGCCAGGATCCCCTGTGCGCGGAGTACGACGCGGCCGTGCGGAGCCTGAGCGAGGCCGAACAGCAGCGGCTGTCCTCGGCGCTCGACGCGTTCTCCGCCGCCCGTGCCCGTGCCGCGTCCCTCGCCGCTCCGGCCGGCGACTGGGCCGCGGTGCTGCTGAGAGAGGTGACCGAGGGCCAGGACTGGCAGGCACGCAGCCGGCGGGCCGCAGTCTCCGAGGCCCTCGCCGCCGTCGACGCCTCGCTCGCCACGCTGGGCACGGCCATGGTCAGCGGCCTGGACCGGTACGACCCGGCCACGGCGCTCGCCCAGGCCACTGCTCTGCACGACGGCCTCGGTCAGGGCCAGAAGCTGCGCGGGCCTCTCGGCATGCGCTCCAAGCTGGCGAAGACGGTCGGCGCGTTCGTGGACGCCGTACGGGTCGACGGACGGACTCCGGAGGACGTCCCGACGGCGGCTGTCGTCCTCGCCCGCATCCGACTCGAACTGCGCCTGGCACAGGTGGAGTCGGAGTGGGGCACTCCCGCCGTCGTCTGGCACGGACACGGGCCGCGCCTCGCACGGCTGCGTCAGGAGGCGGAGGTGCTCGACGCGCTGCTCGCCGTAGCCGCCGCGCGTACCGACGTCCTGACCGCCGCGGCCACGTCACCGGCGCTCGCCGTCGCCACCTGGCACGACGCCTCCGTCGAGAACGCCGTGCGCACCCTGCTGCGCGCGGCGACAACGCTGCGCGCGGCCGAAGGATCTCGCAAGATCATCGCGGACACCGAGGAACTGCTGCGGGTCTGGAGCGGCCGGCCCGGTGCCGCGCCCGCGGTCGTGCGCGCCCTCGACGCCGTGAGCGATCGGAACCCCGACGGCTACCGTTCGTTCAGCGACGAGATGGCCGAGGTGCGTGAGGCCGCGAGGCTGCGGGCCGAACAGGACACCGCCCTCACCTGCGTCCGCGAGGCGTTCCCGGCTCTGGCCGAGCGCATCACGGCCACGCACGAGGACACCGCCTGGGACACCCGGCTGCCCGCGCTCGCCGAGGCCTGGGCCTGGTCCGCGTGGCGTGAGCGCATGGAGCGGCTGACCGACCCCGAGGCCGAACGCGCCCTGCGCAAGCGGCTGACGGAGGCGGACGACGAGGCCCGTATCATGCTCGCCCGGCTCGCCGCCGCCCGCGCCTGGCACCGCTGCCTCGGCCTGCTCACCGGCGACCAGTCCCGCGCGCTGAGCGCCTACCAGCAGGCCGCCCGGCGCATCAAGGGCAAATACCAGCACCGCTACCGTCGCGACGCCCAGGCCGCCCTGCGCAAAGCGCAGACGGCGGTACCGGCCTGGATCATGCCGTTGCACCAGGTCGCCGAAACGGTGCCCATGGACCGGCCCGGCATGTTCGACGTCGTCATCGTCGACGAGGCCAGCCAGTCGGGCCTGGAGGCCATGCTGCTGAGCTGGCTCGCCGACCGGATGGTCGTCGTCGGCGACAGCAAGCAGGTCAGCCCGTCCAACGTCGGCCTCAAGCAGGACGAGTACTTCCACCTCAGGGACCGCCTGCTCACCGCGCTGGAGCCGGACGTCCGCAGCCTGTTCGGCCCCGACTCCAGCTTCTTCGATCTCACCGAAGCCCTCTCGGCGGGCCGCGGCACGCTCATGCTCAAGGAGCACTTCCGGTGCATGCCGGAGATCATCTCCTTCTCCAACCACCTCTGCTACAACCGCGACTTGCTGCCCCTGCGGCAGTACGGTGCGGACCGGCTGCCCCCGGTGCGCACCGTGCACGTCGAGCACGGTGAAGCCCTCGGCGCCAACTCCCGGCTGTGCAACCCCGCCGAGGCCGAGGCACTCGTCGACGCCATCGTGCGGTGCTGCGCCGACCCGGCCTACGACGGGAAGACCATGGGGGTCATCAGCCTCCGCGCCAGCAAGGGCCACCTGGCAGAACTGGAGAACTTGCTGGCCGACCGCCTCGACTACGAGCAGCGGGAGGAGCGGCGCATCCGGGTCGGCGACGCCGAGGACTTCCAGGGCGACGAGCGGCACGTCATGTTCGTCTCCTGCGTCAACTCACCGTCCACGGGCGCCGGGTCCGTGCCCGGCGGCTTCAACGGCAAGACCTACGAGCAGCGGATCAACGTGGCGGCCTCGCGCGCTCAGGACCAGATATGGGTCTTCCACAGCGCGCGCGCCGAACAGTTCCACGAGAACGACCTGCGTCGACGGTGGCTCGACCACCTCACCCGACCCGCGGAGGAGGACACCGCCGCGGTCGAGGGTGAAGTCCTGCCCGACGTCAGGCACGAGGCGTTCGACAGTCTGTTCCAGCAGCAGGTGTACCTGGAGCTGACGGCTCGTGGTTACCGGGTCCGCCCGGGATACAAGGTGGGGCGCCACACCCTCGATCTGGTGGTGGAGGGCGGTACGCGCCGGCTCGCGGTCGCCTGCGACGGTGACGCCTTCGCCGACGGCGAGGACGCCTCCACTGCGGCGGCCAGACAGCGAGACCTGGAACGCGTGGACTGGACGTTCGTCCGGGTCCGGGGCAGCCGGTTCCACCTCGACCGTGAGCAGGCACTGGCGCCCCTGTGGGCCGAGCTGGAGCGGCTGGGCATCGAGCCGGTGCGGGAGGAGACGGAGCAGTCGGGCAGCGCAGCCGACACCGGGCGCGGCGGGACGGAGCCGGACGACGAAGGCGTGGCGACCGAGCGCGCGAGCGAGCCGAGCGAGGACTCGGGCGGCATGGGCGCGGTGACCGTAGCCGCCGCCGTGGAGGCAGTTCCAGCGTCCGTGGATCCGCGCGAGTCGCTGCGCGGACCGGCCCTGCAGGTGATGCCGACTCCGGCGAGGCCGTCCGTGGTGTCTTCAAAGAACCGCGTCGGCACCGGACCCTCCGAGGGCCCGGCCCTGTCGGCGGAGCCCGGCGTGGCACCGGACCCGGGCACGCGAGGCTCACTGCCGGTCCGGCAGATCCCCGCCGCGGCCTTCCAGCGACTCGTGCGGGAGGTGCAGCAGTTGCAGGCGGCGCTCGACGCAGCCGACGAGACACCCGACGGGACGGACGCGGCCCAGCTCGTCTTCCTCAGGAAGGCCCAGGCCGACCGGCGCGACCGGCGCACGAAGCGTCTCACCTACCTGCGAACGTTCCTCGACTCCGTCGGCATCGGGCGGGAGCCCACCGTCCCGGACGTGGTGATTCCCGGCGCGCTGCTGATCCTGGAGTTCGACGGTGACATCGACGAGGACACCCTGTACACGGTCGCCGAACTGCCCACCGCGGAGGCGGACATCGTCTCTCCGTCGTCGCCTCTCGGCCATGCGCTGATGTGGCAGCCTGCCGGACGTGAGATCTCGTACGACGCGTCCCAGGGCAAGAAGCGCACGGTCGTCGTCCGGGAGATAAGAGCCTGAGCCCTTCGACCGTCGGCCCTGTCACACGTACCGCACAGGTGACAGGGCCGCGCGTGTCTCAGCCGGCGACCGGGTCCAGCAGGCGGCTGCGCTGACCGCTCCAGGAGATGGCCAGTGCGTCACGCGCCCGCGTGCAGGCGACGAAGAGCAGGCAGTGCTCGGCCAGCAGATCGGAACGGTGCTGTACGGGGTCCTCGTCGGCGGGCGTCACCTGCGGAGCGAAGGGGAGCACGCCCGACGTCACGCCCACGACGGCCACGCAGCGGAACTCCAGTCCCTTCATCGCGTGCATCGTCGCCACGCGCACACCCGACACCTCCGGGGCCGGGTCGTCCCTGACCGCGACCGCCGGTACGCCCTCCCGGCGCAGACGCGTGATGACCGCGTCGACCAGCGTGTTGAACCGGGCGCACACCGCCACCTCGGACGGCCTCACGCCGTCCTGGTTCACCCAGACCCGGATCTGCTCCACCAGCGCCCGCAGCTCGTCGTCCTGACTGGCATGGCCCCGGGCCACCGGAACGCGGCCGTGCAGCTCGGACCGGTAGCCGTGCAGCGAGTCACGGCCGCCCTCATCGTCGTCGTCCTCACCGAGCCGGCCCACCGGCTGACCGTCCAGGAGCGATGCCGACCAGCGCAGGATCTCCTCGGTACTGCGGTAGTTGATGCGCAGGCGGGACGTGCGCCCACGCACGTGGACACCCAGCGAGCGAAGCGAGACCCGCGAGTCGTAGATGCGCTGGTGAGGATCACCCACGAGGAACAGGTCGTCGGCCTGTTCGGCGACGCAGGCGCGCAGTACCCGCCACTGGGCCGGGTGCAGGTCCTGTGCCTCGTCCACCACGACGTGCCGGTAGCGCGGCCCCTTCTCGGCCAGGATCCGGGCGGCCTGGTCACACAGCATGGTGTACGTCGCCGAGTCGCGCGCGGTCAGGTCCGTCGTGAACCGTTCCATCACCCGCCACAGCCGCGCCCGCTGGACCCGCCCGACCTGCGTGCCGCGCCCCCTGCGCACACAGCGCAGGTACTCCTCGGGCGTCCGCAGGCCCTGAGCCAGGACGACGCTCCGGAACTCCTGGGAGAGGAAGCGCTCGGACCAGGGCAGGTCCTCGCGGGCGGCGGCACGGGTCCAGGCGCTCTTCTCGGCTGCAGCCGACAACGGCTTCGGCGAGCTGCCCCTCGCCTCACGTATCACCCGGGCGGCCAGCGAGTCCACCGTCGTGACGTCGACCCGGTCGAGCAGGTGGGCGTCGGCGTCGCCGAGCAGCAGGGCGAGGCTGTCCCGCAGGGCGGCCGCCATGGCGTTGGTGAAGGTGGTGAGCAGGATCCGGTCGCCCTCGTGCCCGGCGCGCAGCAGATGCCGGACCCGGTGCAGCGCGACGACGGTCTTGCCGGTGCCCGGGCCGCCCGTCACCTGAGCCGGTCCGTTGAATCCGGGATGGTAGGCGTACCGGCGCTGGGCGGGGTGCAGGAAGACGCGCCAGCGGGTGAAATCCTCGGTGAGGATGCGTTCCAGCTCACCGGGGCCGGTGACTTCCACGATGCGGTTGGGCGTGTTGAGGATCGCCTCGCTGAGCGTGACGGCCGGCCGGTCCTCGGCCGTGCGAACCGTCTGCCCGCGTGGAGCGATCAGCTGCTCCCAGACGTCCTCGGGCGAGTAGCCGGCCGCCAGGTACTCCAGCACCTCGTACTGGTCGGCGGGCATCATGGGCGGCGCCATGACCGTCAGGTCGTCCGCCGTGACGCACACCCGCGCCAGCCGCAGCACCTGCTCGTCGATGCCCAGATCGCGCAGCACGGTGTCGGAGTGCTGGGTGAACAGACGTTCCGGCGTCTCGACCGCCTTCGTCTCGAAGTAGGTCTCCATCTGTTCGAGCGCCTCGACATTGCGGACCTCCAGTCCGCCGGTGGCCCCGTTGACCGAGTAGGCGCGCTTGCAGGCCCAGTTGATCGCCTCGTCGTGCGGTGCGACCCGCAGCAGCGTGTAGAGCCCACTTCCGTCGTCCGGGGCGAGGAGCACCCCCCGGTAGAACCGGGTGATCCGGATCGTGCGGATCCGGGGGTCGCGCGCTCCTTCGAGCTTCTCCAGGTGCATTCCCTTGCTGGCGTGCAGTTGAGGCACGGTCAGGCCCCGGAACATCTGGATCGCGTCGTTGACCTCCTTCTGAACCGGTCTCTGCAACGAGATCAGATCCGCGACGAAGTCGTCGGAGAGGGCGAGACGGGGCATGGGCGTCCTCGGGTCACGGGCGGGCGGTGGGCGAGCACCAGACTAAAGACTGATCGGGATGCCGGGCGACGGAGCGTCCGGGAATCATTGTGTGAACTCAGTCAACAATCTATATTTCTGACGTCGTCACACCATCGGCGCACGCCCGAATCCCAACGGACCTGTCCGAAAGGACCCACCCCATGCCGGCCCAGCCTGCCCAGGCCGCTGTCCCACATCCGCTCGATGAAGTTCCCCAGACGTTCCGGGCGGGGGACTCTTACGCGGTCCGGGACGCACTCGTGACCTACATCCGCCGGGACCTGCTGGGCCCCTGGGACGGCGAGACGGAGACCCTGCCGAGCGCCTCCTCCGGTCCGCGCGACCGTTACCTGGTCGGCATGCTCGGTCCCCGCCCCCAGGCCGTCACCACGGAACGGATCGCCCGGGCCGCGGCACAGAGCGCGGACGGCGAGTCGGGCGACGAGCAGGAAGGTGACGACAGCGCCCTGCAGGACCGGCTGAGCCCGCAGGCCGCCGGGCACATCTGGGCGTCGTCCATGGGGCTGTCCTTCACTGTCCCGGCCTCCGTCGGCACGCTCAGCGCCGTGGTCCGCTGGGGGCGGTACACGCAGTCGGAGGAGGGCACCGAGCGGGGGACGACCCGTAGGGTCTGGTCCCGTGAGCCCGTCGAGCACCTGGTGGACATCGATGTGACGGGCGGGAGTGACCGGGCCGTCGAACTCGACGGCGAAGCCGTCGTCCTCGACGTGCAGGTACGCCGGCACACTGGCCGGACGGATGCCGATGACCTGCGCATAGTCGAGCTGGCCCTGGTGAACCGGCAGCCGGACAGCCGGGACGCACGCGACGCCCACTGGCTCTTCCAGACCGAGATCGACGTCACCGCCTTCCCCGACGACCAGGCCGCGGTCTTCCTGCCGGTGGACGATCCACTCGACGCGGCCGGTCCCGGCAAGGTGCCCGAGGACCCCGAGGAGCGGCGGCTGCGCCTCCTCTACCGGGACAGCCTCAGCCACGCCAAGGGCCGCAACGTGGCCGTGCACGCGCACATCCGTGGTGGCGAACGCAACGCCCATCGCCTGACCACCGTCTGGCTGCCCGAGTACGACGTGAGGGCCACGACCGCGCCGGCACTCGAGGAGCAGGACCTGCTCCAGGGGCTGGAGTTGGGCATGGACGAACTGGCCGCGCTCGCCGTGCCCGACCGCCGGTCCGATCTCGGCGCGGCCCTCGCTCCGCTGGCCGACGGGTACGGCGCCTGGCTGGAACAGCAGCGCCGGGCAGCCCGCTCACTCCGCGGCGACCTGCGGGAATCGGCCGAGGTCGCGATCGAGCAGGCACTCGAGGTCTGTGACCGCATCACCCTCGGCATCGACCGGCTCCTGGCCGACGAAACGGCCCTGGCGGCCTTCCGGTTCGCCAACCGGGCCATGGCCCTGCAGCGACGCAACACCGCCGTCGCGGCCGCCCGTGCCGGCCGCGAGAACGACCCCCTCTCCTACCGTGAGGCCCAGGAGGAGGTCCACGCCAAGGGCAAGGCGGCAGCCAGCTGGCGCCCGTTCCAGCTCGCCTTCGTGTTGTTGAACATCGCCTCCCTCACCCAGCCCGGACACCCGCACCGAGGCACCGGCCGCGCAGCCCTCGTCGATCTGCTCTTCTTCCCGACCGGCGGCGGCAAGACCGAGGCGTATCTGGGCCTGGCCGCCTACACCTTCGCGCTCAGACGCCTGCAGGGGACGATCGGCTCGGGAACCGAGGCCCGCAGCGGCGAGGCAGGAGTGGGCGTGCTCATGCGCTACACCCTGCGGCTGCTGACCGCCCAGCAGTTCCAGCGCGCCGCCGCCCTGGTGAGCGCCTGCGAGGTGCTGCGCCGCGCGGAGTTCGCACGGGACCGGCGCTGGGGCTCCACACCCTTCCGCATCGGACTCTGGGTGGGCACCTCCGTCTCGCCGAACTGGTTCGACGAGGCGAAGGAACAGATCGCGGAGGCCAAGGAGAGCGCCAGCGACAAGCACGCCCGCGTCCTTCAGGTCCTCACCTGCCCCTGGTGCGGCAGCGGACTGACGGCCCGCTCGAACATGGAGTACGACGAAGGCCGCCGTCGCATCCTGCTGTACTGTCCGCGCGGGGAGGGAGAGGACTGCTGCCCCTTCTCCCGTCGCGAATCGCTCGGGGAGGGTATTCCGGTCCTCACCGTCGACGAGGAGATCTACCGGCTGGCGCCCTCGCTGCTGATCGCCACGGTCGACAAGTTCGCCCAGCTCCCGTGGAACGGCTACGCGGGCCTGCTGTTCGGCAGGGTCACCGAGCTCTGCCCCCGCCACGGGTACCGGCACGACGACCTGGACGCCAAGACCGGCTGCGGCGGCCGGCACAACGCCCGGGGCGCCCTGCCCGGCGTCACCGCCCAGCCCGTCACCCGCCTGCGGCCCCCGGACCTGATCATCCAGGACGAGCTGCACTTGATATCCGGGGCACTCGGCACCACCGTGGGACTCTTCGAAGGCGCCGTCGACCAGTTGTGCACGTGGAGCTTCACCGACGCCCACGGACGACGTCAGGAGACCGGCCCCAAGATCGTCGCGTCCACCGCGACCACCAAGCGTGCCGCCGACCAGGTGCGCGGTGTCTTCGGCCGCGAGGTCGCCGTCTTCCCGCCCCAGGTGCTGGACGTCGGCGACACCTTCTTCTCCCGGCAGGTGGAACTGAGCCGGGAGAACCCGGGCCGTCGCTACCTCGGAGTGTGCGCGCACGGCACGCGACTGAAAGCCGCCGAGATCCGCGTCGCGGAGATCCTGCTGCTCGCCGGACAGCAGCTCTTCGACGACTACGGCAGCCCCGCGGACCCGTACATGACGCTCGTCGGGTACTTCAACGCGACCCGCGAACTCGCCGGTATGCGCAGGTACATGGACGACGACATCACCACCCGGGTGCGTGCCAACGGCAGCCGCAAGGGCCAGGACACGCTCTCGGACCGCATCGTGAGCAGAACGGGGATGCTCAGCATTCAGGAGCTGACCTCCCGTATCTCCTCGGCGGACATCGGAGCCGCCCTGAAGCGGCTGGAGATCGAGTTCGACCCCGAGCGTGACACATCGGTGCGACGGCGCGCCTTCATCCGCGAGTACGCGGCCGCCATGAAGGAGAAGCGAGAGCCCCGCGCCTCCATGACACCGACCGTCCGGCAGGCCGTCGACGTGGTCCTCGCCACCTCCATGCTGCAGGTCGGTGTCGACGTCTCCCGCTTCGGCCTCATGCTGGTCGTCGGCCAGCCCAAGAACACCGCCGAGTACATCCAGGCGTCCTCCCGGGTCGGCCGTGACGCCAGGCGCCCAGGTCTGGTGGTGACCCTCTACAACTGGTCGCGGCCCCGCGACCTCGCGCACTACGAGGACTTCGAGCACTACCACGCGACGTTCTACCGTCAGGTGGAGGCCCTCTCCGTCACCCCGTACACCCGCCGCGCACTCGACCGGGGCGTCGCCGCCACCTACGTCGCCGCGCTGCGGCATGCGGCCTACGACACCTCCCGCAACCTCGACGCCCACCACGTCGACCTCGACGGTCCGCTCGCGCAGGACATCGAACGGCGGCTTCTGGAACGCGCCGAACGGGTGGGCGGCGACCGGCCGCGCCAGTACCTGAGCGAACGGCTGGACCGGCTGAAGGACGAATGGCGCCGCAAGCGCGACGAGAGCAGCTCAGCGCTCGGCTACCGCAAGGAGAAGCACAAGACGACCGTCGTGAACGGACTGCTCAGACGGGCCGATGGATCCCGGTGGACCGAGCTGACCGTCGGCATGTCGATGCGTGAGACGGAGAACGAGATCAACCTGCTCCTGCCCGGCGGCGGAGCGTTCCTGGAAGAAGCCTCGGGTGGCGGACCCGACTGGACGTTCGGCACGCCCGCGACCGACTCCGACGCCGACCCCGACACGGTGACCACCGTGGACAGTGACGAGTACGGGCCCCTCACGGCCGACACGGCCAGGAAGGCACAGCGATGAGCACCCATGCCGGCAACCGCAGGGTCGGTGCCGTACGGCCCAGCCACCTCATGTTCACCGCCGGTGTCGGCGCCCTCGTCGACCTGCCGAACTTCTCGGTCCTCATCCGGGGTATCGATTCCTGGAGCCATTCCGGGATCACCGACTACGACATCGACGAGCCCCGCCTCCGCGCCGCGGTCAACCGGTCCCTCCAGCGCTACGGCCGCGGACAGGTCGAGCAGTTGCGGGCCGCTCCCTGGCTCGAGGGCGCCGACACGGATCCGAAGGGCTGGGCGGCCCAGGGAGTCGGCGTGCCCGTCACGCCCTTCCCGCAGTGGCTGCGCTGCACCGCGTGCAACGTGCTGGCGGCCGTCGACTCCGGAGAGTTCGCGTTCTTCAACTCCAACCCACGGACACCGCACGAGGCCAAGTTCGTCCACGACTGCAAGCGGGGCAAGCCACTCGCCGTGGCCGCCCGCTTCACCCTGGTCTGCACCGCAGGGCATCTCGACGAGTTCCCGTACACCGCGTACGTCCACCACGGCCAGGCCTGCGGCAAGACCCCACGTCCGAAGCTGCGCATGAAGGACCACGGCGGCAACCAGGCCGCCAACGTCACCATCGAGTGCGTCGCCTGCGGCGTCAAGCGCAACATCCGGGAAGCCATGGGGGAGCGGGGTCGCCGCAACCTGCCTTCATGCCGCGGGCGGCACCCGCACCTGGGCACCTTCGAGTCGAACGGCTGCGCGCAGGAGCCCGTCCTGATGGTGGCGGGCGCCTCCAACCAGTGGTTCCCGCTGACTCTCAGCGCGCTGGCCCTGCCCAAGGTCCAGGGCGGAGACATCGACAAGCTCCTCGACGACCACTGGCCTGACCTCGAACTCATCGAGGACCGGATCCAGTTCGACTTCATGGCGCGCATGCCGAAGTTCGCCTTCCTGAAGGAGTTCGACGCCGACGCCGCGGTCGCGGCCATCGCGGCGCGTAAACAGGGAACGGCCGGACCGGCTCCCTCCGCGCCCGACGTTCAGGCCGACCTCTTCGGGCCAGAATGGGACGCGCTCTCCGGACCCCTCCCTGCTCCCAGTGACGACTTCGCGCTGCGGCAGGTCCCGGTGCCGGCCCGTCTGAGCGAGTTGTTCGCCGACCTCAGGCAGGTCGAGCGGCTGCGCGAGGCACGGGCGCTGATCGGTTTCACCCGGCTCGACGCGCCTGACCCGGAATCCCCGGAGATCGCCACGCGAGTCGAACTGTCCCGCGGAGTCCGCAACTGGGTGCCGGCGAGTGAGGTCCGCGGCGAGGGTATCTTCCTGCGCGTACGGGACGGTCTGATGGCGGAGTGGGCCGTCCGTATGGAGAAGTCCGCGCAGATGGAGGCACACAGAGAGGCCTACGCACGATTCCGGGCCAACCGGAAGTCAGACCGCAAGACGAGTGACTTCGACCCCTACTACGGCTGGCCCGGAGCACGGTACATCGCCCTGCACACCCTCTCCCACCTGCTGATCCGCACCATCGCCCTGGAATGCGGGTACAACTCCGCCTCGCTCGCCGAGCGTATATACGCGGGAGACGAGAAGAATCCGAGGACGGGCATCCTCATATACACCGCGGTCCCCGACTCCGAGGGCACCTTGGGTGGTTTGGTCTCCCTCGCCGAGGAGCGCGAGTTCGACCGGATCGTGCGCCGGGCCCTGACCGACGCCGGTCAGTGCTCGGCCGATCCGCTTTGCGCCGAGCGCCTTCCGCACGATCCGGCCGACTTCCTCCACGGAGCCGCGTGCCACGTCTGCCTCTTCGTCTCGGAGACGACGTGCGAACGCGGCAACCGGTTCCTGGACCGTCGTTTCCTCGTCCCGTTGGCCGGGGACAAGGAACCGGTGCTGACGCCGGTCGGTCTGCTGCCGTGAGCCGACCTGGGTTCGAGGCCGCTGCCGAGGCCGCCGTGGCGGCCCTCGGGCTCTCCCGCACCAAGGATCTGGTCGGGCTGCTCGCTCAGGCACGCTCCCGGGAACGGATCCTGACTGCACTGGCCACGCCGGCGGCCGGCGAGGCCGTGGCGCGACTGTGCGACGCCATCGAGTCGGAGTCGGTGCCGCCGGCCGAGGCGGCTGCCTATCTGCGCGGCTACGTCGCCGCCCGGCAGAAGGCCCGGGACACCGTCCGGGTCCGCACGGTGTGGAGTGGTCCCTCCACACCTGCCGTACCCGTCCGTGCCACCGCCCAGGTGCTCATCGAGGTCATCAACGCGGCCGAGCACGAACTGCTGGCCATGACGTACGCGGCTCGTCCCTACCCCGCCCTGATACGTGCCCTGACAGAGGCCGTGGACAGAGGCGTGCAGACGCACGTCGTGGTCGAGACCCTGGCCGGCGCCGGCGGACTTCTCTCGGGGAAGGAGCCTGCCGACGCGTTCGCGTCGGCGCCCGGGGTGAAGCTATGGACCTGGGCCCGGAACCCGGCCCAGCAGACCCGCTCCCGTCAGCACGCCAAGCTCGCCGTCGCCGATCGTCACACCCTCTTCCTAGGCAGCGCCAACCTGACCGAGTCCGCCGCAAGGCGCAACATCGAAGCCGGTGTGCTGGTCACCGGCGGGGAAGCACCCCGACGTGCAGCCGAACACATTGCGGAGTTGCAACGCCTGGGCGTACTGGAGCCTCTTCAGCACTGAACGGCCGAGAACCTCTGGCTCAGTTCTTTGGGCACTCAGAAGAAGCCAAGTTTCTTCGACGAGTACGAGACGAGGAGGTTCTTCCTCTGCTGGCGATACATCTGCCCGCCCTGGTGACACGCCGTTGGCCGTGGCGATGAAGCATCACACCTCGTCAGAGGTGGACCCTCCCTTGCGCCACCAAGACCGTATCGTCAGCCGTCAACTCGCCCCTCGGACACTCCTTATAACGAAACGCAAGCGAGGGCCTCGACCTAACGGTCGCGGTCCTTGTTGCGTTGTCGCATGTGATCGTGATGCCCAGGGCGTCGTAGAGGGGTTCCTTCTTGTCAGCGTCGTCGGCTTGGATACGTTGAGCGATGTCTCCGAGTCTCTCAGTAATCTCCCGGATCTGATCGGCCGTGAGGGGTGGTTCCTTCTTCCGGTTGACGCTGGGCAGTGCGTCGAGCTTCTTCTGTGCCGCTTCCCTGTCTCGTTGTGCGTCGTTGATCCACTGGGTGACGACGGCTGGGGCGGCTCCCAAGTCGAGGGCGGCCTGATAGCGGGCAAGACGCCGCTCGCATTCCTTGAGAGCTTGGCGGGCTCGGGCCTGCTCGGGGGTTTGGGGCTGCGCGGTGCTTGCCGCAATGCTGGCCTTGCTCTTGCCGAATACCTCATCCACGCTGGTCAAGCCGCATGCGCGTACTCGTGCAGGGTGCCGCCGAGCCTCGCGCGTCGTCGTATGTCGAGGCGTGCGATCCGCTCCGGATCGTCGATTGGTTCGGGCAACGGACGCAGAGGACGGGCATTCGCGAGGCCCTGGTGCGGCCTGTGCTCGTTGTAGAAAATCTCGAACTCGCGCAGGGCGTGAAGGAGATGGCGCTGGTTCCAGATCAGTGTCCGGTCCAGCACTTCTCGGCGGCAGGTTTGCACCCACCGCTCCGTGATCGAATTCATGCGGGGTATCCGGATGCCGCTGAGGACGATCTCGATGCCAGCGTCCTGGAGGACCGCATCGAACAGCTTGGGGAACTTCCCGTCCCGGTCCCTGATCAGGTAGAGGGCTCGACAGCCGGTGTCCTCGAGGTCCATGACGAGATTTTTTGCGGCCTGGGTCACCCAGGAGGCGGTCGGGTGAGCAGTCGCGCCCAGCATCCGTCTGCGCTGCCTGTTCTGCGAGGCGCTCGCTGCCGAGGAGCGCGCCGGTGAACGTGTGGTGCTGCGGTCGGAGCACGGGGCGGCCTTCGCCCCGTTCGCCGCCCGGTGGCCGTACGAGGTGCATCTCAACGCCCGCGGGCACATGCCCGGCCTTCCCGGCTTGGCCTCCGCTGAGCGGGCGGAACTGGCCGGCGTATACCGCGACGTACTGCGGTGCTTCGAGGACGTCGCGGAAGAGGCCTTGCCTTACACAGCGACATGGGTACAGGCACCGGCCCGGCGAGACCGGCATCCGAACCACCTGCACGCGCAGATCATCTCCGACCGTTTCCGGCCGGACCGGCCTAAACGGCTGGCGGCCGGTGAGCTGGGAGCCGCCACCTTCGTCAGCGAGGCCGTGCCCGAAGACACCGCGCGCAGCTCGCGCAGCGCCTGCGGACCTTCCCGGCGTGACACCACAGTCGCTTCCCGGCAGTGACTCCCCGGTCTCCGGTTCCGTCGGGCAGCGCAGCCGCGACGTCGACGGCCGGGTGGGCGGCACGGTCGTGTGGATCGCGATACCGAACAGCGTTCCAGGCAGCTCAGGGCTGCGGGTGTACCACCTGTACGCCCCGCTCCCGCATCGCCTCCACGACCGGGTTGTCCGGGGCAGCGTCCGTGACGACAAGGGCGATCTCGTCGACTGAGCAGATACGACCGAGCGCCATGCGACCGAGCTTCTCCGCCGTGGCCACCAAGATCACCCGTTGCGCCGCGTCGATAGCCGCCCGCTTCACCCGGACGTCGTCGAGGTTGTACGCGGTGGCTCCGTGGGCCGGGTCCACCCCGCAGCAGCCCAGGACAAAGGTGTCGAAGCACAGCTCCTTGAAGGTTTCGGCGGGTGTGTGGCCGTGGAAGGAGAGTTCTCCCGGCCGGATCTGGCCACCGGGCAGCAGCAGCTGGATGTCGGAGTACGTCGAGAGGGCGAAGGCGGCGTGCAGCGACAGCGGGGTGACCGTGAACTGCCGGTTCTCCATGGCCTTGGCCACGGCCACCAGGGTCGTACCAGTGTCCAGGGCGACCGTCTCGCCGTCCGTCAGCAGCGACAGAACCGTGCGCGCGAGTCGCTCCTTCGTCTCCATCCCCGACATGGCGCGGATGGCGTACGGCGGCTCCACCCCGCCCGGCAGGTTGCTCACCGCGCCCCCACGCACCCTGCGCAGGGCACCGCGCGATTCCAGGACTTCCAGGTCACGGCGGATCGTCATCTCGGACGCCCCCGTCGCATGGGCGAGGTCTGCGACGGTGGCGCGGTTCTCCCGCATGAGCAGCTCGATCACGAAGTTGTGTCTCTCCATCACGTTCATGTCAGCGAGGGTATCGGCTGTGTGGACAAGCTCTGATCGATTGAACATAGGATCTGTTCGAGACCACATGATCTGTGGGAGTATTGGGCCGTGCCGCTCATGTGATGTGGGCTTTCTGGTGTGTCAGATGTCCGCCTAACCATCCCTGGAGGAGTTCGATGCCCACCGCACGCAGACCCGATCCGTCCGGGGTCACGCAACGGCAGCTCACCGCGCTGGCGATCGTCGCGTCATGCGTGGCCTTCGTGGTGATCGGAGCCCTCCAGGCGCTGTACGGTCCGGCGATCCCCCAGTTGCGCAAGGACTTCGGTGTCAGCCCCGGCGTCGCCGGACTCAGCCTGAGCGGACACTTCGCCGCCGCAGTGGTCGGCGTGCTCGTCTATCACGTGCTCTGTGCGCGACTGGGCCACCGCGTCCTGCTCGGCGCCTCCTACCTCCTCATGGCGCTGGGAGCCGTGCTCTTCGCCGTCGCGCCCAACTGGCCCCTGGCCCTCGCCGGAACCTTTGTCATCGGCCTCGGCTTCGGCGGCGTCGACTACGGCCTCAACCAGCTGTTCGCCAGCGCTTTCGGCCGCCGCAGCACCGCCATGCTCAACGTGCTCAACGGCCACTTCGGCGTGGGTGCCATCGCGGGGCCCGCTCTGGTGGGATGGCTCGGCGCCGAGCAGTATCCGGCCATCTTCGTCGGCGTCGCGGTCGTCTGTGTGCTCATCCTGTTCACCCTCGGCGGCGTGGCCGCGCGGGATCCTGAGCCCGTCACCGAGACGGCGTCCGGCACAGGTGCGCGTGTCGCGCCGATCATCGCCGCGTTCATCGGCATCTACGTGCTCCACGTGGCGATCGAGACCGGGGTCGGCGGATGGGAGCCCACCCACCTGGAGACCGTCGGCTACGGCGCTGCCGCCGCCGCCACGGCCACCTCGGCCTACTGGGCGGCCATGACCATCGGCCGCTTCGTCGTGGTCCCGCTCTGCCTGCGCTTCTCGGCACCCGCGATCCTGACAGTGTGCTGCATGGGCATGGCGGGATTCCTGCTGCTCGCGACCCTTCCCTCGGTGGCGCCCTACGCCTACTTCGGAGTGGGCCTTGCCATCGCGCCGATCTTCCCCACCTGCCTGCCCTGGCTGAACCGGGCGGTGCCGAGCGTCGCCGCGGCCGGCGCCTATGTGATGGCCGCATCGATGATCGGCGGCGTCGCCTTCCCGCCGCTGCTCGGCGTGGTCATCGACAGCCTGGCCGTCAAGGCGCTCCCACTTGTCCTGCTGGCCCTGGCCGGCGTCTGCCTGCTGCTCAGCCTCTGGCTGCGCAAGAACGCCCCAGATCCCGACGGGCTGCCCACATCGAGCCCCGGCCCCGCTGGGGCCGCCAGCCCTTCGGAGGTGCAGGCGTGAAGGCCGTCCTCTTCGATATGTTCGGAGTCCTGGCACGTGTGCAGTCTCCGCAGTCGCAAGCTCTGATCGAACGAACAGCTGGTGTGAGCGGAGAACGGTTCTGGGACGCCTACTGGTCACTGCGCCCGCCGTACGACCGCGGTGATGTCCAGGGCCCCGCCTACTGGAAGGGCGTGGGTGAACGGCTCGGCATGTCGCTTACCGGCGGCCAGGTCGACGACCTGATCGCCGCCGACCTGGCCAGCTGGAGCGAGATCGACCAGGAGAGTGTGGACTTCCTGGCCGAGGTGGCCCGCCGGGGGCTGCGGCTCGGACTTCTCTCCAACATCCCCGAGGAGCTCGCCGCCCACTACGAGGCCACCCAGGACTGGCTCGGACACTTCAGCGTGGTCGGACTGTCCTGCCGGATCGGCAGCGCCAAACCGGAACCGGCGGCCTACGAGTGGTGCAGCCGTGAACTTGGGCTGTCCGCCCAGGAGATCCTCTTCGTGGACGACCGCTCCGACAACGTCCGGGCGGCCCGTGAGGTCGGCATGCACGGCCATGTGTTCACAGGCGTCGGCGCCCTCGCCGCGGCCCTGGAGGAGGGAGCGGACGGGTGACGTCGACCCCTCTCCTGCTGGCCCTGTGCGGGCCGGGAGACGACGGGGGCTGGCCCTGGTCGTCCCGGAGCGAGGCCGGACGCGCGGTGGTCGGAGCGGCGCTGTTCGAACTCGCCCGCGAGGGCCGACTGGAGCTGTCCGACGATCGCGTCGTGCCGTGTGGCGGCGGCCCGACGGGTGGCGGGGTGCAGGACCAGCTGCTCGGCCGCGTCAGCAGGGCCGGTCGGGCACGGGCACCCTGGGTCTGGATGGAGTTGCTCGGCCCCGACGCGCTGCGGCACGTCGAGGAGGAGTGTGCCCACGCCGCCGCCCCCGGTGCGCTGCGCCGGCGGGTCGGCGAGGCGAGGGCGCGAGTGGCCCGCGCCGCCGAACGGCCCGACGTCTCGGACGCCTCGGCCCTGGCGGTCGCGGTGCTGCTGGCCGCCGGCCGGTGCGGCCACTTGGTGCGGCCATCGGTCCCGCCCGACACGATGACCCGTCAGGCAGACGAGGCCATGGCGGCATTGGAGCGCAGTGCGCCGCATTCCGGCCATGCGCTGCGCCGGGCCTCGGCCGCGGTGCGCCGCTCGATCGCCGTATCCGCCGCCGTTCTGGCTTTTCCGGGTTAGGAAATCGCTTCCCGCGGTGAGAATCGGTGGCCGATTTTCTCCCCTCCTTGCCACTGGGCGGCCCTATATGATCTTCTTGTTGTGGGCACGTTGAGCGAATCCCGAGCGGATTTCCCTCTGTCCCACCTCCTTTTGCCGCGTTCCATATGGTGCGGCTGTGTTCAGTAGCCGGACTCTGCCGGCACAATTCCTCGGCTTGAGATTGAACAGACATTTGATGTGTGTCTGCCCGGAGGGAAACGATGGATACCAAAACAGTGACCGATCATCTCTATTACCCCGTCAGCGCGCTCAAGATGGAACGAGGTGAAGGTGTCTATCTGTACGACTCCGACGGCAGGCAGTACCTCGACTGCGCCTCGGCCACGTTCAACCTCAGCCTTGGGTACTCCCACCCGGCCGTGATCGCGGCGATGAAGGACCAGCTCGACAAGGTGGTCCATCTCACGTCCTCGTACCAGAGCGACCCGGTCAACGGACTCGTGCAGCGGCTTGTGGAGACCTCGCCGGCCAATCTGACCCGGGTCCACCCCAAGGTCTCCGGCGGGTCGTCCGCCAACGAGGGCGCCATCAAGATGGCGCAGCACGCCACCGGAAAGACCGAGGTCATCACGCTGTTCCGCAGCCACGTGGGACAGACGATGATGATGGCATCGATGTCAGGCAACGCGTTCCGGCGCGAGCCCTTCCCGCTTCTTCCGGGCAGCATGCAGGTTCCCGACCCGTACTGCTTCCGTTGCTTCTACGGGCAGCAGAAGGAAACGTGCGGCCTGATGTGCGTCGACCGCATGGACGACTTCATCGAGTACGCGAGCAGCGGCCGGGTCGCGGCCGTCCTGATCGAGCCGATCTCCGGAAACGGTGGAAACATCGTGCCCCCGGACGGATACATGCAGAGGCTCCGGGCCTTCTGCGACGAGCAGGATATCGCTCTCATCTTCGACGAAATCCAGACAGGCATTGGCCGCACCGGCCACATGTTCGCGGCCCAGCATTTCGATGTCGAGCCGGACGCCATCACCACGGCGAAGGGTCTCGGTGGTTCCGGCGCGCAGGTGGCCGCGATTCTCACGAACGACCGCCTTTCCGGACTTCCCGCGCATCACCACTCGTTCACCTACGGCTCCAACCTGCTTGCCGCCGCCGCCGCGAACGTCACTCTCGATATCGTCCGGCAGCCCGCATTCCTTGCGAATGTCAGGAACACTGGTGATTACATTCTGGAGCGGCTGCGCCATATGCAGCTGCGCTACCCGGCCATCGGCGATGTCCGCGGTGTCGGTCTGATGATCGGCTTCGAGATGTGTGAGCCCGACGGCAAGCCGGCCGTCAAGCTCACCAACCACCTGGCGAGCGCGGCCATGGAGCACGGCCTGATCCTGCGCACCTCGCGCTACGGCTACGGAAACGTTCTGAAGATCCGTCCTCCGCTGATCCTGACGATGGATCAGGCGCAGGAGATATGCGACAAGCTGGAGAATCTGTTCATGGCGGAGCTGGCCCAGTGAAGAAGCTGCTCAAGGGTCTCGGTGAACACGTCCGCGCCGAGCTGCTGGCCTACGGCCAGCGGGGCCTGGCCCGCCAGGTGCACGGTGACTCCCCGGGCGGCGATGCCCAGTTCGACGTCGACGAGGTGGCCGAGAAGGCCGTCCTGGACTATCTGCGCGACCACGCCGAGGTGCCAGTCGCCGTCTATACCGAGGATGGCGCCTTCGTCGAACTCGCCCCCGACCCGCAGTACCTGCTGGTCGTCGACCCCATCGACGGCACCCGCCCCACCTCGGCCGGCCTGGAGATGGGCATTGTCTCCATCGCGGCCGCCCCCTACGGCGACGGGAAGCCGACCCTCGCCGACGTCACAGCCGCCTGCCTGCTGGAGATCAAGAGCGGCGCCTGGATCTACGGTGACGACACGGAGGGTCTCTCCAGCGGCGGCCACCCCACCGCCGTACCGCGGCTGAGCCGGACCACGGACCTCGCGAAGATGTTCTGGTCCATCGAGTTCAACGGCCACCCCATGCACCTGATGGAAGCGGCCTACTCCCACCTCGTGGACCAGTCGGCCAACACCGGCGGCGTGTTCGTCTTCAACAGCGCCAGCTTCTCCATCTCCCGCATCATCACCGGCCAGCTCGACGCTTACGTCGACATCGGCAACCGGATCCTGCGCGACCACCCCGACACCGAGGCCGAGTTCCTGCGCGTCGGACGCGGCTCGATCCTGCACCTGTTCCCGTACGACATCGCCGCGGCGGTCTACCTCGCCCGGCAGGCCGGTGTCGTGATCACCGACGCCTACGGCGACGACCTGGGGCCGACCTCGCTGGTCGACCTCCGGCCGCTCAACCAGAAATCGTGCATCGCCGCGGCGACGCCCGAACTGCACAAGCAACTGCTCGACTCCATCCGCTGGGAACTGGGCCGTGGCGCGGCCGCCGAGGGGGACGCATGAAGGCGCTCACGCTGACCGAGGACCGCTCTTTGGAGCTGGTCGACCGGCCAAGGCCAGAACCGCGCGAGGCGACCGACGTCGTCATCCGCATCGTCCAGAGCGGTATCTGCGGCACCGACCGCAGTGTGCTCGTCGGCAAGTTCCCCGCCGAGCCGGGGGTCGTGATGGGACACGAGGCCGTCGGTGTCGTCGAGGCCACGGGCCCCGGCGTGACCCGCTTCGCACCCGGTGACCGGATCATCGTCAACCCGACCCTGTACTGCGGTAGCTGCGCCACCTGCCTTGAGGGGCACTGGAACTTCTGCAGCAACAAGGCCGGAACCGAGGTCGGGCTCGACTACGACGGCTCCTTCGCCGAGTTCATGCGCCTGCCCGAGCTGTTCTGCCACGCGATTCCCGACGGGATGAGCTTCGACCGGGCGGTCGTCGTCGAACCGCTCGCCTGCGCCCTCAACAACATCGAGGCCGGCCGGCTGCAGCCCGGCGAGATCGCGGTGATCGTCGGTGGCGGGCCGATGGGCGCCGTCACCGCCATGGCCGCCGCCCGCTACGGCGCCCGGGTCCTGGTCGTCGAGCCCGACCCGGTCCGCCAGTCACTCGACCGGGAGATCTTCGCCGCCCCCGAGTTCGAGGGCCGGATCAGCGTCCACGCCCCGGACGACGTGGAGCTCACCCACCGCGCGCACCTGGTCGTCGACTCCGTGGGCAACCTCCTCGAGCAGAGCCTCGGTTACGCCGTCCAGCGCGGCCGGGTCGTCGTCATGGGATTCAACAGCAACGCCACCGCGGCCGTGCGCCCGCTGGAGATCCTCCAGCGCGGACTGCAGATCATCGGTGCCGGCGACTACAACAGCATGATCTTCCCCAAGGCAGTGGAGCTGGCCCGCTCAATCCCGCTGGAACGGCTGATCACCCACCGCTTCCCGCTGGAAGATCACGCCGAGGCCTTCAAGGCCCTCGCCGCCGTACCTGGCGCCGACTACGCCGCCCTGAAGGTCGTCCTCGTCCCGGACCACGACGGGAGCACCTCGTGAACACCCGGTTGAACACGGCCCTGATACCCGGCACCGACCGCCCCGTCGTCATCGGCGAGTACCCCTACTACCGGGCCGACCCGGGCAACTGGGGCGGGAACCTGAGGGAGTTGCGGTCCCTTGGCGTCGACGTCGTCTCGTTCTACCTGCCCTGGCGGTTCCACGAGACGGGTGACGGCGAACAGCGCGCGTTCGACTTCCACGGCAAGACCGACCCCCAGCGCGACGTCGTCGGGCTGATCGGCCTCGCCGCCGAGGCCGGTCTGGCCGTCCTGGTCAAGCCCGGCCCCTTCATCCACGCGGAAGTACAGCTCGGCGGGCTCCCCGACCGGTTGTGCGGCCCGGGCCACACGCCCTACCGGGGGCTGAACGGCGACCTGCTCACCTCCCAGGCCAAGCCGTTGCCCAGCCTCCACGACCCGGCCGTCAAGGAGGAGGTCGCCGCCTGGCTGCAGGCGGTGGCCGAGCAGGTCGTGTCCCCCACGGCCGCCCCCCGGGGTCCCGTCGTCGCGCTCCAGCTCGGCAACGAGGGCATGTCCGGCGACGTGCACATCGCCATCGACGCCCAGGACGCCTCCCCGGCGGCCCGCGAGGAGTTCGCCCGCTGGCTGTCCGCCCGCGGACTGGCCGACGAGGCCGCGCGCACCGGCGACGACCTCGCCGACTGGCCCAGTGGACTGCGGCTGTTGTGGGCGCGCTGGTCCGGCGAGGCCATCGCCGGCCTGTGGGACTGGATCTCCGACCTGTTCCCCGCGGGCCCCGCCCGTGTGGCCAACGTACCCCTGGCCCGCGCCACGGGACCGGACGCCACCATCGACGCCTGGGCCGCCCGCCACCGCGCCCTCAAGGGCTCCCGGCACCTGATCGGCCACACCGAGTGGGTGGGCAACCCGGCGCAGAGCCCGGAGGCCTTCGCCACGCACCTCGGCGAGATCCTGCTCGGCGACACCGATGTGCTCGAGGCCAACTGGGGCTTCACCTGGGACGACGACACCTTCGCCGGTCCGCGCACGCCTCTGTTCAACGCCCTGCTGGCCCTGACGCTCGGATCCACCACCGTCAGCGTCTACACCGCCTGCGCGGCGGGCACCTGGGGCGAGCTGATCGACATGGACCCGGACGGGCTGCGCTCCGAAGGCGTCGACCCCGCCCTGCACGCCCCGCCGTACTGCCCCGGAGCGCCCCTCACGGAGGCCGGCGACCACAACCCGACCAGCGAGAGCCTGCGACTGCTCGCCCGGTTCCTGGAACGCCATGGCGCCGCCCTGGCCGGCAGCCGACTCGACCGCGACGCGGACCTGCTCGTCGACCGCGCCCTGGCGGAGGCGGGCGCGTGGCAGCGGGAGGGCAGGACCGTCCTTCGGGAACTCACCGAGGCCGTCCACGAACAGCTACGCGACACCCACTGTCTGGTCGGCCTGCGCTGGCTCGACGAGGTCCCGCAGCGGACCGCCCAGGACGCCGCCGAAACTCTCGGTGTGCTCCGCGCGGGCCACCCCGGCGCGAGCACCGCACCCGGCGAACTCACGGTCGCCGCGGGCGTCGCCGCCCACGGCGCCGTCGCCGGCTTCGTCGCCGGGCTGGTCACGGACGCCCCCCGCTGGACGTCCGCCCACCGGCGGGCCGTTGCCATCACCCGGACGGCCCCCGACGGCACGCGCTTCATCGGCGTCTTCAACCCCACCGGCGCGGACGACCGGGTCACCGGCGCCGACGGCGACTGGGCCGTCGAGCTGCCCGCGGGGACCGCGGCGCTGGCCGTCTCCCAGGGCGACACACTCCTGGGCTGGCTGGCGACGCCCACGGCACCCGCCACCGCCGCCGTCACCCTGAGCTGGGGCGGCGAGCAGGCCGACGCGCTGCGCGTGACGGCCTCCTGAGAACGCGGGCGGCGGGGGAGCGCACCTGACCTCGCTCTCCCGCCGCCCGCCCGTGGATCAACGAACACGCCCGAACCCGCTTCGAGCCCAGGTGTCGCCTTGTCCCAGAACCACGACGTCGCATCCGCCACGGCCACCACCCTGTTCCGCCCAGCGGGCCGCGACACCCTCGCCACCCTCTCCGACCTCATCGAACAGGAGCATCCGATCTTCGCGATGCCCTCCTGGTTCGTGACCGTCGACTCCGCCCACGTGGGCCACCTCGTCAGCGAGTTCCTGCGCGAACTCGGTGAGCCCGAGAAGCCCGCCGCCTACCGCTGCTTCTTCGCCAACTCGCGGTACGAGGCCCTCCACGGAGCGGTCAAACTGCTGCGCCACCGCGCGGCCGGTTCCGGGGCCGGGCACCGCGGACGCGTACTCGTGCTCGACCCCGACGGCACCCTCACCCGCCGCGCCGACCCGCTCGGCGATGGTCCCGAACGAGCGCTCGCCCCCGGGCTCCACAGCCACCCCACCATCGCCGCCCTGCGCACGGCGGCCGCCGGTGCCGACCACTGTGCCCTGGTGTTGCGCGGCACGGAGCGACTCGGCGCGGACGACCTGGCCGATCTGGCCGCGCTCGTCCGCGACCTCCGGGGCCGCGGCACGCGCATCGCCCTGGACCTGTCGGACGTCGACCCGCTGGCCCCGCCGTCCGACACCGTTCGCGCCCTGCGGCCCGACCTCTTCGTCCTCGGCGAGTCGCTCACCGGCTACGAGGTGCCCTTCGGCGCCTTCGCGGGCAGCCCCGACCTGTTCGCGCCCTGGTCAACCCCCTCGACCGGATTCCTGCACTCCAACACCTACGGGGGCAACACCGTCGCCATGCGCGCGGTCAAGGCCCGGTTGCTGGGCCGCTGGCACGAAGGGCACCCCGTGCACCGCGTCCTGGCGGCCACCGCCCGCGACTGGCAGCGCACCCTCGATCTGTACGCCCGGCACGTCAACCCGATGACCGTCCGGATGCACCGGAAGCTGCGCGGCGCCCTCCACGTCGTACGCGCCAAGGGCTCGCGGCTCACCGTTCAGCTGGACTCGGGCCGCCACCTGGATCTCGTCGACGGGCTGTGCGGGGCGGGTCTCGGAGTGGGCGGCCACAATCCCGTCGACGCGCTCACCGACGTCGTCCGCAGACACGACACGGAGCGCGACTACGTCGCCGAACTCCAGCGCGTCCTGGCCCGGGACACCGGGCTGCCCCATACCTTTCCCGCCGTCAGTGGCGCCTCCGCGGTGGAGAGCGCGCTCATCCTGGCCCGGCTGGCCCGCCCCGAGCGGCGCCGGATCGTGGTCTTCAAGCACAACTACGGCGGCAAGACCCTGGTGTCCCTGCTGGCCACCGCGGCCGAGCGGACCCGGGCCCCGTTCGGGCCGCTGTACGAGGACATCCGCTACATCGACCCGTACACGCCGCACGCCGCCGAGGAGTTCCGCAAGGAGGCCGCCACCGGAGAGGTCGGCCTGGTCTGGATCGAACTTGTCCACGGCAGCTCCGATTCCTACGCGCCCATCCCCTCCCCGCTGCTCGAGACCGTCTCCGAGGGCCGCGAGCGGCATGGGTACCTGGTCGGCGTCGACGAGGTCCTCACCTCGTACTACCGCTGCGGCACCCGATTCGCTCACCAGGGCAGGCTGCCCGAGATCGACCTGATGAGCCTGTCGAAGGCGCTCAGCTACGGCTGCTTCCCCACCGGGGCCGCCCTGGTGTCCGACGCCGTCCACGAGGCCGCCCGCCGCGCCAGCCCGCAGCTCGTCGAGGAGCTGCGCACCGAGCACGCCCACCAGCTCGGCGCCCACTTCTCGCTGCAGGCCGTCGCCCAGGTCGACGCGCTGCACCTGGACCGACGGGTGGCGGCCCTGTCCGCCCTGGTGGACGAGGGGATCGCCGCCATGGACACCGGCCCCGCCGGCGTCGTCGGGCGCCGCTTCGCCGAGGGCCTGCTGGGCCGCTTCGAGCCCCGCGTGCCCGGACCGCTGCGCCGCATCATCGAGCCCGAGGGCGAGTGGATGACCTTCGCCCTGATGATCTGGTGGATCACCCGGGCCAGGGCCTTCGTCGTCTACGACGTCTTCCTGCTGCCGCTCGTCGCCACCGAGGACGAGATCCGCCAGGTGATGCGCGCGGCCCGGGAACTCTCGCGCACCTCCCCGTACCGCCTCCTCGCCCAGGTGGGCCTCTTCCACCTCAAAGAGCGGGCACGCGCCCTCGTGCGCACCCCGACCACCGCAAGGAGCACCGCATGAGCCAGCAGAACGTCGACGTCGTCCGCCGCTTCTTCCAGCTCTTCGACGAGGGACGGCTGGCGGACATCGAGGCCCTCCTCACCGACGACTTCGAGTGGGTCTACCACGGCCCCAAGTCCCTGCCCTGGGCGGGCACCTACCGGGGCGTCGAGGGATTCCGGCAGTTCTTCGTCATCGTCCGTGACCTGATCCAGGTGCAGGAGTGCGTGCCGTACGACTACCTGGACGCGGGTGACCGGGTCGTCGTCCTGGGCGTCAGCCGGACCCGGGTGCTGGCCAACGACCGACGCTACGAAGCCCAGTGGATGAACGTCTTCACCGTGCGCGACGGTCTGATCTCCCGCTACCTGGACCTCTACGACACCGCCAGCGTGGTCGAGGCCCTCGGCCGGGAGCACTGAGGCAGAGCACATGAACGCAGCCATGGCCCACACCCTCGGCGACGCCTTCGCCGACGTCGTACGCACTCGCCCCGAGCACACCGCGCTCGTCCACGGTGACCTGCGCCTGACGTACCGCCACCTGGCCGGCTGGGCCGCGTCCGTCGCGGCCCGGCTCGGGCGTGTCGGAGCGGCCGGCGAACCGGTCGGCATCCGCGCTCCGCGGTCCGCGGGGACTGTCGCCACGGTCCTCGGCGCGGTCCTCGCCGGATGCGCCTATGTGCCTCTGGACCCGGACGCGCCCGATGCTCGGCTGTGCGGCCTGGTGGAGGACTTCGGGCTGCGCACCCTGTGGGTGGCGCACACCGAGGCCGACCGGCTGCGCACGCTGCTGCCGGGGGTGCGGATCCTGACCGTCGACGAGGAGCTGCCCGCACCGGAACCGCTCGCCGTCGCGCCGGGCGGCCCGGACACGCTCGCCTATGTCATCGCCACCTCGGGCACCACGGGGCGGCCCAAGGGCGTGCAGGTGGAACACTGCAGCGTCCTGTCGCTCGCCCGGGCCCCGGAGGCGGGGTTCCGGCCCGACGACACGGTGCTCCAGCTCGCCCCCCTCCATGTGGACCCGTCGGTCTTCGAGATCTGGGGCGCCCTGCTGAACGGGGCCACACTCGTCCTGCCCGAAGCCGCCCGGCCCGGCGTCCACGAGATCGGCCGGGAGGTACGGCGGCACGGCGTGACCGTGCTGCGGCTCGCCGCACCGATGTTCGGACTCGCCATGGAGTACATCACCGACGCACTGTGCGGACTGCGGCTGTGCGTGTCGGGTGGTGACCGTGCCTCGGCCGACGCCGTGCGCGCGGCACTGCGCGAGCTCCCCGGCTGCCGGGTCGTCAACGGCTACGGGCCCACGGAGACCACCGTCTACGCCTGCTGGCTGGTGCTCGACGCGGAAAACCCCTACGCCGACGACTGGCCGGACGTGCCGATCGGCCGTCCCTTCGCCGACGCCACCGTCCACGTGGTCGGCCGCGACCGGCACCCCGTCGCCCCCGGCGAGGAGGGCGAACTCTGCGTCGGCGGGCCGGGCGTGGCCCGCGGCTACCTCGGCCGGCCCGACCTCACCGCCGATCGCTTCATCCCCGAGCCCGGCCGTCCCGGCCGCACCGCCTACCTCACCGGCGACCGGGTCCGCCTGCTGCCGGACGGCAACCTCGCCTTCCTCGGCCGCACCGACGACCAGGTGAAGATCCGGGGCCACCGGGTGGAACCGGCCGAGACGGAACGGGCCCTGCTCGGCCTTCCCGCGGTCCGCGCGGCCGCCGTGGTGGCCCACGGCACCGGCGAACGGCGCAGGCTCGCGGCGTTCGTCGTCCTGCGGGAACCCGCCACCGAGGCGGACCTCGTCGCCCACGTGGCGTCACTCCTGCCGTCGCCGCAGGTCCCGGCCACCGTCACGCTGCTCGCACAGCTGCCGGTCACCCCGAACGGCAAGACCGACCGCCCCGCCCTCGCTCGACTGGCCGGGCGGACGTACGGCACGGCCGGGCGCGACCTCCCGGACACGCCCGTCGAACGCCTCGTAGCGGACCTGTGGCAGGACGCGCTCGGCGCCCCGGTCGGCTCCGACACCGACTTCCTCACCGCGGGTGGCGACTCGCTCACCGCCATGGTCGTACTGGCTCGCCTGGAGAGCGCCACCGGCGTGGCCCTGTCGGTCGGGGACCTGTTCCGGGCGGCCACGGTGCGCGGGCTCGCCGCACTCCTCGACGCCGCCGCTGCCGACCGGACCGGAACGGCACCCCCCGCGGAGCGGCACCCCGACTGCGCCGGCACGGCACCTGCCGCCGAGCGGCAGCGGGACACGCCCGCCCGGGTTCCGCTGCTGCCCGGGCAGGAGGGCATCTGGTTCGAGCAGCAGGTCGCGCCGGGGCAGCGGTACGTCATCTCCCGCACCTTCCTGGTGCGGGGGCAGGTCGACGTACTCCGGCTGCGCCGCGCGCTCACCCGGCTCGGGCAGCGGCAGACGGCCCTGCGCACCGTCGTACGGCAGGACGCCGGCGGCTGGTGGCAGGCACCGGACGCGGATCCCGGCGCTGCCGTTGACCACCATGACATGACCCGGATGCCGCCGGCGGAGCGGCATCACCGGATCCGCGCGCTCGTCGCCGCCCGGGCGGCGGCCGACGACGCGTCCCCGCTCGTGCGCACCCTGGTCGTCACCCTCGACGGGTCCGCCACCGTCGTGCACTTCGACATCCACCACGTCATCGCCGACGACTGGTCCCTCGACCTCTTCTTCACCGAGCTGTCGGCTCTCTACGACGACCCGGACGCGCACCTTGCGCCGCTGCGGCTGACGTTCGCCGACCACGTACGCGAGACCCTGGACCGGCTTCCGGAACGCCGGCACGCCGCGCTGGACTTCTGGCGCGACGCCCTGCAAGGCGGCGCGGCCGCCCCCGACCTGGTCACCGATCATCCCCGGCCGGCCGTACTCAGCGGGGCCGGTGACCGGGTCACGCTGCGCATCGACGCCGCCGAGAGCGCCCGGTACGCCGAGGCCGCCCGCCGTCACGGCATCAGCCGCTTCATGTTCTGCCTGGCCGGTGTGTACACGGTGCTCGCCACCCACGCCGAACGCGACACGCTGTGCCTCGGCAGCCTGACGACGGGCCGCGGGCGGGCCGGCACCGAGGACCTCGTCGGCTACTTCGTCAACCTGCTGCCGATCCGGGTCGAGGCCACCGCGGACACACCGGTCACCACCCTGTTCCGGCGGGTCCGGGAGAGCTGTGCCGCCGCGCACGCCCACCAGCACGTACCGTTCCAGACGGTGTGCCGGGAACTCGGCGCCGCGGGTGTCTCACGCGGGACCAGCCCCTTCCGCGCGGTCGTCAACCACCGGCAGCACCCGCCCCGCCCGCTCCGGCTGGGCGACGCGTCTGGCGAGCCCTGGGCGCCGGCCGAGGACGAAACCGCCAAGTTCGAGCTGACCTTCACCTTCCGGGAGTCGCCGCAGGGTCTCGCGCTCCAGGTGGAGTTCAGCACCGACCTCTACCGCCGGGACAGCGTCGAGCGGCTCGCCGGCCAGCTCGTCGCCGTGCTGGGCCGGCTCGCCGAAGCCGGTCCCGGCACCGTTGTGCGCGACATCGAGCTGCTCGAACCCGGTGAGCGGGGACGGCTTCTGGCCGCCCCGGAGAGCGAGCGGCCGCCGGGCCGCCCGGCCGCCACCCTGACCTCGTTGTTCGCCCGCACGGCCGCCGGCCATCCCGGCAAGACTGCCGTGGTCGGAGAGGACACCGCCCTCACCTACCGTGAACTCGACCGGCTCTCCGACGACGTGGCCGCCCGGCTCCTCGCCCACGGGGCGCGGCCTGGTGAGCGCGTCGCCCTGTGCCTGGAGCGCAACCCCCTGCTGATCGTGGCCGTCCTCGGCGTGCTCAAGACCGGCGCGGCCTACGTCCCGCTCGATCCGGCCTATCCGGCCGAGCGGCTGCGGTACGTTCTCGCCGACGCCCGGGCCCGGATGGTGGTGACCGCCAAGGACCTCTCCGACCGGCTTTTCCGCCCCGGCCAGGAAACCGACGGTCTGCTGCCGGTCCTGGACATCGACCGGCTCGTGCGCCCCTCGGACGAGACGCCGCCCGCGCGAGAGGCGGCCCGCGGCGCCGACCCCGCCTACATCATCTACACCTCCGGCAGCACCGGGCGGCCGCGCGGCGTCGTCGTCTCCCACCGCTCGGCCGTCAACACCCTGCAGGCCAGTCTGGCCCGCCACCCGTTCACGCCGGACGACGTCTGGCTGCAGCTCACCTCGCCCGGCTTCGACGTGGCGGTCTACGAGCAGTTCATGCCCCTCGTCTCCGGCGGCACACTGGTGTACTGCGGTGACGCCACCCGCGGTGACGCCGCCGCACTCACCCGGGCACTGCGCGACAACGGGGTGAGCGTGATAGTCATGGTCCCCTCGCTGCTCCGCGCGCTGGGCCGCCCCGACCTGGCCTCGGTACGGGTGCTGGTCGTGGCCGGCGAACCCGCCGACCCGCACGACACCCGCCATTACGCCCGAAGCCGCGTCGTCATCAACGGCTACGGCCCCACCGAGGCGGCGATCCTCGCCACCACCCACGAGGCCCGCCCAAACGAGGACCACGGCAGGATCCCCATCGGCCGGGCGCTGGCGGGAACCACCACGCATGTGATCGACCGCCACGGCCGGCTCGCCGCCACGGGCGTTCCCGGGGAACTCTGGCTCGGCGGCGCGGGAGTCGCCATCGGCTACTGGGACAACCCCGAACGCACTGGCGATCTGTTCACCACGCTGCCCGTCCTCGGCGATCGGCGCCTGTACCGCACCGGGGACCGGGTGCGCCGGTTGCCCGACGGGACCCTGGACTACCTGGGCCGGCTCGACGGGCAGATCAAACTGCGCGGCTTCCGGATCGAACTCGGTGAGATCGAGGCGACGCTGACTGGCCACGAGCGGATCGGCGAGGCCGTCTCGGTGCTGGTCGGCGAGGGACCCGACGCCGACCTCGGCGTCGCGTACGTGGGCACCGCCGACGAGCAGGAGGCGCGCGCCCATCTCGTCCGCCACCTGCCCGCCCACATGGTGCCAAGGCTCATCGTCCCGGTCAGGCACATCCCCACCAGCAGCCATGGCAAGGCCGACCGGACCGCGCTGGCCACCCGCCTCGCGGCCCACGCGCGCAACCACGGCCCAGCCGAGGAGACCGGACACGCCGCGAGCCCGCTGGAGCAGGGGCTGCTGGCCCTGTGGCGGCAGGTCCTCGGCAGTGGCCCGTCCATCGGGCTGTCGGACGACTTCTTCGCGCTCGGCGGGCACTCGCTGCGCGTCATCCGGCTGCTCGGTGAGATCGAGCGACAGTATGAAATGCGCATATCCGTGCGGGATTTCCTCGCCGAGCCGACGGTCAGGGCCACCGCGCGCAGGCTCGCCCGCGCCGACGCCGGCACCGAAACGGCCACCGTGCGCCCCGAGGACGTCGTGCTCGATGCCGGCATCACCTTCGCCAGACCCGCCGCCGCCCCGCGCCGTACGGACTCCGTCCTGCTCACCGGTGCCACCGGGTTCATCGGCATCCACGTCCTGCGCGAGCTGCTGGACCGTACCAGGGGACCGGTGCTATGCCTCGTACGTGCCGCGACGCCCGAAGCGGCCCGCGCCCGGCTGGCGCAGGCGGCCCGGCGGCACGCGCTCGCCCTGGACGCCGCCGATCCCCGGATCGTGCCGCTGCCCGGCGACCTCACCCTGCCGGAGCTCGGACTGACCGCAACGGCCGGGTTGGATGCGGCGCGCGCCGCGGCCACCGTCCTGCACCTGGGCGCGGAGGTCCACCACCTCTCCGGCTACCAGCACCTCGCTGCGGCCAATGTCGGCGGAACCCAGGAGCTGCTGAGGATCGCCGCCGAGGGCCCGCCCGCCCGCTTCCACCACGTCTCCACGCTCGCCGTCCTGCATGAGGACACCCCGGACGGCCGCCCGCGCACCCTCAGCGAGTCCACTGCGGCCGAGCACGAACGCCATCCGCGCGGACGCGGCTATGCCGCGGCCAAGTGGGCGGCCGAACACCTGGTCCGCCAGGCCGTCGCCCGGGGGGCCGACGCCCGGACGTACCGGCTGGGCCGCGCGGGCGGTAGCGCGACGACCGGCGCACTCAGCCGCGACGACATGCTCACCCGGCTCCTGGTGAGTTCGGCCGCTCTCGGCTGCTATCCCGACCACCCGGGCCTCGCCTCCGACGCCCTGCCCGTCGACGTGATGGCCCGCGCACTGGTGGCGCTGGCCCTCGCCGATGCCCCGCCGGGCACGGTCCACCATCTGCACCACCCGCGCCGTACCGGGCTCGGCGTCTTCCTCGCCGGCTATGACCGGCGCACCGGCTCCCGCACCCTCCCGGTCGGTCTGCGCACCTGGCTCGAGCGGCTGGATGACGCGGTGGCCCAGGGAACCGAACTGCCCGCCCTGGCCTACCGGGAGCACCTGCGCGAGCTGTGCGACACACCTGGCCCGCCCGAACCGGCCCACTACCGCAATGAAGCCACTCTCGCCGCCCTGCGCACCCACGGCATCACCCCAACCGACTGGGACGACGCCGTGATCGACCGCTGGTGGCGGTACCTGGCCCCGACCGGAGAGACGAGCGAATGACGGAAGTGCTCTATCCCATGGCCCGCCAGTGCCCGTTCGCCCCGCCCGAGGAGGTCACCCGGCTGCGCGACCAGCCGGAGGTGCCCCGGGTCCCGATCTGGAACGGGGTCCGTCCCTGGCTGTTCACCCGCTACGAGGATGCCCGGCTGGTGCTGAGCGACCCCCGGTTCAGCGCGGACAAGAGGCGCCCCGGCTATCCGCTCTCCAGCGCCGTCGCGGCCGCCGAGACGGCTGTCGAACCGACGCTGCTCATCATGGACAACCCCGAGCACGACGCGCTGCGCCGCCTGGTGCTTGGCGAGTTCACCGTCCGGCGGGCCGAGTCCTGGCGCCCGGCGGTGCGCGGCGTCGTCGCGGGCTGCCTCGACCGCATGCTGGACGGGCCGGGCCACGCCGACCTCGTGGCCGATCTCGCGCTGCCCGTCGCCCTCTCGGTGATCTGCGAGTTCCTCGGGGTTCCCCCGGAGGACCGGGAGCTGTTTCGCTCGCTCACCCACACCATGAACGCCATCTCGGGCACCACCGAGACCGCCGCGGCGGCCCGTCAGGAACTCCAGGACTATCTCGAATCCCTCGTGGCCGTACGGGAAAAGGACCCCGGGGACGACTTCATCGGGCGCATGGTGGTCCGACATGTACGCACCGGAGCGATGAGCCGCCGCACCCTGAGCGCGATGGCCCTGCTGCTGCTCACGGCGGGGCACGACACGACGGCCAACATGATCTCGCTCGGCCTCCTCACCCTGCTGCGCCACCCTCGCCGCTTCGCCGCCCTGCGCACCCCCGGGGACCCCCGGCAACTCGCCGATACAGTGGAGGAGCTGCTGCGCCACCTCACCATCGTCCAGCGCGGCATCCGCCGGATGGCCACCGAGGACGTCGACGTCAACGGCCGCCTCGTGAAGGCGGGAGAGGGCGTCATCGCGGCGATCAACGTGGCCAACCGGGATCCCTCGCGTTTCCCCTCCGGCGAGGACTTCGACCCCGGCGCACGCGCCCACGGCCACCTCGCCTTCGGCTACGGCCCCCACCAGTGCCTGGGGCAGTCGCTGGCGAAGGTCGAACTCCAGGAGACCTACCACGCCGTTGCCCGCCGACTGCCGAACCTGCGGGTCGCGGTGCCCGTCGACGAGATCCGCTTCAAGTCGGACATGGCCGTCTACGGCGTCCATGAACTGCCCGTGACCTGGTGAATCCCGCGTCCCCGGGTCGCCCGCCCGCCCTCTTGACCGCCAAGGAGCCAAGCACCGTGAAGATCACCCTCGAAGCCGAGCGATGTGTAGGAGCCGGGCACTGCGTCCTGTCGGCACCCGAGGTCTTCGACCAGGACGAGACCGACGGCATCGTCGTGCTGCTCGACAACGGTCCGGACCCGGCGCTCTCGGACGCCGTCCACGAGGCGGCGGACCTGTGCCCGGCCCGCGCGATCCTCGTGGAGGACGAGGACGGCACCGCGTGAGCCTGACCAGCCGGCTGCGGGACGCGCTGGGCCGCGCTGCCGTCCTCACCGACCCGGACGCGACCGAGGGCTACGCCCGCGACATGATGCCGCTGGCCCCGGCGGGCCGCCCCTGCGCCGTGGTGCTGCCCGCGGACACCGCCGAGGTGCAGGCCTGCGTCCGCGCCTGCGCCGAGGCGGGCGTGCCCGTCGTCCCGCGCGGTGCGGGCAGCGGTCTGACCGGCGGCGCCAACGCGGTGGACGGCTGCGTCGTCCTGGTCACCACCCGGATGAACCGCATCCTCGAACTCGACGCGGACAACCGGCTGGTCGTCGTCCAGCCGGGGGTGATCAACCGGACGCTCCGGGACGCCGCCGCGGAACACGGCCTCTTCTACCCGCCCGACCCCTCCAGTCTCGAATGGTGCACGCTCGGCGGCAACCTCGCCACGGACGCCGGCGGGCTGTGCTGCGGCAAGTACGGCGTGACCAGCGACGCCGTCCTCGGGCTCGAAGTGGTGCTGGCCGACGGGTCGTTGCTCACCACGGGCCGCAGGACCGTCAAGGGCGTGGCCGGTTACGACCTGACCCGGTTGTTCGTCGGCAGCGAGGGCACCCTCGGGGTCATCACCGGCGCGACGCTGAAGCTGCGTCCGCTGCCCGCCGCGCCCGGCACGATCGTCGCCGCCTTCGACTCCGTGGAGCGGGCTGGGGACGCCGTCAACCGCGTGGTCCGGGCGGGTCTGGTGCCCTCCCTGATGGAGATCATGGACGCCACCTCCCTGCGGGCCTCAGCCGAGTACCTGCGGGCGGACCTCGGCGCGGGCGACGGCAGCGCCCTGCTGCTGTGTCAGTCGGACGCCGGCGGCGAGTCCGCCGCCGCCGAACTGCACGCCATGGAGCGCCAGTTCAAGGAGTCGGGCGCCACCTGGACGCACGCCACCAGGGACCCGGCCGAGGGCGGTCTGCTGCTCAGGGCCCGCCGGGTGTCCCTTCCCGCCTTGGAGGCCCGGGGCGCCTGCATGACCGAGGACGTGGCGGTGCCCCGTACCCGGATCGCCGAACTCATGGCCGGCTCCGAGGAGATCGGGGTTCGGGCCGGCCTGACCGTGGCCGTCGTCGGCCATGCGGGCGACGGCAATATGCACCCCACCGTCCTGTACGACGGGGCGTCGGCGGAGGAGTACATCCGTGCCCGTGGTGCCTTCGACGCCATCCTGGCCCTCGCCCTGTCCCTCGGCGGCACCGTCACCGGCGAGCACGGCATCGGCAAGCTCAAGACCGAGTGGCTGGAACGGGAACTGGGCCCCGTCTCGATGCGGGTCCACCGGCAGCTGAAGGACGCCCTCGACCCCGCGGGCCTGTTCAATCCGGGCGCTTTGCTCGCCCGGCGTCCGGCGGGCGGGCGCACCGCGTGATCACCCGTACCGTCCGCACCGTCGCGGGGCTCCCCGCGCAGCTGCGCACTCTGTTCTTCACCACCCTGATCTTCCGTACGGGCACGATGGCCTACCCGTTCCTCGCCGCCCACCTGCTGCTGCACGAGGGGCTGGGCAAGGGCACGACTGGCACCGTCCTCGTCTGCTTCGCCGTGGGCGCCCTCGCCGCCGACCTGTCGGCGAGCGTCCTGCTCGGCAGGGTGACCACCCGTACGCTCATGGTGGGCGGTCTGGTCCTCAACGCGGCGGTCCTCGCCCTGTTCCCCTTCGTGCACGGCCTGGTGCCGCTGATCGCCTCCGTCACGGTATGGGGTTTCGCGTACGAGATCGTCACACCGGCCGCGTACTCGGCGACCGTTGCCGCCGCCGGTCCCGAGGGGCGCAAGGTCGCCTTCTCCTGCTACCGGCTCGCCATCAACCTCGGCATGGCCGCCGGACCCGTCGCCGGCGGGCTGCTCTTCGCCGTCGAGCCCCGACTGGTGTTCTGGGCGAACGCCGGCTGCGCCCTGGCCGCGGCCGGACACCTCGCGGCACGCTCCGCCGGAGCACCCACCGTTCATCCGCGGCGGCGAAACGTCCCGCGGACCGGCGTCGTCCGCCGCACCCCGTACGAACGGGCACGGTTCTGGACGATCTTCGGGCTCTCGCTGCCCGTCCAGCTGGCCTACTCGCTGCCCTCCGTCTTCGTCTCCACCTACGTCATCGTCGGACTGGGGCTGCCCGGGTACTGGGCGGGCGTCGTCTTCGCCGTCAACGCGGCGGGCATCGTCCTGTTCGAGGTCCCCCTCAACGTGCTCATGGCCAGGACGGGACACCTGCCCACCCTGCTCCTCGGCTACGGCCTCGCGGGCACCGGTTTCCTGCTGATGGCGCTGTCCGGATCGGGTCCGTCGCTCGTCCTGTCCACGCTCGTGTGGACCGCCGGGGAGATCGTCGTGTTCCCGGGGCTCCTCGGCTACGTCAGCGAACTGTCCAGCGAGGCCTCGGCGGACCGCAATCTCAGCCTCTACTCCACCGGCGTCAACATCGCCTTCATCCTGGCCCCCCACCTGTCCCTGCTGCTCGCCCGGCCGTCCGCCCCCGGCATCCCGTGGGCCGTCGCGGGCGGCACTCTGTGCGTCGCCTGGCTTCTGCTCACGGTTGCCCGCAGCAGCCCCTTCACCTGGTACAAGGAGGAACCCTCATGCACCGACGCGATCTGACCCCGTTCATCGGCGTCGAGTACTCCGGAGTCACCCACGAGGACCTGCGCAGCGAGGAACTCTTCGCGGACGTCGTCGACTCCGTCCACCAGCGGGACCTGGTGGTGCTGCGCGGTATCCGGCTGACACCCGAGCAGCACATCGCTCTCGCCGCTCGCCTCGGCACCCCCGTCCCCTTCGTGCTGAGCGACTGGCGCCACCCGGAGTTCGCCGAGATCCTCGTCTCCTCCAACGAGCGCCGGAGGAACAAGCCCATCGGCGTCCCGCGGGTGGGAAACTTCTGGCACCAGGACTCGTCGTACAACGCGCGTCCCGCCGAGTACACGGTGCTGCACGGGGTCAACGTGCCCGAGGAGCACGGCCACACCCTCTTCAGCTCCGCCGCCGACGTCTACGAGCGGCTGCCCGAGGAATGGAAGACCCGCCTGGAGGGGCTCACCGGACTGCACACCCTGACCAGGCAGCAGCGCATCGAGCCCCGCCACGTGGGCCTGTCCATCGCGGAGATGCGGGCCCTGGTCGCCCACGAGTACCCGGCGGTCGAGCATCCCGTCGTCCGCCGCGACGCCTTCACCGGCCGACGCTTCCTGTACGCCGCCCGCGAGTACATGGACTCGGTCGGCGGTCTCGACGCCAACGGCAACGAGGAGTTCTTCGGTCTGGTCGACTCCCTGGTGCAGGACCCCGCGCACGTCTACGAGCACCGCTGGACGCCCGACGACCTGCTGATCTGGAAGACCGCGACCACCTACCACCGGGCGACCGATCTTCCGGAAGGCGTCGGCCGGACCGTGCACCGCATCAGCGTCGCCGCCTGACCGGCCGCGCACGGAAGGACCCGACCTCCCCATGAGCCACCCCGCCCCGAGCCGTCCCGTCGGCGTCGTCGTCGACGGCTACTCGATCGGCAAGTTCCTGCCCGCCGCGTTCCAGCGGCTCGGCGCCGACGTCGTCCACCTGCAGTCCACCCCGGAGTTCCTCGCCTCCGTACCACCCCCGGACCTCGGGCCCTACCTCGCCAACGTGGTGCACAGCACCGGCGACTGGGACCGCACCGCCAAGGAACTCGCTGCCTACGCCCCCGTCGGGGTCCTGCCCGGCCAGGAGACCGGCGTTCCCCCGGCCGACGCCGTCGCCGAGCGGCTGGGCCTGCCCGGCAACCCGGCCGCGACCTCCGCCGTGCGCCGTGACAAGTACCGGATGATCGAGGCGCTGCGAGCCGCCGGGCTCCGCTGCGCCCGGCAGCTGAAGTCCGCGGACGCCGCCGAGATCGTCGCCTGGGCGGAACGCGGGGCCGGCTACCCGGTGGTGGTCAAGCCGCTCAGCTCGGCCTCCACCGATGGTGTCTCCATCTGCCGCAGCGCCGAGGAGATCCGCACGGCCGTGGCCGCGGTGCTCGGCACCCACGACATCTTCGAGCGCCGGAACACCGAGGTCCTCGCGCAGTCCTTCCTGCGCGGCCCCGAGTACATCGTGGACATCGTTCGGGGCCTTGGCGGCGGGCGTCACGTGTGCGGGGTGTGGCGGTACGAGAAGACGGAGACCGGCCCCAAGCGGATCTACGACAAGGACATCCTGCTCGACCCGGACAGCCCCGAGGTGCCCGTCCTCGTCGACTACGTGGACCGCGTCCTCGACGCTCTCGACATCCGCTTCGGCGCCGCCCACGCCGAGGTCGTGCTGACCCCCGCGGGGCCCGCCCTGGTAGAGGTCGGAGCCCGGCTCAACGGAGACATGGTGCCCGCCGTCCACGACACCTGCATGGACGGCAACCAGGCGGACCTGCTCGCCCTGGCCTGCGTACGGCCCGAGGATTTCCGGCGCCGGTTCGCGGGGCGCACGATGTACCGCAAGCACCGCGAAGCCCTCGTCGTGCACGGACAGACCACCCGGGAGGGGATCGTCGAGGCGATCGACGAGGACGTCCTGGCCCGGATCGCCGCCCTCCGCACGGTCCGGCTGGCCGTGCCCCGGCTCGGCCCCGGCGACCGGATGCGGCCGACGACCGATCTGCTCTCCAGCCCGCTGCGAGTCTTCCTGGTCGGGGACCGCTACGAGGACCTGCTCGCCGACCACCGGCGGATCCAAGGCCTGCAGGAGGGTGTCTTCCGGCTCGCCGGGCCCGGCGCAATCGCGCGCTGAAGCGGCCGTCGTTCTCCCCGCGCACGTCCCGACACATACCGAAAGAAAGGTTGTCCCATGGGTGTGCCCACCCGGGCCGATCTGGCCGGCATCCCCGACTACATCATCCCCGGTCAGCCACCCGGCGCCGTCCTGCTCAACTCGAACGAGAGTTCCCTCCCTCCGCTGCCCGCGGTCGTCGAGGCGGTCGCCCGGGCCGCCACCCAGGGACACCGGTACCCGCAGTGGTTCTCCGAGGGCCTGGTGGCGCGGCTGACCGCCGAGCTGGAGGTCCCTGAGTCATGGGTCGCGATCGGCTGCGGCTCGGTGAGCCTCTGCCAGCAGCTCATCCAGGCCTACTGCGCTCCGGGCGACGAAGTACTGTGCGCCTGGCGGTCGTTCGAGGCGTATCCCGTCTTCGCACGGGTCGCCGGAGTCCACGCCCGTACCGTGGCGCTGGACTCCGGGCATCGGCACGACCTGGCCGCCATGGCGGATGCCGTCTCCCCGGCGACCCGCGTGGTCTTCGTCTGCAACCCCAACAATCCGACAGGCACCGCGGTCGACGCCCGCGAACTGCGGGACTTCATGGAGCGAATCCCGGACGACGTGCTCGTGGTGCTGGACGAGGCGTACCGGGAGTTCGTGACGGACCCTGACGTACCCGATGGCCTGCTGCTCGCTCGTGAACGCGAGAACGTGGCGGTCCTGCGCACCTTCTCCAAGGCCTACGGGCTCGCCGGCATCCGGGCCGGCTACTGCGTCGGCTCGCCGGCCGTCGTCTCGGCGGTCAACAAGGTGGCGGTGCCCTTCGCGGTCAGTCGGTTGGCCCAGGCTGCGGCGGCGGCCGCGCTGGACCACACCGCCGAAGTGAGCGAGCGCTGCCGGGCCGTGGCGGCAGAGCGGGAGCACCTACGGGACCGGCTGCTGTCGGCGGGCCTGTCCGTCCCTGCCTCCCAGGCGAACTTCCTATGGCTTCCGCTGGGCGACCGGTCGGCGGACTTCGCCGGGTTCTGCGCGGACCGTGGTGTGCTGGTCCGGTGCTTCGGAAACGAGGGAGTACGGGTGACCGTAGGGGTGCGGGAGGAGAACGACATCTTCGTGCGGGCGGTGCAGGAGTACGCGTCCGACACGGGAGCCGGCTTCTGAACGTGCCGCCCCGCGGGGCTGTCGCCAGAACGGCACCAGGCACGCGTGGCGGCCCGCGCTTTCGGCCAGGCCGACCGCGCCCCCCGACGACATCGCGTTCGCCGACCAGCCCCGCAGACCGCTGTGCAGGAGAGGCGGTACGTCCTGCTGAGCGGGCAGGCAACCCCGGTGCCGCGTACCCGCGGGAAACGAGCACTCGCCAGGCGGCGTCGCACTCAAAACCCGGGAGATACCCCCGGCACGTCATGTGCCCGGGCCGGATCACCGTCCGCACCGTTTCCACCGCGTCCGGCCGACACATCGCCTCCTCTCGGCCGCAGCGGTACGCCCGCTTCGGTGAGCACACGATGGACGAAGCCGTATGACCGGCCATGGGCCTGCGCTATGGCACGGATCGAGCGTCCCTCCTCGTACTCCCTGGCCAGGACTTCGGCGAGCTCCTCACGCGCGTCACCAGTGATCCACTTCTTCTTGTGCACGCACATCTCCTCTCGCGACTCCCGACATCGGGACTGATCACCGAGTGCCCACGTCGCCGCGCCGCATGCGGGCGTTCGCGGCAGCTGGAGGCGGCGTGCCGGGCCGGGGCCCGTGCAGCCGGATGCCGGCCCGGGCCCAGACCCCGGCGCAGGACGCCCGGCAATGGGCGAGGTCAGGAATTGACGATGCGGCGCACGTTGTCGACCGAGCCGCAGCCGGCCTTCAGCTGACGCTCGCGCTCCTCCCAAAACGCCGCTCCCAGTTCCTCACGCCGCTCCGTCGCCACGTTCTCGCGCGCACCGTTGAGGATGGTGCGCTCTTCCTCGTCGGCGTGGTGGGTGACGGCCTGCACCAGTTCCTCCAGCTTGGAGTCCCACTCCTCGGAGCCGACCTCCTCCACCTCCAGGAGGTCCAGGAGGGCCTTGTTGCCCTCGTCGTGCTCGTGCTCGCCGTGCTCGACCTCGTCGTCGTCGATGTTCTTGTACCTCTTCAGGGCGGGATAGACCTTGGCCTCCTCGGCCAGCGCGTGGGCGATCAGCAGGTCCGCGAACTCCGACAGCGCGGCGGACCGGTCGGCTTCGACGCTGCGCATCAGGCGGAAGAGGTCCTCCATGCGCCGGTGGTCCTGAAGGATGAGCTCGACGACGTCCTGTGTCTCGGCCATGGCAGGGCACCACTTTCGTTGCGTACGGTTGGGGTCACTACCGCCTACCCTCACCGTCTGCGTTGATGGCTCATCGGCGCCGCGGCCGTGGCGCCCCCATCGCTGCTCCGTCCGGCCGCACTGCACCCGGCGCAGCGACCAGACAGCGGCCTGCGGGGCAGACCTGGAGCAGGAGTACTCACCGCCTCCCAGCCCCTCAGTAGTCGACCGGATCTGTTCTGCGGCGAGCTGCGGGGCCCTCTTGCGAGCGACGGCGGGGGAGTGCGTCGAGTTTTGCGGTGAGCCGGCCCGGTGTGCGAAGACGCCGGCGCTCCACTGATCCAGAGCCGGCACGCAGGTTGACGGTGCCGGGGTGGTCGAGCCCGGGGTGGAGCGCCGCCTCCTGTTCCTTGAACTCGCAGCGGTGGCAGAACGGTCACGGATCGCATCGGCTGCATTTGCCGTCCGCACAGCGCGCACCGCACCCGCCCTCGCAGGGCGTAGGCCCGCCCACCCTTCCGGCCCGGGCGCTCTTGCCGCTGCTGACGCGCGGGCGCGTTCCCTGCGGGTCGTCTGGACGGCTTCGAAGAGCCGGCGCAGGGCCGGCGCCGCAGCGGGTGTGGCACCACGTGGCTTACCGGCGAAACCGTGTGAAGCCCCCCGGTCGGAGGGTTGAGTCCTGGGTAGGGTGCTCTTTCGCCAGTCGCAGCGCAATGGGATTGGCGGCAGAGGCAGGGCCGGCCCACGATTCGTCGAGGAACGGGCTCGGCTTGCCGTGCCAGAACACGTCCACACTGTCACGCGCTCGTGTGGCTGCCACGAACAGCAGGGAGCGAGCCCGCTGCATCTCGTGCCGGTAGCGGACCGGATCCGTGTCACGCAGCCTGGTGACGGCCTCGCGCGGCACGAGTCCGTCAGACACGCCCGCGATGATCATTCGCTGGTACTCCAGGCCCTTGAACCGGAACATCGTGCCGATGTGCACGCCGGAGGAGCCGTGCGGGCCGTCGGAACGGATTTCCACCGAGTCGATGCCGTTCAGTTTGAGCGTGTAGGCCACCTCGGCCGCCATCTGGTTGGTCGGTACGCAGATCGCGATCTGCTCGTGGGGAATGCCCGTGTCAGAGCCGGCGTCCCACCCCTTGATGAGCGCGGCCACGCCCTCCCGCTCTGCGGCCCAGTCCGGGAACGCGTGCCCGGCAGGAAGCCTCCCGCTGAGCACCGACCGGTAGCCGGCCAGGTTCTCCTCGCTGCCGTCGAGGTCGTCGTACGTCGTCTCGCCAAGCACACCGAGGGCGGAGCGCAGGATCTGCCGCGTCGTGCGGTAGCTGAGGCTCAGCTTCGAGGACCGGCCGCGGATGTTGACGCCCAGGCTGCCCAGCGTCACCTGGTTCTTGTAGATGCGCTGGTGGGTGTCGCCGACCAGGAACAGATCGTCGGCGCCGCGAGCGGTCATCGCACGCAGCATCTTCCAGTGGGCGGGCCGAAGATCCTGGGCCTCGTCCACGACGATGTGCCGGTACCGGTAGCGCAGCCATCCTCCTGAGCCGTCCTGAAGGTGGACGTTGTCACGGCCGCCCGCCTCCTCACGCTGCCGGGCGATGTTGAGGATCCGCTGCTCGCGGCCCAGCTCGAGCCGTGCGGCACGCTCCGCCACCTGGTCCCAGGTCTGCCGCCCGAGCCGGTCGAGCCGCTGCGAGAACCGCTCCGCGAGCTGCCAGATCTCGGCGCGCTCACCGCGACCGATGTTCCGGCCGCGTCCGGCACGCCGGGCGCGGAAGTAGTCGGTGCGGGTACCGACGGCCTGGCCGAGGATGACCTGGGTCCACTCGTCGTGCAGGAACTCCGGGTCCCACTTCTCCTCTCCCAGTTCGTCCAGCAGCCCGCGCCATTCGCGCACCGCCTGGCTGTCGTCGATGGCCTGTTTCCCGTTGCCCGGTTCGGCCTCGCGGACGATGCGCAGCGCCAGTTGGTCGACGTGGCTCACCTCGACCCGGCTCAGCAGTTCCTCGCCACCCAGTTCCAGCAGCCGGGAGCGCAGGTCGGCTGCGAGGTTCTTGTTGTACGTGGTCAGGAGGACCGGTTTGTCCCGTCCCGGGGGCAGCTGCCGCACGAGATGCCGCACCCGGTGCAGGGCGACGATGGTCTTGCCGGTCCCGGGCCCGCCGCCCACCCGGGCGGGACCGTTGTAGCGCCGTTCGACCAGCCGGGCCTGGGTGGGGTGGAGGAAGACCTTCCAGCGGCCGAAGTCGCCGCTCTCCAATGCTTCCCGCAGGGCGTCGTCCGTGGTGGTGACGACCGTCGCCGGCCGCTGTGCGGCGGTCTCGAAGTCGTCCGGATCGACCGGTTCGGTGGAGGCCACCGGCTTGGTCACCTGGTCGAGCACGTCGTCGTAGGACGCCCCGTCGAACAGTGCGAGCAGTACTTCACCGGTGAGCTGCGGCGCGTACTCGACGAGTCCGAGCAGTTGGTCCTCGGTGGTGAGGGTACGGATGACGGGCAGCAGCGGTTCGGCGACACCGAGGTCCGTCAACTGCTGGTCCGACCAGCCGTCGAACAGCGACCGGGCCGGTTCCGGCTGCGTGGACGTGGCCGGTTCGGCGGGCGCCGGGGCCTGTGGGGCCGGAGCGGGGAGCCGACGCAGGACGCTGTCCTCGACCACCTCCAGGTCGACGTACTCGATGCCGCCGGTGACCTGGTTGACGCCGTAGGACAGCCGGTTGTAGACGTCCTTGCGGTGCTTGACCGAGACGATCAGCCAGTCGTTGTCGGCGAGCCGCAGCAGCAGCGCCCGGTACTCGTCGTTGACCCGCGCCGACCAGAGCCTGCTGTCGCCCTTGAGCTGCTGGAGTTTGAGCCCGGTGGTGTGCGGGTTGCTCCGGAACCTGTGCTGGAAGTCGAAGAACGCGCCCTTGACCGTGCGGGGGAGTTTGAGGATCTCCTTGTCGGCCTTGTCGAGCAGGCGCAGTGTGACGCCCGAGGTGTTCATCGCTTCCGCTCCCCGTCGCTGGTGGTGCCGCTGTCGTACTGTCGTTCGGTGAGCCGGGCGGTCATCGCCACCGGGTCCCATTCGGCGGCGGAGCGGACTGTCCAGCCCGCCGCCGCGAAGGCCCTGTCCCGGTCCTGTGCCTCGTAGTCGGGCTCGTCTGTGTCCGTACGAGGTGCGAGGACCACTCCGATCCGGACGTCGGGCCACGCCAGTTCGGCCTGCCAGCCGTGACCGTCCAGTTCGTAGCCGTCCCTAGGCGCCGGCACCGCCGCGTCGGCCAGCGCTCCGGCGAGTTCGGCGAGCCCTGGCTCCTCCGGGTCGAGGTACTCGATGACCCGGTCCCAGCCGGGATCCCGCCCCGGCCCGGCGTCGTCGGCGGACCGGCCGGCCGTGGGCCTCGCAGGGGCTGCCTCGCCGCCTCCCACGGCAGGCACCGAGGGCGCGGCGACGACCCCGACGGAGGCGAGCTCTTCAGCCTGGGAAGGCACGGGGGTGCGAGTCGAGGTCAGCCAGCCTTCCCCGCCGGTCACGGTGAGCACCTCGGGGGCGAAGCCGTCGATCATGCTCGACGTCAGCTGGGCGCTGTCGCCACCGCCGTGCTCCAGGAACTGCAGCACGTTGCTCCAGTAGAGCCAGGCACGCCAGCGCCGTTTGTGGGTCGGCTCGTCGGCGAGCGCCGCTTCGCCGTCGTCCAGGACGGTGAGTCCCGTCCATACGGGCGGGGTGCGTCTGCCGTCCGCGGCCAGCACCAGACGACAGCCCGACGCGTCGGGGCCGGACAGCAACCGCACGGGACCGGCGGCCCCGGCGGCCCTGCCGCCGCGCAGCGCTTCACGGATACCGACGCCGATGCCCTCGCCGGGGAACGCGGCGGCACGCACCCCCTCCGCCCCGCTGAGCCCGGCGGCAGCCGCTTCCGCCCGTCGCCGCCAGCGCTCCGGGTCGGGAGAGCGCAGATAGGCCAGCAGCAGCCGGGCCGGGTTGACCCACACCGTCTCGGCGAGTTCACCGGGCAGGCCCCGGCCCACGCGGTCGTAGTAGTCGCGTGCGCGCTGCTGTCCGCCCGTGCCGTACGGCACCCACACCGGGTCGGCCGGACCGCCCCCCGCGTATCCGGTGTCCTGGATCCGCTGACGCCACTCCTTGACGTCGTGGTAGGTCAGCTGGAAGACACGAAGGCCGTCCGCCCGGAGCCGGGTGCGTTTCGTGGCGTCGTCCGCCAGCCGGTTGTGCTCACGGGTGGCGTGGTACGCGTAGCCGTCGAGGTACAGGGCGACGCGTGGGCCCGGGGTGTCCAGCCGTTCGAGGAGTATGTCCGGCCGGGTGCCGTCCAAGGCGCGCTGCTGGGAGACGCGCCAGCTCACGGTGGTCCCGTCGTCGGCCGTGAGCCGCAGATCGAGGGCGTACGTACCGGCGGAAGTGGTGTACGTGTCCGCCGCCGCCCTCGACTCAGCCGACTTCGCCCAGTCCTGGAGGGTGTCGATGAAGAGGATCTCCAGGTCGCTCTCGGCCTGCCGCTGGAGCGGGATATGCCGCGTCGTGGCCACCGGGGAGGTCCGCCAGCCTTCACCGTCGGGGCCCAGCAACTCGTCCAGCATCTGGCGGACTTCGTTTCGGCTCACCTTGTCGTAGTCGGCGGCCGGCACGCGCCGCAGCAGACACTGGTGGCAGCCGTCGAGCCCTTTCTCGCGGCATGCGCAGCCCTCGATGACATCGCGCGCCCTGAGCAGCACCTCACGGAATCCGTCGGCCGACGCCAGCCGGTGCAGGTAGCCCGTGCCGCCCGGCAGCCGGTCGTAGACGACGAGGAAGCGCCTCGGCCAGTCCGACTCCAGGTCACCCGCCTGATCGGGCATGGTCGCCTCGGCGATGTCGATGTGGTCGGGATCGCCGCCGTAGCGGGCCGCGATCCCCGCGAACAGGGCGGCGGTGAACGACGCGAGCCGCTCCTTGACGCGTGCCACGGACGCGGGCAGCAGGATGCGCACGGCCTCGGTGGTCAGTTCGTGGGCGAGGAGCAGCGGCACGTCCTGGCCTCTGCCCTGCTGTCCGCCCGCGCCGGACCCTCGGACCCGGCGGCGCGGGCACCACAACTGATGGTGCGCGGCTGCCGGGGTGCTCGCCGCCCCCGACTCGGTGAGCGCGTGCTGCGACACCTCCACCACCGGGCGGCCGTCGGCCGTCGCGCCGCCGCACTCGGTGCAGACATGGAACGGGTTGAGCCGCACGTCGTACCCGGCGAGCGGCACCGTGCTGCTGCCGTCCTCGCGGTCCAGCCCCAGGTTCAGCGTCCGGATGGTGGCGTGGCGGGTGAAGTCCACACCGAACACGGCGGTGTCGTGCCGCCATGAACCGGGCGCCAGGCGGTCGGGGTCGATGTCCACGGTGGTGAGCACCGTGTAACGCTTGCGGTCCCGTTCGTCGCGGTCGTCGCGCACCCTGGCGTCGTCGCGCTTGTCGCGGGACAGGACCCGCCTGGGCCGCAGCACGCGCTGGACGCAGCCGGCGTCGGCGATCTCCCGCCCGTGGCAGCGCGGGCACGGGTCGGTGTTGTGCTCCGCGTTCTGCGCCTCGGTGCGGACGTATCCGCAGGCGGGACAGAGCCGCCACACCGACCAGGCGCGCCGCTCGGGGCTGCCGACGTCGAGGGCCCGCACCACGTGCCGGTAGCCGTTGACGTAGAAGCTGTTGCCGGGGGCGAGTTCGGTGAGGGCCAGTTTGCGGGACCGCTCGTAGTCCCGGGTCTCACTGCGATAAACCTTCCGGACGGCGCCCTGATCGGTTTCCGCCCCGTGGGCGCGGTCCTCCTCGCCCGGGGTCTGAGTCCAGTACAGCGTCGCTTCCAGCCGCGTGGTGGTGTCCGTCAGGCTGTAGTTGGGCAGCAGCCCGAGGTCCACGAGGGTGGCGTGGGCGCTGGACTGGCTCAGGTCCCGCAGCAGGTCCCCGGCAGCTCGCCGCTCGGCCAGCAGTTCGCGCCGTTCCCGGTCCTGGGTGTCGTCGGACCGGGCCAGGTGCCCCGCGGCCTCGTCGATCGCGGCGATCCTGCGGCGCAGTTCCTCGCGCCGTCCCGTCCAGTCCTCTTCGGCCTCCTGCAGCGCCCGTACGATGCCGCCGGTCGCGTACGAGCGGAGTTCCCCGGCCGCGTACTCGGAGACGCCCGCACCGTCGGCGTCCCGCCCGCCGCTGCCGTCGGGGAACAGCGCCAGGAAATCCTCCACCAGGGCCGCGCCGTGCGTCTGGGCCGCGTCCGCGAGGTCCTGGCACCAGCCGCTGGTGCCGAACAGGGCGGAGGACAGCCGGGGCAGGGGAGCGAGTACCTCGCCGTCGGAGGTCCTCAGCTCGCCGCGGGCCGCCAGGTCCAGCAGCCGTGCCGTGTACTGGCGGCGCAGGATCTCCACCGCCGAGAGGTAGCAGCCCGGCGGCAGGATGGTCCCGGCGATCATCTCGCGGGGCTCGTCCAGGTAGTAGAGATCGCGTGCCTTGCGTCCGCCGAACGCGACCACCAGCGCGTTGCCCGTGCGGCGCCCGGCGCGTCCGGCCCGCTGCACGTAGTTGGCGGGACCGGCCGGCAGGGAGCCCAGCAGGACGGCGGACAACTCGCCGATGTCGATGCCGAGTTCCAGCGTCGGGGTGCACGACAGCACATTGGGGTCGGTGTAGTGCGTACCCGCCTTGAAGGAGCGCTCGACGCGCTCCCGTTCGGGGCGGCTGAGCATGCCCGTGTGCTCGGCGGTCACCACGCGGAACGTGCCGCCCGTCAGGTAGAGACGGCGGTAGTAGTCGCCGGTGTAGTCCCGCTGCTGCGTGAACGAGCCGAAGCGGGACACCTCGGCCTCGGCGCCGGGCGGGCCGGGCTGGGGCGCGGTCAGGCGGCCCTTGCACCGGTACCGGGGGCACGGGTGCCCGTACCAGCGGGTGCGCCGCTCGGGCGGCACGACCTGCTGCCAGCGGCAGTCCTCGCAAGCGACGAACGCCTTGTTGACGACGGTGTCGTCGAGCAGCCGCACCTCGATGTGGCCGGGCTGCAGTCCGTACACGCGGGTCTGGCGGTCGCGGCTGGTCCGCACCGCGAGGACGCCCGCGTCGGCGAGGGCGGGCAGCAGTCTGCGCAGGTACTCGGTGGCCCCCGTGGCGTCCAGGTCCAGGCATCTGCGCGTCCAGTCCTGGTACCAGCCCAGGCGTCCGGTGATCGAGTCGAATTCGGACCGGTCCTTCTGCCCGTCCAGCAGGAACCGCGGCGGGGCGACCCCTTCGGGGAACGCGGGCATGCCGTCGGGCCTGCGCCCGGAGATGAGGTAGCGGTTGCTGCCGGCTTCCTTCATCCAGGTGTCGAGCCAGTGGTGGCGCACCGCGCCGCGCAGCCGCAGCCGCTCCAGCAGGCCCCGGACATACGCGAGATACCGTTCGGGTGTCGGCAGTCCGCCGACCGCCAGCAGCTGACCGGGCAGCGACAGGTGCAGGTCCCGCGCCAGTTCGGTGACCCGGTCCGGTTCCGTCACGGCGACCTCGGCGGCGGCGGTCCGGGTCAGTTCCAGCGTGCGGCCCATACGGCTGCGCAGCCCGAACTCCATCACCGTCGCGAACGCCAGCCGTTCGCCGATCAGCCGCCAGGTCCGCGCGTCACCGGTGCCGCGGCCGGACAGCAGCCGGTCGACGCCCGGCTCGTCGTGCAGATCGGGCGGCACCACGGCGGCCAGTGCCTCCGGGTCGTCGACCGAGTCGAGGACATGGCCGATCAGGTCGTTCAGCGCGGTCGGTGCCCCCGACTCGTCCAGGTTGTGGGCGAGCAGCGAGCGCAGCGAGAACTTGAACGAGGCGTTGGCGACGTAGCCCGCCCGGTGTGCCGCGTCCTGCGTGGAGTCGTTGAACAGCAGCGTCTTGCGCTCCTCCGGTACGAGCGCGATGTCGCCGCCGGTGAAGAGCTGGGTGACCGTCGCCGAGGCGAGGGCCGCCTGGGCCGTGCCCAGGAAGCGGATGCTGTTGTCGGTGTGGCAGGCCGGGCACCGGTCGTCCTTGGCGGCCTGGTCGGCGGTCTTCTTGTCGAGCACGGCCAGTGCGAACCAGGCGTCGACGAGCTCGCCGTCGTCCCCGGCGGCGGGCAGCCGGTACGTGCCCTGCCCGCCGTCCAGTACGACCACCGACAGCGGGTCGACGCCGCCGTCCGAGGGCCGTGCCCCGGTCAGCGCGTCGAGGGCCTGCCGTCGCTCGCGGCCGGTGGCGGAGACGAAGTAGCGGATACGTCGCCTGTCCCTGCCCACACCGGCCCGCCAGATCCGGTCCTGGGCCATCACCAGCCGCTGTGGGTCGGCCTCGGGGGACAGGGCGGCCCAGCCGGAGCGCCCGCAGTTGCGGCAGTACACGGCGGGCAGGTGCACCTGGGCGGGGCGCGGCGCGCTGTCGGTGCCCGGCAGCGGCTGCGGCTGTCTGCTCGTGGGGGGCGACGGCCAGCTGCCGGAGGAGGCCTCCGGGTCCTCGTCGCCGGGCGGCGCGGCGTTGAGCGCGGCTCGGCGGGCGGCGGTGCGGTCGTCCTCGTACCAGCGGAACTCGGGGGTGCGGCCGACCCCGCGCAGCACCCGCGTCACCGGCCGCACCCACAGGTGCGCCTCGACGTGCAGCAGCGGCCGGGGCCTGCGCTCGTCCGAGTCCGGGTCGCGGGCGGCCGACAGCAGTGCCACGAACCGGGAGAGCGCCTGGAGCACCAGCCGCGGGTTCTCCCGGGCGGTGCGGCCCCAGGAGTAGCCGAACCGGGCCAGCCGGTCCCGCAGCGCCCACTCGCCCAGCGGCTCCCCGCTGAGCAGGGACAGCACACCGTGGGTGAAGTCGTGCCGTTTCAGCAGCCGCCCGATGCGGAAGGCGTCCAGCCCGGAACGCCCCAGCATCCGGGTGGCGAGCGCGTCCAGGTCCAGCAGGTCGGGCCGGGCCTCCACGTCCGGCCCGCCGGACACCGTCACGACCTCCTGCGGCGTCGGGGGTTCCGGCAGCTCGTAGTCGACGGTGCCGGTGAACTCGTCGGCGGTCATCCGCTCCTCGCCGACGACCGCGTCCGCCGGGAACGGCATCCCGAACACGCGCGCCGCGACGTCGAGGATGCCCCCGGCCTCCTTGTCCGGCGCTCCCTCGCCGAGCGTCGCCGAGGTCGCCACCGGGCAGATCGACCCCAGTGGTCTGCCGGGCCGGGACGCGCCGGTGGCGGCGGCCAGCCGGCGCAGCAGCATGGCCACGTCGGTGCCCTGCGCCCCGTCGTACGTGTGGAACTCGTCCAGCACGACGTAGGCGGGCTCGGCACCCTCCCACAGGCCGCGGTCCTCGCCGCGCTGCAGCAGCAGGTCGAGCATCTTGTAGTTGGTGATCAGTACGTCGGGCGGCGAGAGACGCATCTCCTCGCGTCGCGTCATCACCCGCCGGAAGTCGGTGTCGGGCCGGTCGCCGATGTAGAGGCCCGCCGTGACCCGGGCCAGCTCCGGCCGCGCCAGATACTCCCCGATGCGCCCGGCCTGGTCGGTGGCGAGCGCGTTCATCGGGTACAGCAGCACGGCCTTGACCCCGGCCCGCCCCTCGGCCTTCTGCCGTCGGCAGTGGTCCAGTACGGGGATCAGGAAGGACTCCGTCTTGCCGGATCCGGTGCCCGTGGTCACCAGCGTGGGCCTGGCCGGCCCGTGCAGCGTGGACAGCCGCGCCCAGGCCTTCGCCTGGTGCCGCCACGGAGCGAACCCGGGGAACCCGGCCGACCACTCCAGATCCCGCTCCCACCCGTCGTCGGCGACGTGGAACGGCGTCCTGATCCGCAGGTAGGGCCCGCGGAAGATGCCGGTCTCGGGGTGTCCGAGAAAGCGCTCGAGCGCGCTGCGGGTGTCCTCGTCGGCCAGGGCGTACGTCGTCGTGAGGTACTGCGTCAGACTGCCGCGGAGCTGCGCGGCGGCCAGGGTGGGCTTCACGACGGTCCCCCTTGCAAGGTCGGTGCCCTGGTGATCGGTACCACCGTATAGGGGGTGGCTGACAGGCCCCATACGGTGGTGAACCGGGTCTGACCTGGCTAGGCGGTGTTCTTCCAGAGCGACATGTCGCCGGCGAAGTCGCGGAACGTCCGGTTGTTGCCGGCGGGACGAGCGGTGACGTGCCCGCCCCGGACCGCGGCCTGCATGATCCCGGGAGCGTCGGACTCCCGGTACAGGGGCTTGCCCAGGTACTTGACGAGATGCTCCTTCGCCTTCTCCAGCCGGGCGAGGTCACGGCGGCAGTCGGCTTCCCGCAGCCGCCAGCCCGGCCTGACCTTCGGGAAGGCCTCGGGAAACAGCATCAGCCAGGCCTCGATCTCGTAGGCCGCCAGAGCCAGGGCCGAGGGGCAGTCCTTGAACGTGGCGCGCATCTCCTCGGTGATGCGCCTGCGGAGCTTGTCGTAGCTCTCGTCGGCGACCCCGTCGAGGTCGACGTGGATGACCACCCCGGCCAGCTTCGCCGTGTCCGCGACGCCCAGGGCGAACCTCTTGATCTCTTCGAGCCGAGGAGAGAGTTTCGCCTGGGCGCGAGCCAGACGTATGGGCTTCTTCATGTTGATCACGTCGGGGCAGTCGCCCGGGTGCAGCTCCGGGACCAGGTGCCGGAGCACTTCACGGTCGTAGTTCCCCTCGCCGGCCACCACGACGACCGAGCGCCGGCGCCCCCGGGCGGTTCTCGCGCTCACAGTCCACCTCCGAGGGCTCCCGCGAACCAGAGATCACCCATCGGCTCGTACTCGGACTTTTCGATGACCCGCTGTGTGTCCTCCGGCCGGCGGGCCGGGATGCGGGAGGCACCACTCGGCAGCCGCTCGCACACGACGAGTTCCTCGGCCTCCAGCTCGTTGACGAGGGCCGGCGAGTGGGTGGTGACCAGGAACTGGCCGCGGACGCTGGCCTCGCGGAGCCTGCCCGCGAGCAGGCTCAGGGCATGCGGGTGGATTCCGTGGTCGATCTCCTCGATGCACGTCAGCAGCGGAGGCGCCGGATCGTGGAAGATCGCCAGCATGCACAGGATGCGGACGGTTCCCCAGGACGCCTCGTTCAGGCGGGTGCGACCGCGAAGGCCTTCTTCCTCCAGCTCCACCTGCACCAGCGGGGACCCCGGGATGAGTTCCAGGTGGATGTCCCGGATCTGCGGGACCACGGTCCTGACGTCCTCCAGGAGGTACGTCCAGGCATCCCTGTCCTCCCTGAGGCTCAGGAGGAAGTCGGCCAGGTTGGACGCGTCGCTCTCCAGGTACCGGCCCCGCTCGGTGACCGGCGCAGGCTTCCGGGCGGCCCGTACATCGGGGTCGAACACCCGGATCTCGTAAAGATGCCGACCGATCTCGCGCACGGCCCGGCGCTCGGGGGCGGTTTCCGCGAACGGCAGTGCATGGTCCTCGTGGAGGGCGGATGCCATCCGTCCGACGGCCTCCCGCTTCGACGGCCGGACCAGTGGGCTGCTGACCGTCAGCGAACCACTCGTCAGCTCGACCGAGGTCTCCACGCCGTCCACCGGGTGCTGGGCGAACCGCTCCCGCCGGTACGTGGCGTGGCGGGCCTTGGCCCCTTCGGGCAGTCGGGGGCGGGAAACACTTAACTCGTAGCGGTCCGGGCTCTCCTCCGACGCGAACTCGGACCAGATGCCCTCGACCCCGACCGTGATCCGTGACACCGGCTTCCGGCCTCCGCGGAAGGCCAGGACGTCGAACCCCCCGTGTTTTTCGAGCGCCTTTTCGATTCCGCCGTGGGAGACGTCGCCCAGGAATCCCAGCGCCTGCAGAACATTCGACTTGCCCGCCGCGTTCGGGCCGACCATGACGGTCAGAGGCCCGAGCGGCAGCTTCGTGTCGGTCAGTGTGCGGAAGTTGCGCACCGTCAGACCGAGTATGCGGTGGTTCAAGCCTCGTGCCCATCGTGGAACAGCCGGGCGGCAACCGCCCGGTCATCGAACTGGTCGGCGCACGGCGGACGGCTCTGAGGCAGGCTGATGACTGCCTCTCAGTTCTCCACGTGGGCCGTCTACTTGGTGCGTCCGACCGCCGAGCTTCACGAAGAGTACAACTTGCGTCACAGCTCCACCAGGTACTTGCACACTTCAGCCATCCGGACCGAAAGGGCTCTCTTTCCAAACGCCCCGCGGCCCAGGACCCTGACGGGGCGGGATGTGCGCGGGCAGTGCCGAGGGGGAGCCGCGATGTCCGAACCGCTCTACGTTCCCGTTCTTCCGGCTCGGCCGCATGCGGCCGAGGCATATCGCCGTCTGCGGCCGGACGTCCGGGCCGCACTCATGCCCGTGTGGAACCTTCCGCCGCTGCCTGCCGTGGCGCCGACGGAGATGGACGCCGCAGTCCGGAGGTTCGTCCGACCTACGTCGTCCGGTGCCTGCCCTTCAGCTGAACCGGCGGCAGCGGCACGTTCAGTCGAACAGTGGCGCCAGCGCCTCCCCGCCCGCCAGGATCCGCCATGCCGGAACCCGTACCGTCCGGCCCACCGGGCACGCCTTCGCCCCGTAGCCCCCGGACGGCAGCCCGGTCAGCAGGTCACCCCGCGCGTGGGTCAGCCGCAGGTGCCGTGCCGGGTCGCCACCGTTGTGCGGGCCGGTGTCGATCAGCACCGCCGTGTTCTCCCCGGCCTCGGTGAACAGCAGATCCACCGGGTGCCCGCCGACCACCGCCGCCCGCTCCAGATCGGAGATGCCGCGTTCGGTGAGGTACTGCTGGAGCCGGTCGGCCAGCTCCTCCCGGAACCCGGGCACCGAGGATGCCGTGGACACCGGCCCGCCGTCCTCGCCGGCGTCCGCTCCCAGCGGCACCGAGCGTCCCGCGAGCAGGGTCGGCAGACCGCTCTGCCCCTGCCAGAAGGCGTGACCGCCCACGGTGATCAGCTGTGACTTGGCCCGGGTGACCGCCACGTTCCACAGGTTGACCTGGCTCGCGACCCAGTGCGTCGTCCTCGGCGGCGTGTTGTGGGTGGCCACCGGGCTCAGCACCATCACGTCGCGCTGACCGCCCTGGAAGGCGTGCACCGTGCCGACCCGGACCCGGTCGTCGTCGCGCCACACGCGCGCCAGTGCCTCCTTCTGCGCCCGGAACGGCGTGACCACCCCCACCGTCGCGTCCTGCGGCAGCCCCGCGAGCAGCTCGTCCACCACCCGCCGTACGGCCTCCCCCTCGACCGCGTTGCGCCAGGACCGCCCGTCGCCGCCGCGCGCCGACTCACCGTGCGGTACGTCGACCCAGCCCAGCACCGGCGCCGGATCGGCCGCCCCCACCGGGTCGAGCGCCGGGACCTGCCGCCGTACGTCGGTAAGTACCTGCAACCGGCCCGCGTAGCAGTAGCCGTTGACGATGTCGGCGATCCGCGGGTGGCACCGGTAGTGCTCGTCGAGGAGCAGCGCGGAGTCGCCGTGCTGCTCGGCCGCGTGGTACGAGGAGTACACGTGGTACGTGAGCCGGTGGTCCTCCAGCTGTGCCGCGCTCAGCCCGGCCCTGACCCGCGCCTGCTGTTCCTGCTGCGGTGACACGCCGGGGATGTGCCCCAGCTGCATCGGGTCGCCGATGACCAGTGCCCGGCGCGCCCGGAAGAGCAGCGGCAGCACCGAGGGGATGGAGCACTGGCTGGCCTCGTCGATGACGACGAGGTCGAACAGCTTCGGGGCGAGTTCGAGCTGCCGCACCGAATGGGTGCTCACGGCCCACCCCTTGATGTGCGTCATCAGGTTCTTCTGGCTCCGCTGGTAGCCCGAGCGGCCCCGGAGCGCCTGGAGCCGCTGTCCCATGAGCCCGCGTGCCCTCGTCAGCGTCTCGGTGGACACCGCCCGCGACAGCTCCGCCGACAGTTCGGACAGCGTGTCCGCGGCCTCCAGCCGTGACCGCCTCAGCCCGTCCTCGTCCCATCCCGTGTGCCGGGGTACGAGCTCCCGCACCTCCCGCTCCACGGCCACCGCGTCCGCCAGCGACTCCAGCAGCTCGCCCCGCACCGGCCGCCCGGTCGCCCACCCCGGCCACGACGGCCGGTCCGGACGCTCTCCCTCCGGGGCATCGGCCACCGCCGAGACCAGCGCGGCCAGCGCCCGCCCCCGACGCCACGGGCCGAGCAGCCACCAACGGGCCCCGGCCACCTTCCGCGCCCTGTCTTCCCAGCGCCCCAGCGCGGCCACACCGTCCTCGTCCGCCGCCCAGACGCCTTCCAGGAGCGGCAGCGGCAACTCCAGCGCGGCCGCCCGCTCCGCCCGCTCCCGGAGCAGCTCCAGCAGCCGCACCTCCTCACCGACACGGTGCGCGGCCTCCGCCCGCAGCCCGTCGGCGGTCTTGCGGGCGCTCCGCAACTGCCCGCCCACGGTGGCCGATCCCCGTCGCGGGGCTTCGGCGACCTCGCCGAGCAGCCGTTCCAGCTTGGCCGCCTCCCGCTCCAGCGCCTCGGCGTTGCCGGTCCGCATCAGCAGTCCCGGAGCGATGTCGTCGCAGCGTTCGGCCACGACGTTCACAGCCTCGTTGTTCGTCGAGGCGACCAGCACGGACTGCCCGGCGGCGACACAGGTGGTGACGACGGCGGTGACGACCTCGCTCTTGCCCGTCCCGGGCGGCCCGGTCGCCACCGTCAAGGGCCGCGTCATCGCCGAGGAGATCACCGACTCCTGACTCTCGTTGCACGGCCCAGGGGCCACCACGTCGGTCCAAGCGCCGTGCGCACCGCCCTCGCCACCACTCAGCAGCGCGTCCAGGGCGGTGCCGGGGATCCGACCGGTCCGCGTCGACATCTGCAGCAGGTTGTCCACCAGGGCCTGGGTGGCGATGGCCTCCACACCCGAGGGCACCAGCAGGACGGCCGCGTTGTGCGCGCCGGGCCGCAGCGCCTGCATCACCGTCCGCTCGCTGAGCGCCGACGGGTCGAGCGGCTCCAGTTCCGGCAGCCCCAGCTGCTCCAGCAACTCCCGTACGGCGAGCAGCATCTGCGCGTCGTTGCCCTCTTGCCAGGACGGCTGCCAGCGCGCGACGAGGTCGGCCGCGTCACCCGCGTCCAGCAACTCCGCTACGACACCGGTGTGCAGGGACGGCACACCACTGGGCCGGAGCACGTCCCGGCCCTGATCGTCCGGCGCGAGTTCCATCTGCTGGATGAGCAGCGGCGCCAGTTCCACCGCCGTACGGCGCCCCCGGCCCCCGCCGTCCCGCACCGGCAGCGTGATCGCCGGATAGCCGTACCAGTACTCCTGCTGCGCCCCCGCGTCACGGCCGTCCGCACCGGCCGGCCTGCCCTGCGGCCTGGGCAGCTTCCCCGGAGCGGGAAAGGTGGAGCCCCGCCCGGACTGGATGGTCTCCTCGCCCTGGCCCAGCAGGAAGTACTTCGAGTCGCGCCCGCTGTCCCGGTCGGGTCGCATGCCGGCCGCCGCCTGCGCGGTGAGGCAGTGCGCGTAGTACCGCAGCAGCCGCTGCCAGTCGACGCCGTCCCGGGCGTCCAGCGCGGCCAGTTCCCGTGCCTTCAGCAGGGCGGGGGAGCGCCGGCCGGCCTCGGCCGCGTCGCGGGGCAGCGCCGGGATGTGCACCGGGCGCGCCACCGATCGGGCGAAGGGCAGGCTGCGCGTGGCCCTGATCGTGGACTTGGTGGGGCGCTGCTCCTCAGGTACGCCGTCGCGCGCCATCTGCGCGGTGAGATAGTCGAACAGGTCGTCCGGTGTGATCCAGCCGCCGCCCTTGATCCGCCCGTTGCGCAGGCCCTCCACGATCTCCCCGGTGAACCGGGACGTACCGAGGCTCGACCCGCGCGGCGCCATCGCGGACGCGGACTGGAGGGCGTCGGAGGCGGTGATGAAGTACACGCCCGTCGGCCGCAGCAGGGTGCTCGGCGCGGGCCGTGCGGGCTCCTCCCCGGACCCCTTCGAGGTCCACCCCTGCACGACGGATCCGCTGGAGCAGCAGTCCAGCAGCACCAGCTTCGAGGCGGCCCGGCACGACTGAAGCATGCGCTCGAGGAATTCCGCGGGTACTGCTGTGCCCGGCAGATCGTCCGGGTCGGTGTCCCGGGTCAGGAAGTACAGCTGGTTGTCGTCCTCGCAGAACTCCCCGTGCCCGCTGAAGTAGAGCAGGGCGGTCTCGCTGGGCTGCCGCGCCTCCAGGAACGTCTCGATGGCGTGCAGCATCTCCGCGCGCGCCGGTTCGGGGACCATCGCGCAGTCGTTGTACATCCCGATCTCGGTGTTCTGCAGCACCGCCCGCATGTAGTGCAGGTCGGCGCGCACGGGTGGCAGGTCGCGGTAGGCGTCGCTGTCATACGTGGACACGCCGACGAGCATGGCGAACCGGTCGTTGTCGGTCATGCGGGCTCAGCCCGCCGTGGGAGTGCCGCCAAGGTTCTCGTCGTGCGCGCGGGGAGTGGCCTCACCACCGCCCGCGAGGAAGCGTTCGATCCGCTCGTCGTCCTCGCGGGCCTCCTTCCCGGTGATGCGCAGGGTCGCGCCGTCCGGCCGCTGGACGACGATCGTCCGCTGCGGCACACGCGCCAACCAGATCTGCACCCCCGACGCGACCAGCGAACCGGCGCCGATCAGCACCCCGATGGTGTCGACCGAGAGGCCGCCCTTGTCCGTCCCGCCGGCCGCGGTGCGCTGCCGGGGAACGTCCAGGGCGGCGCCGGGGTCGGCAATGGTGATCGCGGCGAGCAGCTCACGCGCCTCCTTGCGGGCACGCAGCGGGTCCTCGTCGACGATGGCGATCCGGTACCCGGTCCGTTCCTCGGGCGTGGTGGTCACAGCGGGTCCCCCTGTGGTCTGCCGTGCTCCTGGCGGAGGCATGGGCGGACGACGATAGCCGGGGGGACTGACAACGGACGCCCGAGTTTCCGAAAACTCGTCAGGCCTTGGCGGGAAAGCGGCTGACCGGCGGCGGTGCGGTTGTCTCTGCGGGCAGCCACAGCTCCGCCCAGACGGTCTTGCCGGGCCCGTCGACGCGCGGCGCGACCGCCCAACGCGACGCGAGCCGCGCCACGATGAGCAGGCCACGCCCCGATTCCTCGTCACCGGGCGGCTCCTCGGGCGCGAGCGGTGGTACGCGTTCGGTACGGGTGTCGGTGACCTCGACGCGCAGGGTGCGCGGGCTGCCGGCGGTCTCGGTCAGCCGTACGTGGAAGTCCCGACCGGAGACGTGCCCGTGCCGTACGGCGTTGGTGACCAGCTCGGAAGTGACCAGCGTCAGCGTCTCGTTGGCGTGACTGGTGTACGGGTGCCCCCATGAGTCCAGCCGGTGCGAGACGAGGCGGCGGGCGAGGCGGGCTCCTCGTGTGGAGGACGTGAACCGCATCTCGAATTCGCGGAGGGGGCAGGGGCGAGTGACCCCCGGTGCGGGGGAAGTTTCGTTGTTCACGTGGTCCACGCTGACGTGGTGGTTTTACCTTGACGAGATACGGCGCGCATACGGGCGGTCGCTGTACGTGGCCGGTGTGTGGGTGTAAGCGGGGCGGAGCGTGACGGTCGGCGCGGGGGCTGCGTTGGTCGGGGAGGTGGTGAGGGACGTGAGTGAATCGGCGGGACCGGCCGAGGAGGAGTCCGGCGTGGAGGAGGAAGAGCGGGAGGCGGGGGCCGGCTCGGGCATCCTTCGCGTCTTCGGGCGCCAGTTGAAGCGGTTCCGGGTACGGGCGGGGATGGAACGGGCCGAGTTCGGTTCGATGCTGGGCTACTCGGCGTCGACCATCGCCGCGTACGAACAGGGGCGCCGGGTGCCGCCGCCGAAGTTCATCGACCGGGCGGACGAGGTGCTGGACGCGGGTGGGGTCCTTCAGGAGATGAAGGAGGAGGTTGCTCGGGCGCAGTATCCGGCGTTCTTTCGGGATGCGGCGCGGTTGGAGGGAGAGGCGGTTGAGCTTCACGTGTATGACACGCACCTCATCAATGGGCTCTTGCAGACGGAGGAGTACGCGCGGGCCGTGTTCACGATGCGGCGCCCTCTGCTGAGTGACGAGACGATTGAGGAGCGGATTGTCGCGCGTCTCGCCAGGCAGGAGATCTTCACCCGCAGCCCGATGCCGACCATCAGCTTCGTCATCGAGGAGTCGGTGCTGACGCGCCCTGTGGGCGGTGAGCCTGTGATTCGCGGTCAGCTGGAGCAGCTCCTCTTGTGCGGCGAACGACGCAACGTCGAGATTCAGGTGATGCCGAACAAGCGGGACGAGCACGCCGGTTTGGCCGGTCCCTTCACCTTGATCGAGACGCAGGATGCGCGGAGGATCGCCTACGTCGAGGCGTACAAGCACAGCCGCCTCTACACCGACCGGGGGACTGTCCGAGAACTGGAGGAGCAGTACGGTCTGCTCAGAGCTCAGGCTCTCACCCCGCGCGAGTCGCTGACACTCATCGAGAAACTGCTTGGAGAGACATGAACGTCGACGGTGCTGAAGTTACTGCGTGGCGCACGAGCAGCTATAGCAGTGGTGAGGGCGGCCAGTGCGTTGAGGTGGCTACTTCCGCTCACGCCATCCACGTGCGGGACTCCAAGGACACGAGCCGACCGGGCCTTGCCGTCGATGCTGAGGCTTGGACCGCGTTTGTCGGCTTCGCCGTCAGGTAGGGCTCTGCCCCTGGTCATGTGCCAGGGGCAGAGCTGTGTCCGGCAGGGGCCGCCAGCTATGCCTGTACCGCTTCGCGGATGGGCGGCGTCCAGCGCCCGGCGGCGATCTCCGCGTCCAGCCGGGCCTGGAAGTGTGCGTGTGCGGCCCTCATCTCAGCCTCCCGGTCGGCCTTGTAGAAGGGGGCCTGGTAGCCCTCCGGGGGCGGAGTGTGCTCCGGGTCTTCCAAGTGGGCGAGGAGATCGACGTAGTCCTGCTTGGTCTGGCCGTGGCCGTATGTGTTGAAGTCGCCCGCGATCTTTCGGCCGTTAGCGTCGAAGTAGGTCGCCGACTCGTAGTCGTACAGCTGCGGATAGCGAGACTTGAAGATCGCGGCGAGTTGGTCGGCGGTGATTCCGAGCCAGACGGCGACGAGGGCGTCGAGTTCGACGAGCGCAGCGCGGCGCTCGTGCTCGGTGCGGAGTGGGGTGCTGTACTGCCAGGTCGGCTTGAGGCCCCCGGCGAGGGACGGGAGGTGAGGCCAGTGGGGGTTGACCCAGTCTTCGTAGCCTGCCCAGCGCGGGTCGAACAGCTCCTTCCAGAGGGGGGCGTAGTGGGTGGTGAGGGCGTTTAGGCGGAGGGTGCGTAGGAGGAGGGCGGCGGCGAGGGGATGCGTTGGGTCGGGGGCGGGCATTTTGCGGGCCTCGCCGGTCTGGAGGTCGGAGCGGCCGGTGATGCGAAGTAGGTAGTCGAGAGGCAGCGTTGCCCAGAAACCCGCATTGAGAGCGGTAAGGCGATTGTCGGTCAGGGCCATGGACTGCACGGTGTGGATGTGAGCAGGACCGGGCGGAATGAGAGCGGCTTGCAGGCTGCGGCTGGTGTTGAAAGGGATCATCCTCCGCCAGGCCAACCGAAAGAATGCAGTGAACGGCTTTCCGGACCATGAGTCCTGGGCCGCGAGGTACGTCACCTCATCGGCGGCCCGAACATAGTTGGTCACGGGGACGTATCTCTCGGGCAGTTGCGTCGGGGCGAGCAGATCCCAGTCTCTATTGCTCCGGCAGGGGACCCTCGGTTCTTTTGAGAAGGGAAGCGCTGATGCGAAGTGCGGTCCTTGGAGAATGACATCCCCGAGTTCAGGGACCGCCTGGTTTGCCCAACGAATCAAGGCTTCCCTCTTGGCTCCGGCCTCGTCGTACCCCCTTGAGATCATTGGGTGGTAGTCGGCCAGGCTGTTGGGATAGGCAGCCAGGGCCTCGATGGCTCCTTGTTCGCCGATAAGGACTGGGTACAGCAGGGGAGTCTGTGACGCTCCACCGGTCGAGCCCGTCAAAGCATGCCAACTCGCCAGCAAGTCTGGTGTGACATGTACGACGCGCTCCCGGTGCGGGCGGATGTCCCACAAGCCGTTGTGCTTGATACCAGGGGCTGGTCCTTGTCCGTCATGAGTTAGCGAATCGGGCAAGATTTCTGCATCACGGAGCTCGCTGAGGTGTAGGAAATCAGGCTCCTGTGCTGCTCCATAGATGTGCAGTCCGAATTCCCAACCACGGTCAAGGTCTTCAAACGCCCAGTTCGCTGAGTTCACGAAGTGTGCATGGACTCGAAGGTGCCGATAGGCGGCGGCTCGGATGGTTCCTTCACGGACGCCAGCAAAGTGCGTGTCGGGATGGATCATGCCAGCGCTGCCGCCCGACGCGATGTGCTGCCACACCACGCCCATGAAGGCCCGGTAAAGGTCGCCTTGGGTTCCGAGAAGGAGCGGATACGTGGCCAGACTTCCTAGCGTAGCGACGCCCCCTGCATGAGTAGCCAGCTCGCTGAGAAGGAAATCTCGACTGTGTGAACGAGTGGCCAGTACGTCTTCCTTGCGGAGCCGCCACTCTGCCGCACTCGGCTTTTCTGCCAATACGAACCAAGGCTCCAGTTCGGCCAGAACAACATCCTCATGCCACCGCGGCCGAACCCAAGGCGGATTCCCCACCTGCAACTCAAACCCACCCCGCGCAAACACCTGCGCGAACTCCAGCTCCCAGTGGAAGAACCCCTGAGCCTTGGCCACATCCTTCGCGACGCCCGCCCAAAGGAACCGGTTCTCCAGCCACTGGAACCGGTCCATGCCCATCCACTCGGGCAGCTCGTCCTCGTACACCGACAGGTCGTCCAGCGTCTCGAACGTCGACACCAGCGACTCACCCGGAACGTCCTGCGTACCCAGCAACGCCTCCGCGAAGTCCAGCCAGTCGTCCAGCGAGGCCAGCGGAATCACCTCCCGGCGCTGCCCCTTGACCTGCTCCGCGCGGCGCCCGGTGCGGCGGCGCGACACCGAATCCCGGGTCAGCGTCATCTGCTGGGGCTCGGCCGCGAACCCCGGCAGGGCGTCCGCCTCCCAGGCCAGCAGGACCCCGGAGTCGTCCTCACCGGCCGCAGAAACGCCCGCCGCCTCGAACTGCGCCGCCCGCTCCGCCAACGCCTCGGCCCGCGCGTACTTCTCGTCCGTACCGTCCAGCAGCGCAGCGCTCTGCACGGGCCAGAACCACAGCGCGCACCACGTGTTCATGAGCGTCTTCAGCCGCCAGTACGGGGTGTCCTCGGCCTCGAGGTCGGCCAGCACCTCGTCCCGCTGCACCGCGACCTCCGGCCGCCGCAGCCAGTCGCCCTCCGCGCCCCACACCTCGATCCGCCGGGAGATGTCCCGTTCCGACAGCTCCAGCCGCCGTACGACCAGCCCCCACAGGTACTCGGCCCGCCGGGCCAGCCCCTGGAGCCGGGCCGTCTGCTTCGCCGTAGGCGACTTCGTGATCGCCTTCCGCCAGGTGCCCAGCGCCTTCGCCGCATCCGGCGCGAGCGCCTTCGCCTCCTTCTCGGCCGCGACCGCTCCCCACTCCTTCGCGGGCAGCAGGAAGTGGTGCACCGCGCCTTCCGGCAGCCGCTCACCCGCCACCGCGTCCGCCAGCGGGAACCGCTCGGGAGTGGTTCCCAGCCAGCCGCCCTTCTTCAGACGGTCGGCCGGGTACACCTCCCGCCGCCCGCCGATCAGCGAGTTGCCGCGCCGCAGGTGCAGGCCGAACCAGGGGGCCTCCATACCGGGGTGCATGGTGTTGAGCCACAGTGAGACCTCGGCCAGCTCCACAGCCGTCTCGTTGAGGTCGACGCCGTACGAGTTGTGCAGCGCGATGTACGCCTTCGCCTTCTGGAGCTCGACGGCGTACTGCTCGGTGTCGATCGACCGGCCCAACTCGCTCTGCCTGCGCCGCAGATACTCGGCGGCGACCTGGTTGATCGCCTCGTTGAGGAACGCGCCGGAGCCGAGGGCCGGCTCGCAGATCCGCCAGTTCAGCAGGTCCTTCGCCTCGGTCTCGTCGGTGAGCAGCTGCTGGAGGGCGAGCTGCACGGTCACCTTCGTCAGGGACTCCGGCGTGTAGTACGAGGCGGAGGTCTGCCGGTCGCGGCCGGAGAGGCGGTACACGAACGAACCCGGGGCGTAGCTCACCCGCCTGTCCTCGCCCGTGTGCCGGTCCCGGCGTCGTACGAACACCGAGTCCGGGTACTCGTCGATCTTCGACTTGGGGACCAGCCAGGAGCCGTCCTTCGGGTCGCCGCCCTTCGCGACCTCGTACAGCTCCTCGCCCGCGATGAAGCCGCTGTACGACATCAGGCCCTCGTACACCGCGCCGAGCTGGTTGATGCCGAGCTGGGCGTACGAGATGAAGCCGCCGCGCTCGCCCCGCTTGCCCTGGGTGATCATCAGGCTGTGCAGCACCTGGTGGAGCGTGGCGTTGCGCAGGCGGGTGTCGAGGTAGCGGACGGACTCGCCCCGGGCCAGGGCCTCGTCGGAGTCGTGGCGTGGATCGAGGAGGCTGTTCGCGCCGATCAGCCGGATGGCGTCCCGCTCGAACAGCTTGCTGTGCAGCGGCTCGAACCGCAGGCCGACGTCCTCGCTGGTCTTGGCGTCGACGCCGTGGGTGCGGCGCGGGCGGTAGCCGTCCTGGACCTTGCCGAAGAGCAGGTCCAGGGACTCGTACAGGTAGAAGCCGTTGCGCGCGGTGTCGCTGATCGGTTCCCGGTCGGCGATCAGCTCGCCGAGCCGGCCGAGCCCGTACCCCTGCTGGTACTCGGGGTAGTCGGCCGGCAGGATGCCGAGCTCGGGGCGGGCCTCGGCGTACAGGAGGAACAGGATCCGGTAGAGGTAGCGCAGCGACTCGCGGGTCAACTGCCTCCCCAACTCAGGTAGTTCGCCGATGTCCTCCGGGCGCACGCCCTGCTCGCGCAGCCGGTCCAGCACCTCGCCCGCGATCAGCTCGACGCTCTTGCGCAGGCCGTCGCGCAGCTCGCTGGAGACCCCCACCGCGTGCTTGGCCGACTTGCCGACGAGTTCGGAGAGCGGGTTCTCGCCGCCCTCCTCCGGGGTGCGCAGCGAGTCGGCGCCGAACAGCGCGGCCACCGTGTCGAGTTCGCCGCCCGCCCTGGTGTCGTTGCGCTGGAGCGCGGTGTCCAGGGAGACACCGAGGTAGCGGCCCTCGCCCCACACCGCACGGTCGGCGAGGATGATCACTCCGCCGCCGAGCAGCAGGATGTACCGGGGCGGCTCCTCGCAGGCGAACAGGAACTTGGCCAGCTTGTCGCCGGTCTCCACGGGAGCCGTACCGTCGAGCGGCACCGGCTCCAGCAATCGGCCCCGACCCTTCGGGTCGACCGCGGCGTCCGGTTCGGCCGCCCACCCGCAGTCGAGCGCGAGCAGCCCCTTCTCGGCGTGGGCGACCGGGACCTCGTAGGTCTGCCCCGCGCGTACGACCGTGAGGGTGCGAGGCTTGGCGTCGTACCCCAGGGCACGCAGTACCTCGGCGTTCAGTGCCCGTACGCGCTCCCGCCACTTCGGGTCGCCGTAGGTCGCCTTCTCCTCGTCGAGTTCCCGTACTACGGGGATGCCGTCCTCGTCCTCGGGGAGGGCGAAGGAGGACCGGGCCCGGAAGTAGTCCCGGCGCAGCGCCCGGAGCCCGGCGCGGGGCGTCACCGGCAGTTCACCGCCGCCGGGCGCCGCCAGGGTGAGGGCTTCGTCCTCCGTGCCCCGCTCGTCCCCGGCGGGCGGCTTCGCGGCCTCCTCGCGTTCCTTCCACGCCTGCAGCAGGCCCGACTTGAGGTCCTTGGGCAGTACCTCGGCCAGATAGTGGGCCGAGAAGTAGTCGCCGCGGTTGACCAGGGAGTCGTACGTCATGACAGGGCTTCTCTCAGAAGGTCACAGACCATGGGTCACGGGGCGGCGGGCGCGGACGGGACGGTGAGGGAGACGAGCGGCGGCCCGCCGTCGTCCTTCTTGCGGTCCGGGTCCGGCACGAGAACCGCGAGGACCCGCAGCAGCGGCCTGCCCGTCGTCAGCAGGGAGTCGGCGAGATCGGCCAGGCGTTCCTTCGTGCGTTCCCCGGCGAGGGTGGGCTGCCGCCAGGTGCCGAGCCGTCGTTTGTACTGCTCGATGGGCTCGCGCAGCGGTTCGTCCCAGGCGTCGCGGTGGGTGTTGAGGAACGCCTCGGCCGTGTCCAGCACATGGGGGAGAGCCGCGCGCAGCGGCGCGGGCTCGCGGTAGCGGAGCTTGTTCGCCATGGTGGGGCCGACACCGCAGCGGCGCAGCAGCGACACCATGTCGTCGTCGACCAGCCCCTTGCCGGTGGCCTCCAGCCAGGTGACCCCCATCCACTTCACGACCGTGGGCCTGCCCAGCTTGTTCGAGTAGACGCCCTGCACGAGGTAGACGGGCTCGGCCACGTTCGCCGTGATCATCGGGGCCTCCTGGCGGCCCATGCCGACGAGGACCTTGTCGGTGAGCCACTCGACGACCGGGTGCAGGTCCGTCAGCAGGGAGATCTCCGGCCAGCTCGACGTGGACGACTCCCGGGCCCGCTGGAGGGAGTGCTCGGCGAGGCGGCGGTTGAACGTCACGAGCAGGCGCTCGCGCAGCCGCTGTTCGCGCAGATAGTCCATGGGGAGCGCCTTGAGACGGTGGACGAGCTCCGTCGGAGGGCGGAACGAGAGCAGGCCCGACTGCTGGTCGCGGTCCAGGTCCAGCCGGTCGCGGGCGTCCGGGTACACCTCGCGCAGGGCCTCGTCCAGGAAGTGGGCGGTCGAGTCGAAGAGGCGGGGGACGACGGGGCTCGCGGCGGCCCGGCCCGCCGACGGCTCCGTACCGGGGCCACTCGTCGCGGTCGAGCCGTCCGGCTCCGCGCCGTCCGCCTGTGAGGCGTCCTCGCCGACCGGGCCGAAGAAGTCCGCGAGGAAGTCGTCCAGGCCCGCGTCCTCACCGTCCGTGCCGGAGCGGCGGGCGTCCAGGGACTCGTCCACGGTCCGGCCGCGCAGCAGGTCCTGGATGAGGGACTTCTCCTCCGCCTCCGCCCGGTACAGGCCGGTCACCGCCTCCGCGGTGCCCAGCGACCGGTGGGCCTGGTCCTCGCGTTCCAGCAGCCGCTCCGCGACCACGGTGTCGTCCTTGGCGCCCTCGACCTCGCTGGTCAGGATCAGCGCGCGGAACTCCGGGGGACGGGCCTGCCCGTAGCGGTCGATACGGCCGTTGCGCTGCTCGATACGGATCAGCGACCACGGCACGTCGTAGTGCACCAGCTGGTGGCACTGGCGGTGCAGGTTGACGCCCTCGGAGGCCACGTCGCCGGTCAGCAGGACCCGTACGGGCGTGTCGGCCAGGCCGAACTCCTCGACACAGGCCATCTGCTGCTCGTCGGAGAGGCCGCCGTGCATGATCCGGACGCAGTCACGGGCGGCCCGTCCCTTGAACCCCAGTGCCGCGGGCAGCACCTCGGCCAGCCACTCCAGTGTCTGCACGCGCTCGGAGAAGACCACGACCCGCTCGTCCGACCCGGGTCCGACGCCGATCTCCTCGCGCAGCTGCCGTACGAGTGCGGCGAACTTCGCGGAGTCGGCCTCGGTCAGGCCGGCGGCCAGCTCCGACAACCGGCCCAGGGCGGCCAGCTCGGCCTCGGTGCCTCGCCGGTCGTCCTTCTTCTCCAGCGTCCTGGTCCGCGCGGAGACCGTCGCCCGCAGCGCGGCGTGGGAGGACAGGAACGACTTCAGCAGCGTGTACGGGAAGAGGGGCACCGAGCTCACCGAGGTGCCGCCGTCCCCGGGCAGCCAGACGGCGGCCAGCTCCTCGAAGATCTTCTCCTCGGCGGGAGTTGCGGGACAGTGCACGGAATGGGAGGGGCCGCGGTCCGCCCACTGGCCCTTCATCTGCTCCCGCACCTCGGGGCTGATCTTGGTGCGGCGGATGAAGAGGTGCTCGATGTCGGCAGCGCGGTAGTTCTCCGGGTCCCGGATCGCCACCGGGTCGAGGAGGCCGATCAGTTCGGCGAACGACTTCGCGTCGCCGTTGTGCGGGGTCGCGGAGGCCAGGATCAGGGCGTCGGTGCGGGGTGCGAGGGTGCGTGCGAGCTGGTTGCGCAGCGAACCGCGGTTGATCAGGTTGTGCGACTCGTCGATGACGACCGCGTCCCAGCGGATCTGCTCCAGATGGTGCTGGTACTGGTCGGTGTTCTTCAGGGTGTCGATGGAGACGATGACCCGCTTGAACGAGGTGAAGGGGTTGCGGCCGGCCGGGATCTCCCGCTGGATCCGCTCGATGCCGACCGAGTCCAGCCGCACCAGCGGGATCGCGAACCGTGTCCACAGCTCGTGCTGGAACTGCTCCAGCACATGCTGCGGGGTGACGACCAGGATGCGCTCGCCCCGGCCGCGACGGATCAGCTCGGCCAGCGTCAGACCGATCTCCAGGGTCTTGCCGAGACCCACCACGTCCGCGATCAGCAACCGCGGGCGGAGATTCCCGCCGGACAGGGCCAGCTCGGCGGGGCGCCGCTGGTACGGCAGCGGGTCCATCAGGAACGAGTCCGCGAGGGCGAGCCGGCGCTCCGACTGGGGGAGCGCGGTGCGGCGCAGGACCGCCTCCAGGAACAGCCGGGAGCGGCGGTAGTTCGGGGAGTCGTCCATGACGAGAGACGTCTCGCGCGGGTCGAGCAGCTCGATGCGGTCCAGGGCGGAGAAGAACACGGCCTCCTGGTCGCGGACGAACTCCGACACCCCGACCACCTCGATCCGGGTGCCGTCCTCGGCCGTCGGCATGGAGCTTCTGACCAGCCACTCCTCGTCCCGCACGACCACCTGGGCACCGGCCGGGTACTGGTCCTGGCCGGTCGGGACGCCACTCTGCTCCGCGCTGGTCTGGACGGCGGTCACCCGTGGCCTCCTGAGGCGGTTCGGTCGTGCATGGTCAGGCCCCCCTTCAGAGCCCGCCCATTATCGCTGGTCGCGCGGGCGTACGGGTCAGAAGGGTGTACTGGCCGCGTATGCCTCGCGCAGCCGCTGCGCGGTGGTCCGGGCCTGGGCGGAATGCCGCAGCGAGCGCCGTCGGACGCTGCTGTCCCCACTGCTCACACGGCCTCGGCCCGCCGGGCGTACCGGGGACCGTGCGCCGTCCGGCTCCGTGGCCCGCTCCGTCGGTTCTCGCCCCACCGCGGTGGGGGCGGGTGTGCCGTCGGCGGGCGGGGGCGTGGAGGTCTCGACGCGGGCGAGGATGAGGCGCGGATCCGTGGAGGACGGCACCTGGGCGGGAGGCGTCGGCGGGGCGGGCACCGCGGAATCCCCATGGGTGGGCCGCGATCCGCCCGGCCTCTGGCGGGCCGACTCGGTCGCCGGCGTCTCCGGCTCCAGTCGACTCGGCTCGGCATCGGCCGGGACACGGGCCGTCCACGCCCGGTCCGGCGCTGCCGGTCCCGCCCCGGCCGGACGATCCACCGCGAGCAGGTCGTCGAGTACATGCGCCGGGGCGGCCGTGTGGTTCGTGAGCCGGCGCCGTGCCTGGGCGACCTTGAACCCCCGCGCCTCGATCAGGGTCCGGCACCGCCGTACGACGTCGTCGAGCGTCGGCCGGTCCTCGGCACGGTGGGCGAGCATGGCCGTCAGCAGCGGCACCAGCTCCTCCGGCGTTCCCGAGAGGTCGGGCGCGGTCGCCGGATCGACGACCTGGTGGAACAGGAGATGGATGTTGTCGGCCCGGTAGGGAGCATGCCCCGAGGCCGCGAACAGCAGCACGGCACCCAACGCGTACACGTCGACCGCGGGTGTCAGCGGCTTCTCGCCGTTCGCCTGCTCCGGAGGCATGTAGGAGGGGGTGCCGACGACCGTGTTGGCCGCGGTCAGCGACACGCTGGACTCCGCGAACACCGCGAGCCCGAAGTCGATCACCTTGGGCCCGTTGGGGCCGAGCAGCACGTTGGCGGGCTTCAGATCACGGTGGAGCAGCCCCTGCTTGTGAACCGTCGCCAGCGCCTCCGCGAGCGTCGCGCCCAGCGAGGCGGTGAGCAGGGCGTCGAGCGGACCGTGCCTGCTCACATGCCTGCTGAGGTCCAGCCCCTCGACGTACTCGGTCGCCAGCCACGGCGGATCCGCGTCCGGGTCGGCGTCCAGGAGGGCGGCGATGCGAGCTCCCCAGACGGCCTTGAGGATCTCCACCTCCTGAGCGAACCTGAGCCGGGTCTCGGAGTCCACGACGGACGGCTTGATCACCTTCACCGCGGCCGGCTCCCCGCCCGGCGACTCCCCCAGGTACACCTGCCCCATACCGCCCTGCCCGATCCGCCCGAGCAGCTCGTAGCCGCCCAGCTGGGAGGGGTCTTCGGGGCTGAGGGGCGCGATGTGCAAGTGGGTCCTCACAATCGGTACAGGCTGCCGGGGCAGGGGTTCATCGGCACGTTGGTCCACTCCGTGCGGGCAAGGACGGGCGACGTCCGTGCCGCGGGTGCCTGCCGGGTCACTCCTCGTCGGACGCAACCGTTTCCGGCTCAGTGGTCGGAGGGGGCGTGGGCGGAGCCTGGGTCGGCTCCGGCCGTCTGCCGACGGGCCTGTAGCCCCTCTTCCCGTTGGGGTCCAACCGCGGTCGTATTTCGGTCACTGGTCGCGTCTCCGTCTGCAGTCGCGGGAGCTACTTCGATGAAGTCGAGGCACTCCACATCATCCATCCGAATATAGAGCCCGCCGGAATCCTCCAGCGGGCGTTCGAACACTCCGGCGGCGGACACGGCCCAAGCGGTCTGCAGATACAGGTCCGGGGCTTGCGGGTAGCTCGACGTGTAGGAGTCTTCGCCGTAGTACCCGCCGATCCAACGGCCGCTCTTCAGCCGCGCTCGCACCAGGCAGTGGCTCCGACGTCGGAAGATCCAGTCCCATGCCGTGGGGGTCGGGTCATAGGTCGACCCGCTGCCTCGCGACCCCAGCCAGGACGTGAGCCACGCGGCGACAGCCGGAACGGCTATCAACAGGGTTGCCGCCGCCAGAGCCGCGACACGAGGATTCTCTGCCGCACCCGTCAGCCAGCCGTTGCGACGGTCGTAGACCCGGTGCACCAACCAAGGGCCTGCGAGCAAGACGTAGACGGTGTCGAGAGCGATGCCCGCCGTCACCGCTCGGAGTACGCGTTCACCCAGGTCTTTGTGGACCGGAGCCAGGCCGCGCGCTCGTTCGCGGACGAACTGGTAGCTCACGCCGGGCAGGACCAGGAAAAGCACGATCACTACTTGAGCGACTGTCGAGGGAGCGTGCGGCATCGGCGTGTGTCCTTCCGGATGGCTCGGGCAGCGAGCTTCTGCAGCGGATCTGGTGGCTGGAAGTCCTCTAGTATCGCGGCAACTTGCAGGTGCCACAGACTTACTGCCGTGGCACTTGTGCATCGTTGCGAAGCTGGGGGCGCCTGATGCGAGACAACCTGTTCCGGATGCGTTCCACCTGGGTCGACAGCCTCACGGCTCGGGTCTGCCGCGAACTGGGGCCCGACCCGAGCCGTTACGACATGTTCCCCTCATGGGTCGCGGACGAGCCGCCGGCGCTCGCCGCCCTGCTGGCTCGCATCGCTGCGGAAGACATCACGGGCAGCTCTCCGCAGGCCATCAGTGACCACCTCCGATCGAGCGCTCTTGTCGATTCCAGGGTGCCCGGTCCCGTGGTTGTCAGAGACCTCGTCATGCCTGTTCTGCGCACGGTTCGAAAGCGAGGTGTGCCGTGGGAACGGTGGTGGGACGTCTCCGGGTTCCATGTGCTACTGATCGAATTGTGGGCTGGACGCCGACTTTCGACCCAATCCACGGAGACGGTACGCGAGGAACTGACGAGCGTATGGTGCCTCCCGAACCAGGTCCTGGAAACCTTCCTCCGCAATGTCGCGGATCCCTACGCCTCGTTGCCGCCGGACCTCCTTCACGAATCAGCCACCGGAAGGGCGAGTGCGTGTCTGCAAGCCCTTGTCTCCGGTGGCTGGATCAAGATCAATCGGACGGAAGACGTCCTGCGAGCCAGACCGGGGCTGACTGACAGACCTGATCTCGCGGAGGTCGCGAAGCGCCTGCATCGCCGCAAGGATCTGGAGGACGCGGTAGATCGCATCAGGGAACCTTCGGCGGAATTCCTCGCGGGGCTGCGTGAAGACCTTGAGGCATGGGACGCCCAGATGTTCGAGGTCATGTCTCACCTGACGGCATACGAGCTCGCACTGATGACTTCCGGGACGGGGGACGATCAGTATGCGGAAGAGTGTCTCGTTGAGGGAAAGGGTTTTTATAAAGCCCCACTGATGGGAGACGATGCTCTCTTGTGGGAGCCGAATCCGAGCGATCTGAGCGCTTCGGTACCCGATTGGGTGGTCGAAGAAATCGTCACTTGTGGAACCCGCTTGCTTCATACGCGGGTGGGTCCTCACCCAGTCTGGCTGGCCACGGCTGAGACGGACGCTCATCTGGCATCCGTGCGAGTGTTGATGAAGACGGGAGCGCGATACGGGTTCCAAGTCGAAGACTACGGCGACGGCATCAGGATTTGGTTGCAGTTTCCCCTGCCTCCCGGCGACCCGGGCCCTCCTGTGCGCGCTCCGTACACCTACTCCCTCGCCTGGGTGGAACATGCCTGGGAACTCCTGCATCTTGCGACCGTCGGGTACACCCGCCTCAGCGTCGTCCGGCTTGTGGGCGACGGTGAAGTGAGGGCTGTGGGCAGCATCTGGCTAGGACTACCGGCAGAGTTGCTCGTCCGGTGCAAGGACGCCGCGATCACGGCGCTCCGTCGACTCATTGGCGACGAGACACAGAACATAAAGCAGAGGATGGCCCTCGAAGGCGTTGACCAGGCCGCTGAGGCGGCTTTCCAGAGCTGTGAGAACGCGAAAAGCGAGGATATTCAGGACGAACTCGCTCTCGCCTCCGACACCACTGAGTTCCGACACTTCATGTCCGCCGCGCGCCGCCTCGCCGGGACGCGTGCGCGGCAGGCCTTGCGCCTGCTAGATGGAGAAGGCGTGCATGAGGCCGAAGTGGAGCTGAAGGACGCTCTCGAAGAACGGCAGCGCACTTTGGAACTCCTCAGGGCGACCGCGGCTCGAGGGAGGTTGCAAACGGATTTTATCGGCGAAGCCGACATGCCTCTGCTGGATGAACGCACGGTTTTCGTGCACCTGATCAACCAGTTTGGGATGCTCCAGCTTGCCGCATGCAGGACTCGTGCGGGCCGCGCGCACTTCGACCTGGTTTCATGTGAGGAAGTTTCTCTCGGGCGCTCCCCTGAGTTCGTAAGGGGATGGGCAAAGCTACCCCAGGATGCTCCCGGACGTTTGTGGTATCGCGTCCTGGAACAAGCCCTCGCTGGCTGCACTGAAATAGCTGAGGCGATCGCCAAAATGGTCGCACCTTATGATTGTCGTCGGTTGATGCTCAGTCCCGCGGCCCCGCTGGAACTACTGCCGCTCCATGCCGCGACGCTTCATGCCCCGCGGACCGTGACACTGAGCGACCTTTTTGATCACGTGGCTTACGCTCCCACAGCTCGCCTCGCAACGGCCATCGACAGGTCCCAGCGGCAGCCAGCCGCGGTCGAGGTCCTTGTGGTGGCACACAGCGGTGATGGCGTGCCCGGCTTCGAGTCGATCGGCGGACCGCTCTGCGAGGCTGACCTGATCGCTGACCTCCACCACCATGCGGAGGTCCTCACGCAAGAGGAGGCGACCCCCGACCGTGCTCTGGAAGCGATGTCCAGGGCGCGGATCGTCCATGTGGCGTCGCACGGCCTGACACATCTCAACCGCTGGGCTGCTGGACTCGTGCTGCAAGGCAGTTCGCTGGGAGCGGCCACGTTGACCACGAGCAGAATCCTCGCCGAAGGCACCTTCAGCAGCGTCGACCTGGTCGTCTTGAACGCTTGCAGAACCGGCACGCACGAAGGGACCGGTCGTACCGTGCAGACCCTGCGCAGTCTCGAGTCCGCGTTCCTGGCCCGAGGAGCCAAGGCGGTCGTTTCCACACTGTGGGAGATCACGGATCTGCAAGGCGTCGTCTTCTCTGCCGTACTCCACGCCTATCTCGGAGCCGGCGTGAACCCTCACACCGCTTTCGCCGACACCACTCGATACCTCCGGGCGAGTCACTGGCAAGTGCCCTCCCATGGAGGGCCGTTGCTCTCCGCCGAGTCGGCCATCGACTCGGTACTTCCGGACTGGCGAAGCCACCTGGATCAACAGGCCGCAGAGAACCCGCTGTTCTGGGCTGCTTTCAAGATCACCGGAGCCTTGTGAACACCTTTCAACCTCGGTTTTCATGACGGCTCGTCAGTGCGATTGGCGGGCCGTTTCGGTGTGCTGGGCTGATGGTGGGCAGGGTGAGGGCCCGGCTGCTCGCGTCGGGTGTGCGCCGGTATCCACGGCTCCGGCGGGGTGGTGCTGCTCGCAGGGAAGGGAACGTGCGGTCAGCCGGGGTTCGGCAGGGCTTCGAGCCGAGTCAGGGCCTCGGTGATCACACCGCTCCATGGCCAGTGGTGGGCGAGGCGGAGGATCCGGCGGCGGCCGGTGGGGACCAGCTGAGCGGCGGTGGCAGCCGCGGCCGCAGGCGGCGGGGACCCCTGGTCGCAGTCGGGGACGGCTGACGGCAGCCCCGAGGACGGACGCCTCGGGGAAGGGTTGGTCACACGACCAACGCATGACCAACAGCGGCCGGGAACGGGCAGAAACAGCAGGTGAGCATGACCAACCCTCGCAGCCTCGAAGAGTGCTCAGAGAGTGTGTTTTCCCACCCATGAGGGCCGGGCTTGTCAAGCGTAGGCCTCGCAGGCCGACCTCTCGTATGAAGAGCGGGACATGGTGCGAGCGGCTGGGCGAACCGGCCTCGCGGCGCCAAGAGTGCCGAAGCATGCGACGTGCCGACGTGACCCGGGAGGAACCCGGCGCTCGGGCGGCGCAGCCGCCCCTCCCTCGACCGGCACTCGCGAGCGTCCTCAGGCACACGTGGGGTGTGGCGCGGCGTGCGCGTACATCCTGGATCATCGCCGACCCGGGGGAGTGCACGGCGTTTTCCGTCGCGTCGACGCGTCCCGAAGAGGCGGAGAGGTTCTCCCTGTCCGCGATGCAAGACCTGTCCGGGAAAGCATTGACCGACGCGGCGGGTGTCTGCTGAACTCCCGTTCCATGAACCCGCGCGTGGACCTGACTCGGCGGCGCCACATCGATCTGGCGCACGTCTCCAGCGCGTTTTGTTGTCGCTGACCGGGCGATCGGTTCCCGGCAGCAGTCGGTGTCGCAGTCGCTGCGCGCCGAACTGAGGCGGTGTGAAACCGCCCGCGCTGCGATGCCTCCCTCCGGGACCGTCGTATCCACTTCCTGAGGGCTCTCTGTCTCCTGCCCTTCTCGTATGAGGCGGGAGTCCGATCGCGCACGCCGACGCGGTCGCTGAGAACGCGGCTGCAGCGGCTGCCCTGCGACCACTCATTCTTCCTCCGGTCGACCTGGACTTCGGTGTGCGCCCGGTCAGTCCCGCGCAGTACCAGCCCTTTCACTCAGCTCTCCGATCCCCAGCACCCCTTGGTGTGCCCGCCTGTCCGGGAGGGACCCCTCATGTCTCTGTCCATCAGTAAGCTCACCGGCCGCATCGGCGCGGTCATCGAGGGCGTCGACCTCACGGCGCCCCCCGACCTCTCGACGGTCACCACGCTCCGAGAGGCTCTCAACGAGCACAAAGCGATCGTGTTCGACGGCGTGCAGCTCGACAACGCCGGCCAGGAGCGGGTGGCCGGGTGGTTCGGCGAGCTGACGACCGCCCACCCGAACGTGCCGGCCGCCGACGACACGACGAACGTGCTCGCCGTCGACAGTGAGACGTCCAAGGCCAACGAGTGGCACGCGGACGTCACCTTCGTGGTCAACCCTCCGCAGCTCACCACGCTCCGGCCCGTCGTGATCCCGCCGTACGGCGGCGAGACGCTCATCGCCAACGCTGCCGCGGCGTACCGCGACCTGCCCGAATCGCTGCGCGCTCTCGCCGACACGTTGCGCGTCGTGCACACCAACCAGTACGACTACGCGCGCCCCGCAGTCTCGACCGCGCAGCGGCAGGAGTACGACCGCATCTTCGTCTCGACGCCCTACGAGGCGGAGCACCCGGTCGTGCGGGTGCACCCGCTGACCGGCGAACGCGGCCTGTTCATCGGAGGATTCGCCAAGCGGATCGTCGGCCTGTCGAGCACCGACTCGGCCGATCTGCTCCGCATCCTCCAGTCGTACGTGACGCGTCCGGAGAACATCCTGCGCTGGACCTGGTCCCCGAACCAGCTGCTGATCTTCGACAACCGGATCACCCAGCACTACGGGGTGGACAACTACGACGATCACCCGCGCCGCCTCAACCGGGTGACGGTCGCGGGAGAGGTGCCAACCGGCGTCGACGGGCGACGCAGCGAGCAGCTCGTCGGCGACGCCTCGCACTACAGCAGCGTGCTGGCGGTGGCGGCATGACCGAGCTCAGCCTCAAGGCGCCGGCCGTCACCGAGCGCTCGGACGCCGGGACGACGGGCGCGCGGGAACGCGAGGTGTTCCTGCCGCGCGACGCCCGCCGCCGGACGCCGCTCAGCACACTCCGCGAGCGCCTGCGCTGGCCACTGGGCGTCTACACGACCCCGGTCGCGATCCTCCTTGCCTGGGAGGTACTCGCCCGGAGCGCAGTGGTCTCGAAGACGTACGCTCCGGCGCCGACGTCGATCGTGAAGTCCGCCGCCGATCTGTGGCAGCAGGGCGTCCTCGGCCCGGACCTGGCCGTCTCGCTGCAGCGGGCCGGCATCGGCCTCGCGATCGGTCTGACGGTGGGCATCGTCACCGGCGTGCTCGGCGGCCTGCTGCGCAGCGGCGAGTACCTGTTCAACGGCCTCGTACAGGTACTCAACACGATCCCGTTGCTCGCCGTGCTGCCGCTGATGATCGTGTGGTTCGGCATCGACGAGCTCACGAAGGTGCTGCTGATCTCCTTCGGGGCCGGCGTGCCGATGTATCTCAATTTGTTCGCCGCGATCCGGGGCGTCGACCAGCGCCTGATCGAGATGGCGCGGACGACGGGCGCGGGTACCTGGCGCCTGGTGACGCGGGTGCTGGTGCCGGGAGCCCTGCCCGGATTCCTGGTCGGCCTGCGGTTCTCGCTCGCGTACAGCGTCCTGGGCCTCGTCGCAGCCGAAACGATCAACGCCGACAAGGGACTCGGCTTCCTCATCACTCAGGGGCAGACGTATCTCCAGACCAACCAGGTCTTCGTGGGGCTGGTGATCTACTCGCTCCTCGGTCTGCTCGCCGACCAGTTCGTCCGGGCTCTCGAGCGGGTGCTGCTGCGGTGGCGACCCAGTTATGAGGCGTCATGAGCAGCACGATCGCAACAGAGCCCCGGCGGCAGACCGGGGTCGTCGTCGAGCAGGTGGTCCGTCGGTTCGGTGACCGGGTCGTGCTCGACCACCTCGACCTCGCCATCGCCGACGAGGAGTTGGTGATCCTGCTCGGCCCCTCGGGCTGCGGCAAGAGCACCCTGCTGCGGCTGCTCGCCGGACTGGACCGGCCCGACGGCGGACGCGTGGAGGTCCCGGCACGGCGCGCGATCGTCTTCCAGGCGGACCGGCTGCTGCCGTGGCAGCGGGTGCTGCGCAACGTCACACTCGGCCTGCACGGGCCCGACGCGGAGCAGCGGGCCCGCGAGGTGCTCGCCGAGGTCGGTCTCTCGGGCCGTGAGAAGGCCTGGCCCAAGGAGCTCTCCGGCGGCGAGGCGCAGCGGGTGTCGCTCGCGCGGGCGCTGGTCTCCGAGCCCGAACTCGTGCTGCTCGACGAGCCGTTCGCGGCGCTCGACGCCATCACACGGCTGCGCATGCACGACCTCGTGCGCGCCCTGCGGACGAAGCACCACGCCGCCATGCTGCTCGTCACCCACGACGTCGACGAGGCGATCGCCCTCGCGGACCGCATCGTCGTCATGAGCAACGGCCGCATCGGCGCGTCGCACGAGGTGCACCTCGGCGCCGCGGACCGTGAGGCGAGCGTCGCACGCGAGGAACTACGCGCCCGTCTCCTGGGCGACCTCGGCCTCGCCGGCCAGCACTGACCTTCCCCGGAAAAACCCTCATCCAGCACAGAAAGCGCGACAACCCATGCGAAAGAGAACCAGCAGACTCATCGGCGCCGTCGGCTCGCTCGCCCTGGCGACCACCCTCACCGCCTGCGGATCGGACTCGGACAGCACCGCGCCGCTGAGCAACGCCGTTGACGCGAGCGACGCCAAGCACCCCGAGTGGAGCAAGTACACCTTCACCGTCGGCGACAACGGCGGTGACGGCAGCCAGGAACTGGCGAAGATCACCGGCGTGTTCGACAACGCGCCCTACAAGGTGAAGTTCGCCCGCTTCACCTATGGCCCCCCGCTCGTGCAGGCCGCCGCCTCGGGCGACATCGACCTCGGCAGCGTGGGTGACGTACCGCCGATCACCGGTGCCGCGAAGGAGTACGGCTTCAAGGTCGTCGCCGTCAACCGGTCGCTCACGCCCGGCCAGGCGGTGGAGAACATCATCGTGCCCAAGGGTTCGACGCTGAAGACAGCCGCTGACCTGAAGGGCAAGAAGATCGCCGTTCCGCAGGGCAGTTCGGCCCACGGACTGGGCCTGAACGCGCTGAAGAGCGTCGGCCTCACCCCCAGGGACGCGAAGCTGGTCTTCCTCGACCCGGCGGCCGCCGCCACGGCGTTCAACACCGGCAAGGTGGACGCCTGGTCGATCTGGAACCCGCAGTCCGCGATCGCGGTCAAGAACGGCGCGCGGATCCTGGTGAAGGGTCTCCCGCCGATCGACCAGACGAGCAGCTACTACGTCGCCAGTGACACCTCGCTGAAGGACAGGACCAAGCGTGCCGCTCTCACGGACGTCCTGAAGAGGCTGTCGCGGGAATTCGCCTGGGCGGTCAAGAACCCCGACAAGTACGCGCAGGCGCTCTCGAGGGAGCAGGGCATCCCGCTGGACGACGCCAAGGCATCCCTGGCCGCCTACTCCAACCGGGTGACCCCCGTGGAGCAGTCGGACATAGAGCTGGAGCAGAAGCTCGCCGACGCCTTCCTGGAGGCGGGGCAGATCACCAAGAAGGTGGACGCCAAGTCGATCACCGACAACCTGCTGCCGGCCGGTTACGACAGCTCCAAGCTGAAGGTCACCTCATGAGCGCCGGACGGCAGCTCCACCTCAACGCCTTCCTCATGGAAGCGGGCCACCACGAGGCGGCCTGGCGGCTCCCGCACAGCAACCCCCGGGCCGACTTCGACCTGCGGCACTGGATCGAGCTGGCACAGCTCGCCGAGAGCGCCAAGTTCGACTCGCTGTTCCTCGCGGACGGCCCCGCCCTCATCGGCACCGGCGAGTTCCGGCCGCCGGGCCAGCTGGAGCCGCTGACGCTGCTGACTGCGCTGTCCCAGGCCACCAACAGGATCGGCCTCATCGCCACCGTCTCGTCGACGTACAACGAGCCGTACAACCTCGCCCGCAGGCTCGCGTCCGTCGACCACGTCAGCGGCGGCCGCGCCGGCTGGAACATCGTCACCTCGGCAGGGGCCGACGAGGCCGCCAACTTCGGCCTCGACGACCGCCCCGGCCACGCCGAACGCTACGCCCGCGCCGACGAGTTCCTGACGGTCGCCGAGGCGCTGTGGGACAGCTGGGAGTCCGAGGCCGTCATCGCGGACAAGACCACCGGACGCTACGCCGACCCCGCCCGCCTGCACCGGCTCGGCCACCAGGGCAGGTACTTCAAGGTGGCCGGCCCGCTCAACGTCCAGCGTCCACCGCAGGGCTATCCGCTGCTCGTCCAGGCCGGCTCCTCCGAGGACGGCAAGGACTTCGCGGCCCGCCACGCCGAGGCGATCTTCACCGCGCACACGACGTACGAGCGCGCCGCCGCCTTCTACGCCGACATCAAGGCACGGACCAGAGCCGCGGGGCGGGATCCCGACGGCGTGATCGTTCTGCCGGGCATCGTCCCGTACATCGGGTCGACCGAAGAGGAGGCCCGGGCGCTTGCACGGCAGTTCGACGAGCTGCGCGTCCCGGAGTACGGACTGCGCCAGCTGGCCGCCGTGTTTGAAACGGCTCCGTCCGTCTTCCGGCTCGACGAGCCACTGCCGGACTTCATCCTCGCCAGGCCGAAGCTGGAAGGCTCGCAGAGCCGCTCCGACCTGATCATCGACCTCGCGGTGCGCGAGAAGCTGACGGTCCGGCAGATCATTTCCCGGCTCGGGGGCGGACGCGGCCACTTCGAGTTCGTCGGCACACCCGAGCAGGTCGCGGACACGATCATCGCCTGGTTCGAGGGCGCCGCGGCAGACGGGTTCAACATCATGGCGCCCGCCCTGCCGTCGGGTCTGGCGGCCTTCGCCGAGCACGTGCTGCCGATCCTGCGCGGCAAGGGCCTGTTCCGCGAGGAGTACGAGGGCACGACCCTGCGGGAGCACTACGGGCTTGCGGTTCCCGCGAACCAGTTCCATGACTGACCGGCTTTCCGGGTCCGACCAGCTTCCCCTGGCTGACCCGATCGCGACTCCCGCCGCATCCACTTCCCGGAGCGGCGGGAGTCCGCCCGCGCTGCTGGCGAGGGCCTGTACAAGACGTAGATCGGTGTGAACGCGGCGTCGGGCGGGGCTGCCGTCCACCCAGGCATCCGCGATGCGGGACGGACCTCTTGACGTCGGTGTCGTGTCGGATCGACACTCAATCGGGGAATCCTAGTGAACGGGTAGGGAAGCATGAGGCGCTTTGATCCGGCCGCTGTCCGAGTGAGCCGCCCGCCTCTCCTCCTCACCTCCCGCCGCCACATCGACCTGGAGCGCGTCTGCAGCGCGATCAGGCTCCAGGGCTGAGCCGGGCCCGTCCCGCGCCGACGGCGTCCCCGTTTCCCTTGAGGGGGCGCCCTGAGGTGTAGTCCCCTCCGGTGCGCACCGGTGAGCCCTGCTCCCTCGGCCGACGTCGTTTCCGCCGCGCGTACGTCCGCGCCCGCTCCCCGGGAGAGTCATGACCGTCACACCGCAGGCCGCCCGCGTCACCGCCCAGCCCGTGCCCGCATTCCGCGGCCGAATCGGCAGGGACGCGCGCAGCGGCCACTACGCCGTTCCGGGCCGCTACCGCCTCTATCTGTCGACGGCCTCTCCCGACGGCCTCCGCATCGCCGTCGTACACAGTTTGCTCGGTCTGGACACCGTATGTCCGGCGACTTTCCTGCCGGCCGTGCCCGACTGTCCCGAGGATGGTCACTCGGCTCTGCGCCCGCTGTACGAGGCGAGTGCCCACCGGTACATCGGTCCGGCCGTCGCTCCGGTCCTCAGCGACGACTGGTCCGGACGGATCGTGAGCACTCACGCCCCGGACATCATGCGTGATCTGGCCCGCCGCTTCGGCACCGACGGCCTCTCGCTCTACCCGTGCGGCGCCGAGTCGGAGATCGAGGCCGTCGAGCGGATGTGCGCGCAGAGCATGGACGAGGCGGCTCAGCGTGCCGGTTCGGCCGACGGCGGGCAGGCGGAGCGCGACGCGGCACTCGGGACGCTGCTGGAGACGCTGGGCGCGCTGGAGCGCTGGCTCGTCGGACGTACGTACGTGATCCGTGACGAAGTCACCGTGGCAGACGTCGAGTTGTGGGTGGCCCTGGTCCAGCTCGACACCGTGCACCGCAACCACCTCGACGCCGCCGCGGTCCAGCGCATCGCCGACCACCCGGTGCTGTGGGCCTACGCCCGCCGCCTGGCCGCTCACCCGGCCTTCGGTGCCCACCTCGACCTCGACGGCATCGAACGCCGTCACCACGCCCGGTGCCGGGGCCTGGAGGCAGCCGGAGCGGCCGTCCAGATCCTGGACTGGGCGGCACACTCAGCCCATTAGGTCCTGACATCGATGCCCGAGAGTGACGCCGAGGATGACGCCCCGCTGGCCGAGGCGCTGGCAGACGGTCTCTCCCCGGAGGGAGGCCGGTACGCCGACTACCGGGTCGGCGACAAGGAACGAGTGGTCGTGTTCGCCGGCCGGATCTTCCGCTACGCCGACGACCCTCGCCGGGCGGAAGCGATTGCCCGGGGCGAGCGCTGGCGTGCCGGGGCATCAGCTCGACTGCAAGGCCTGAGGCCAGCACTCCCGGCCCGGGGCCAGTTCCACCTGGTGGACCGGAGTTGACATTCGTTCGGGCCATTGTCTTGACTACGTGCCCAGAACGGTCATGAGTGTCAGCGACAAGCCCTGGCTGGCTGACCGGCAACCCTCGCACCGCGGTGGGGTGCCCCAGGTGACGACCGGACCGATGACGTATCGGTAAGCGCGAGGCCCACAGGGCCGGAACAGTGACGGTGACGCCATGTACGCAGCTCCCAGGACGGCGACACGCCGCCCGCAGGGCTGCGTACAGCCGTACCCGAACCCCCTCGTCGCCGATCGCGCCGTCGATCTGCTCCGCGTGAACAGCGCACTGTGTACCGCACCGGGCAGCGCCCGCTGCCGGGGCTGACACCTCACCGCAGCCCCCGCATCTCCTGACCGACACCGCCCGCGCGGTGTGCCGTCGTCCTCCACGCCCCCGGTACCTCGCCGTCGTCCGCGCCCCCGCACGCCGCCGCGCTTCCGGGGTGTTCCCACCCAGCCGGAGCCCACCATGAGTGAACCCCCTGGCGCCACCGTCACCCTCCCGGAAGCGCCGACCGCCGACGAACGTCGGCAAGCCCTCACTGCCCAGCGAGTCCTGCCGCTACGGAGTCCAGGACGCTGGATCGCCACAGCGGCAGTCCTGGTCCTGGCCGCCCAGTTCGTCCACGGACTGGTCTCCAACCCCTTCTACCAATGGGACCGCTTCGGCTACTGGTTCCTGCGGCCGAACATCCTCGACGGACTCCTCATCACCCTCGAAGTCACCGCCTACAGCGCGGTGCTGGGCCTCCTCGGCGGCATCCTGCTGGCCCTGGCCCGGCTGTCGAAGAGCCCAGTGCTGCGCGCGGTCAGCTGGACCTACGTCTGGGCGCTGCGCTCCATACCGCTCATCGTGGTGCTGATCTTCCTCTACAACCTCAGCGCCCTGTACAAGACGCTGAGTATCGGTGTCCCCTTCGGCCCGGCCTTCTTCACCTTCGACGAGTCCCGGCTCGCCACCGACATGGCCGTCGCCGTCGTCGGCCTCAGCCTCAACGAGGCCGCCTACGCCGCCGAGGTCGTGCGCGGCGGCATCCTCTCCGTCGACCAGGGCCAGCACGAGGCAGCCTCCGCGCTCGGTCTGCCGAAGAGCTACCAGTTCCGGAAGATCGTCTTTCCGCAGGCGCTGCGTTCGATCGTCCCGAACTACGTCAACCAGCTCATCGGCCTGATCAAGGGCACCTCGCTGGTCTTCTACGTCTCCCTGCTCGACCTGTTCGGCACCGCCCAGTCCATGGGCTCCACCTACCCCGGCGACATCGTGCCGCTGCTGCTTGTCGTCACCGTCTGGTACCTCGTCCTGACCAGCGTCGTCTCCGTCATCCAGTTCTACGTCGAGCGGTACTACGCCCGCGGTGCCACCCGCACCCTGCCGCCGACACCGCTGCAGAGGCTCCGCACCGGTCTCACCGACCTGCGGGTCCGCATCCGCCGGGAGGCCGCCGTATGACCGCCGAGACCCTCGAAGCCCTGGCCGGCGTCGAGCCCGCCACCGTCGAGGTGCACGACGTGCACAAGTGGTACGGCACCCACCCGGTGTTGAACGGCATCGACCTGACCGTCCGCCCCGGCGAGGTCACCGTCATCCTCGGGCCGTCCGGCTCCGGGAAGTCCACCCTGCTGCGGGTCATCAACCATCTGGAGAAGCCCGAGATCGGCTACGTCAGCATCAACGGCGAACTGATCGGCGTGAAGCGGCAAGGCGACCGAAGGGAGAGGGGGGTCCCCCCGGCCGAAGGCTGGGGGAGGCTGAAGGAGCTGAGCGAGAGGGCCATCCTCACCCAGCGCGCCCGGATCGGCTTCGTCTTCCAGAACTTCAACCTCTTCCCGCACCTGACCGTCCTCGACAACGTGGCCGCCGCGCCGGTCGCCACCAGGAAGCTCGGCAAGCCCGAGGCCCTGGAACTCGCGCGCGAACTCCTCGGCCGGGTCGGCCTCGCCGACAAGACCGGCGCCTATCCACGCCAGCTCTCCGGTGGCCAGCAGCAGCGTGTCGCCATCGCCCGCGCTCTCGCGTTGCGCCCCGGAGTCATTCTCTTCGACGAGCCGACCTCCGCCCTGGACCCCGAACTCGTCGGTGAGGTCCTTGCCGTCATCAAGGACCTGGCGACCAGCGGCACCACTCTCGTCATCGTCACCCACGAGATCGGCTTCGCCCGCGAGATCGCCGACCGGGTCGTCTTCATCGACGGCGGAAAGATCATCGAACAGGGCCCGCCCTCCGAGGTCCTCGACAATCCCCGGCACGAGCGGACCCGGGACTTCCTCGGCAAGGTGCTCTGACGCGACGCACCCCTCGACTTCCCTCACCCCGCCCTCATCACCTCCAGCGACAAGGAACAGCGATGTCTGCCCACTTCACCCGACGCAGCCTGATACGCGGCATCACCGCGGCGACCGCCGTCGCCACCCTCGCCACCGGGCTCGCCGCCTGCGGTGGCGACAGCGACGCCGCCACCGCGACGGGCGACACCGCCGGCACGGTCACCGTCGGCCGGCTGTCCAACGGTGCCGCCAAGGAGACCACCCTGAAGGTCTCAGAGGTCAAGTCCATCAGCGCCCAGCTGCCCGACGCGATCAAGAAGAGCGGCAAGCTGGTGATCGGCTCCGGCACCCTGCCCTCCGGCTCCCCGCCGCTGGGCTTCGTGGGCAGCGACCAGAAGACCCTCACCGGCTCCGAGGCCGACCTGGGCAGACTCGTCGCGGCCGTCCTCGGCCTCGAACCCGAGGTCAAGCGGTTCACCTGGGAGAACCTCTTCGTCGGCATCGACAGCGGCAAGGTGAACGTCGGCTTTTCGAACATCACCGACACCGAGGAGCGCAAGCGTAAGTACGAGTTCGCCTCCTACCGCAAGGACGACCTCGCCTTCGAAACGCTCAAGTCCTCGAAGTGGACCTTCGACGGCGACTACCAGGCCCTCGCGGGCAAGACCGTCTCGGTCGGCGCGGGCACCAACCAGGAGCGGATCCTGCTGGAGTGGCAGAAGAAGCTCCAGAGCGAGGGCAAGCAGCTCACCGTCAAGTACTTCCAGGACAACAACAGCCTCTACCTGGCCCTGAACAGCGGCAAGATCGACGCCTACCTGGGCCCCAGCCCCAACCTCTCCTACCACGTCACCCAGACCGCGAGCACCCCCGACGCGACCAGGATCGCGGGCCAGTACTCCGGTGCCGGCGCGAGCCTCCAGGGGCTGATCGCGGCCACCGCGAAGAAGGGCAGCGGCCTGGCCAAGCCCCTCACCGACGCGATCAACCACCTGATCGAGAACGGCCAGTACGCCAAGTGGCTCGCCGCCTGGAACCTCTCCCACGACGCCGTCGCCAAGTCCGAGGTCAACCCGCCCGGACTGCCGCTCGACAACTCCTGACCACCGGGTGCCGGGGACTCCACCTCCGCCCGCGGTGGAGTCCCCGCGCGCCGGACACCCGAGCCGCCCACGGAGACCGCCACGCCATGTCCGTCACCACCCTCGACGCCGGCCCCTCGCACATCCTGGACAATCCCGCCTGGGCCGCGCTCACCGGCCCCCACGCCCACTTCGCCCAACGCATAGGCCATGCCGCCCGCTACCACGAGGACGTGGCCCCCTTCCACGCCGTTTCCGACGAGGACGACCCGCGCGCCTGGGCCGACCTCGCCGCGCTCGTCGGCCCTGGCGGCACCGCCTCGGTGCGGGGCGTCACGGAGGTTCCGGAGGGCTGGGAGATCGTGCGCACCGGACACGGCGTCCAGCTCCTGGACACCGGTGTGCGCGCGGAGCCCGACAGGGAGGCCGTACGGCTCGGCCCCGACGACGTGCCCGAAATCCTCGACCTGGTCGCCCGCACCCAGCCGGGGCCCTATCTGCCCCGCACCGTCGAAATGGGCACCTACCTCGGCATCCGCCACCAGGGCCGGCTGATCGCCCTGGCCGGCGAGCGGCTGCACCCGCCCGGCTGGACGGAGATCAGCGCCGTGTGCACCGATCCGGACCACCGCGGCCGGGGCCTGGCCACCCGCCTCGTCCGCGCGGTCGCCGCCGGCATCAAGGAACGCGGTGAACGCCCCTTTCTGCACGCCGTGGCCACCAACGCGAACGCGATCCGGCTGTACGAGTCGATCGGCTTCACCCTGCGCCGACGTACGGTCTTCTCGCTCGTACGGCACACCGGCGCCGCCGTTCTGGAAGAAACGGCATAGCTGTGCCGTTGTGCTTGCAGAAGGCGACTGCCCGGACCGTTCGGACGGAGGTGCGACACGTGACGCGTGTACGCCGCGCCGTCCGCCTCCACTCCCGGCCCCACATCGACCTGCAGCGCGTGGCCGGCTCCCTCTGTAGCTCCTGACCCTCCCCCAGCCTTCGGCCGGGGGACCCCCATCTCCCTGCGGTCGCCCAGCGCCGTGCGCCCCGATTCCCGTGGGCCGGCGATCTCGTACGGACCTTCAGGAAGGCATCCATCCGTGTCCACTTCTCCTTCGCTGCACCTTGCCGTCGCCCTCGACGGCACCGGCTGGCACCCCGCCTCCTGGCGTGAGCAGGTCGCCCGTCCCCGGGACCTGTTCACCGCCGGATACTGGGCCGACCTGGTCGCCGAGGCCGAGCGCGGCCTGCTCGACTTCGTCACCTTCGAGGACGGACTCGGCCTGCAGTCCTCGCTCCCCCAGTCTCGGCTTCGCTCGACCGGGGGGACCCCCATCGGCGCGTTGGACGGCCGCACCGACCAGGTCCGCGGCCGCCTGGACGCCGTACTGATCGCGTCCCGCATCGCACCCCTCACCCGGCACATCGGTCTGGTGCCGACCGTGATCACCACTCACACGGAGCCGTTCCACATCTCCAAGGCGATCGCCACCCTCGACTACGTCAGCACCGGCCGGGCCGGCCTGCGGGTGCAGATCACCGCTCGCCCGCACGAGGCCGACCACTTCGGCCGCCGCACCTTCCCGCCGCTGAGCCCGGAGGAGTTGCGCACCCCGGCCGGACAGCAGCGGCTGACCGACCTGTTCGACGAGGCCGCCGACTACGTCGAGGTCGTGCGCCGGCTCTGGGACAGCTGGGAGGACGACGCCGAGATCCGGGACGTGGCCACCGGCCGCTTCATCGACCGGGACAAACTGCACTACATCGACTTCGAGGGCAAGTACTTCAGCGTCAAGGGACCCTCCATCACTCCACGCCCGCCCCAGGGCCAGCCGCCGGTCACCGCTCTCGCCCACCAGACCGTCCCGTACCGGCTGGTGGCCCGCCAAGCCGACGTCGGCTACGTCACCCCGCACGACGCCGAGCAGGCCCGCGCGATCGTCGCCGAGATCCGCGCCGAGCAGGAGGCGGCCGGGCGGGCCGGTGAACTCCTGCACGTCTTCGGTGACCTGGTGGTCTTCCTGGACGCCGAGCAGGCCGCCGCGGAGGACCGGCGCGCACGCCTCGACGCCCTCGCGGGGGAGCCGTACACCAGCGACGCCCGCATCTTCGCCGGTACCCCCGCCCAACTCGCCGATCTGCTCCTGGAACTCCACAGCGCCGGGCTGACCGGCTTCCGCTTGCGCCCCGCCGTCGCCGGGCAAGACCTGCCGGCCATCACCCGCGGCCTGGTCCCCGAGCTCCAGCGTCGGCGCGCCTTCCGCACCGCCTACGAGGCCGACACCCTGCGCGGCCTGCTGGGCCTGTCCCGCCCCGCCAACCGCTACGCCCCCAGGCTCTCGGCTTCGCTCGAGCCCGGGGGGACCCCGATCGCCTGAGCCGGAAGGACCGCACCCACCATGAGCAAGCCGCTGAAGCAGATCCACCTGGCCGCGCACTTCCCCGGCGTCAACAACACCACCGTGTGGAGCGATCCGCGCGCCGGCAGCCATATCGAGTTCAGCTCCTTCGTCCACTTCGCGCAGACCGCCGAACGCGCCAAGTTCGACTTCCTCTTCCTGGCCGAGGGCCTGCGCCTGCGCGAACAGGGCGGTCAGATATACGACCTGGACGTCGTCGGCCGGCCCGACACCTTCACCGTGCTCGCCGCGCTCGCCGCCGTCACCGAGCATCTGGGCCTGACCGGCACCATCAACTCCACGTTCAACGAGCCGTACGAGGTGGCCCGCCAGTTCGCCAGCCTCGACCATCTCTCCGGCGGTCGTTCCGCGTGGAACGTGGTCACCTCCTGGGACGCCTTCACCGGCGAGAACTTCCGCCGCGGCGGCTTCCTGCCGCAGGAGGAGCGCTACTCCCGTGCCAAGGAGTTCCTGGCCACGGCGAACGAGCTCTTCGACTCCTGGCACGGTGACGAGATCGTCGCCGACCAGGAGACCGGAATCTTCCTGCGCGATGCCAAGGCGGGCTCGTTCGTCCACACGGGGAAACACTTCGACATCCGTGGTCAGTTCAACGTTCCGCGCTCCCCGCAGGGCCGCCCGGTGATCTTCCAGGCCGGCGACTCCGAGGAGGGCCGTGAGTTCGCCGCGGCCAGCGCCGACGCCATCTTCAGCCGGTACGCGACTTTGAAGGAGGGCCAGGCGTTCTACACGGACGTCAAGTCGCGGCTTGCCAGGTACGGCCGCCGCACCGACCAGCTCCTCATCCTCCCCGCCGCGACCTTCGTGCTCGGCGACACCGACCAGGAGGCCGCCGAACTCGCCCGCGAGGTGCGCCGGCAGCAGGTCAGCGGCGCCACTGCCATCAAGCACCTGGAGTTCGTCTGGAACCGGGACCTGTCGGCGTACGACCCGGAGGGGCCGCTGCCCGACGTCGACCCCGTGGTGAGTGAGGAGCACATATCGCGGGGCCGCGCCCAGGTGCGGATGTACCGGGACCCGATCGCCGTCGCCCGCGAGTGGCGGCAGCTCGCCGAGGCCAACAAGTGGTCCATCCGCGACCTGGTCATCAACACCGGCAACCGGCAGACCTTCGTCGGCTCCGCGGCCACCGTCGCGCACACCATCAACGACTTCGTGCAGGCCGACGTCTCCGACGGCTTCATCCTCGTCCCGCACATCACCCCCGGCGGCCTCGACCCCTTCGCCGACAAGGTCGTCCCGCTCCTGCAGGAACGGGGCGTCTTCCGCACCGACTACGAGGGCACGACCCTGCGCCACCACCTCGGCCTCGCCCTCCCCCACTCTCGGCTTCGCTCGAGCGGGGGGACCCCCATGGACGGCCTGCGGGGCGACCAGCGGGTGGCTTCGTGAAATTCCTGGCCATCACACTCATCGTGCACCGCCCGGACCCCGTCACCGGGATACAGAAGCCGACCCATGACCGCTTCCGCGAGGTCCTCGACAGCGCCCTGCTGGCCGAGGAGTTGGGCTTTGACGGCTTCGGTGTGGGGGAGCGGCACGAGCGGCCGTTCCTCTCCTCGTCCCCGACCGTCGTACTCAGCCATGTGGCCGCCCTGACGAAGCGGATCCGCCTGTTCACGGCCGTCACGACGCTCAGCCTGCTGGACCCGGTCCGGGCATACGAGGACTACGCCACGCTGGATCACCTGTCCGACGGGCGCCTGGACCTGATCATCGGCAAGGGCAACGGCGCCGCCCAGCGTGACCTGTTCCACGTCACGCCGGAGGACCAGTGGGACCGCAACGCCGAGAGCTACGAGGTCTTTCGCAAGCTGTGGCGTCAGGACAAGGTCACCGCCGCCACCCGCTTCCGTCCCCCGCTGACCGAAGCCGAGGTGTGGCCACGGCCGTACCAGCGGCCGATCCGGGTCTGGCACGGCAGCGCCACCAGCAAGGAGTCGGTCGACCTGGCCGCCCGCTACGGCGATCCGCTGTTCTCGGCGAACGTCACCCACCCCATCGAGCCGTACGCCGAGTTGGTCCGCTACTACCGGCAGCAGTGGGACCACTACGGTCACGACCCGGCACGGATCGCCGTCGGCGCCGGCACCGCGGGCATCTGCGTCGCGTCCACCTCGCAGGAGGCACTGGCCGCGTACCGGCCGGTCTTCGAGGCCAACCTGGCGTTCTTCAAGAAGGCCGGCCTGCCGGTCGTCTTCGAGACCCTGGAGGACTTCGCCGAACGCAGCTCCGCCCTGATCGGCAGCCCGCAACAGGTCATCGACAAGGTGCACCGCTACCACGAACAGTTCGGGCACACCGTGCTCCACCTGCACGCCGACGCGAGCGGGCTGACGGAATCCCGGCACCGTGCCTCCCTCGAGCTGTTCCAGTCCAAGGTCGCCCCCGTGCTGCGCCACGAGATCCCGGACCCGCCGTTCGCATGGGGACCCGTGCTTCCGGCACCACCGCTCACCCAGGAGTCCGCCCATGTCTGACATCCCCCTCGGCATCCTCGACCTGGTCCCGATCCCGTCGGGCTCGACGGCAGCCGACGCCCTGCGCAACTCCATCGACCTCGCACAGCAGGCCGAGCGCTTCGGATACGCCCGCTACTGGTTCGCCGAGCACCACCTCAATCCGGGTGTGGCAGGTACCTCCCCGGCGGTCGTCCTGGCCCTGACCGCATCCGCCACCTCCACCATCCGGCTCGGCTCCGGGGCCGTGCAGCTCGGGCACCGCACGGCGCTGTCCACCGTGGAGGAGTTCGGCCTGCTCGACGCGCTGCACCCGGGCCGCTTCGATCTGGGCCTGGGCCGCTCGGGCGGCCGCCCGCCGAAAGAGCCGGCCGCACCGTTGCCGACGGCGACCCCGGTCGTCGACGGCCGCACCCCGAACGGCCTGCTGATCCCGCCCCGCTTCTCCTTCGAGCATCTGCTCGGCTCACCCCGCATCGCGCTGCAGCGCAGGCTGCTTCTGCTGCCGGGCGCCGAGTCACAGGACTACGCCGATCAGATCGACGACATCCTCGCCCTGCTCGCCGGCACCTACCGCTCCCCGGAGGGCGTCGAGGCGCACGTCGTGCCGGGGGAGGGCGCCGACGTGGAGGTGTGGATCCTGGGCAGCAGCGGTGGTCAGAGCGCCGCTGTCGCGGGCCGCAACGGTCTGCGGTTCGCGGCGAACTACCACGTCAGCCCGGCCACGGTCCTGGAGGCGGTGGAGGGTTACCGCGCCTTCTTCCAGCCATCCCAGTTCCTCGACAAGCCGTACGTCAGCGTCTCGGCGGACGTCGTCGTCGCCGAGAACGACGCCACCGCCCGCACGCTCGCCACCGGCTACGGCCTGTGGGTGCGCAGCATCCGCACCGCCGAGGGCGCCATCGAGTTCCCGACGCCGGACGAAGCGCGTGCCCACACCTGGACCGACGAGGACCGGTCCCTCGTCCAGGACCGCCTCGACACCCAGTTCGTCGGCTCACCGGGCCGGGTGGCCGACCAGCTGGAACAGCTCCAGGAGGCCACGGGCGCGGACGAGTTGCTCATCACGACGATCACCCACGACCATGCCGACCGGGTCCGCTCGTACGAACTGCTCGCGGAGGAATGGCGCGGACGGGGGCACTCCTTGCAGCCGAGCTGACGTTGGGGTGACCTCACCGGCCGACTGCACGCGACCGCTTCGGCGCGGCCCGTCTCGTCTCCGCGCCGACAGCGGAAGCCCTCTGTCTCAGCCCGATGCCAGGCCGCGAAGGAGCACAGCCAGTGACTGTTGCGGGCTCCGTCCCGCGGTGTCGACGACGACGCGCTCGCGGTCCCACGGCTCGTACTCCCGGTCGACGACCTGCTGCCAGGCTGGCAGCGGCAGACCCGGAATGCCGGCCGACCGCGAGGTCACACGGCGCCGGTGCTCCGCCGGATCCGAGCACACCACCTCCACCTCGACGACACGCGCGCCCGTCCCGGCGGCCGTGTCCCGCCAGGCGTCACGCGTCACACTCAGCGGATTGACCGATTCCGTGATCACGGTCAGTCCCTGCCGCAGATGTTCCCCGGCCAGGGCATATCCGACGACGTAGCCCACGGGACCCACGGCGTGCCGGGCCACCCCGGAACGGACGATCGCCTGCTCGATCGTGTCGACCCGCAGATGCACCGCACCGACCCGGGCCGCCAGGAGACGCGCGAGCGTGGTCTTGCCGGTGCCGGGCAGGCCGCCCATGACGATGAGCACCGGATCATCCCTCCGTCAGCCGTCGCGACGAACCGCCGTACGCCTGGGCATTGCGCACGAAGAGCTCGTGCAGGTCGCGGACCGCCCGCGGCACGGCGCCGGAATGGCGGCGCTGCAGCACCAGCAGCACGTCGGTCGCATCCCGCGCGAGCGGCCGCACAGTGATCGCGCCCCGTCGCTCCAGCGGGTCGCCGACGACGCTGAAGTCCGGCAGCACCGTGGCCCCCAGCCCCTCGGCCACCATCAGCTTGCCCATCTCCGCGCCGTCGGTGGAGTACGAGAAAGACGGCGTCCGGCCGCGCAGCAGCCGGTGCACGAAACGGTGCATCACATACCCGGACCGCATCACGATCAACGGCTCGGCCAGGAGACTGTCCGCGTCCACCGCATCCAGGGCCGCCAGCGGGCTGTCCGGACGCACGCAGACCACCGGCCGCCCGCAGAGCAACTCCGTCGTCTCGAAGCCGGGCGGCAGGTCGTCGCCCCGCAGGTAGTTCACCAGTCCCAGGTCGAAGGCGCCCTCCAACAGCCCGCGGTGGATGTCGGCATGCTGTGCGCCGACCAACTCCACCTGGGTGACCGGGTGCGAGGCCCGGAACTCGCGCACGGTCGGGATGACCAGCGGCACGGTAGCCGTGTTCACCGTGCCGAGCCGGACCATGCGGCTGATGCGGTGCTGGTCGCCGGCCGCGCCGCGCAGCCGGTCGACCGCGTCCAGCACGCTCATGATGTGCGGCAGCAGCTCGCGTCCCTCGTAGCTGATCTTCGCCCCGGACCGCTTGCGCTCCAGCAGGTCCACGCCGAGCTCGCGCTCCAGATTGCGTACGGTTTCGCTGAGCGCGGGCTGGGACAGGTGCAGTTCCTCGGCGGCGCGCCGCAGCGAACCGAGCCGCGTGACGGCAGCGATGTATTCGAGCTGTTCTATACGCACGAAAAGGAGACTGCGCCTTCCCCGGACCGGGTTCAAGGGAATCCCTGTCACAACCTCGTGAATACCGACTCTCACCATGTGGAATCACCACCGGGCATTCTTGACCGGCCGGACTCCCTCCTGGTTCGATCGGTGCATGAAGCGACAGGACCTCACGCGGCGACGCCACGTCGACCTTGCGCGTGTCTCCAGCGCCTTCTGTCGCTGTCGAGCCTGAGCGCACCCGAGGGAAACCCTCCCACCCGCTCCCTCTGTGACTTCCCTCCGTGAATTCCGGTCCCGGCTTGTTTCCGTCGTGACGACGGACTGCCCGGATACGCCGCTCCAGCGTGCCTGAATTCCACGGAGCTCATTCGTCCTGCCCGCGCAGCATTCTCCTGCCAGGAGTTCCCATGCCCGCATCCTCCGCACACCCCGGATCCGACCCCGTCCGCTTCGCCTACTGGGTCCCGAACGTCAGCGGCGGCCTGGTCACCAGCACCATCGAGCAGCGCACCGACTGGGGCTACGACTACAACCGCGAACTCGCCGTCCTCGCCGAGAACAACGGCTTCGACTACGCGCTCAGCCAGGTCCGCTACATGGCCGGCTACGGCGCCGAGTACCAGCACGAGTCGACCAGTTTCAGCCTGGCCCTGCTGCTCGCCACGCAGCGGCTGAAGGTCATCGCCGCCGTCCACCCCGGCCTGTGGCACCCGGGCGTCCTCGCCAAGCTCGGCGCCACCGCCGACCACCTGTCGAACGGCCGCTTCGCCGTCAACGTCGTCAGCGGCTGGTTCAAGGGCGAGTTCACCGCGCTGGGCGAGCCCTGGCTGGAGCACGACGAACGCTACCGGCGCTCGGAGGAGTTCATCCGCGCCCTGCGGAAGATCTGGACCGAGGACCACGCCGAACTCGCCGGGGACTTCTACCGGTTGCGCGACTTCTCCCTCAAGCCCAAACCGCTGAACACCCCCGAGCGCCCGCACCCGGAGATCTTCCAGGGCGGCAACTCCACCGCCGCCCGTGCCATGGCCGGCCGCGTCTCCGACTGGTACTTCTCCAACGGCAAGGACTTCGACGGCGTCACCGAGCAGATCGCCGACGTCCGTGCCTCCGCCGCCCAAGCGGGAGGTACGCCGCCGAAGTTCGGCCTCAACGGCTTCCTCATCGCCCGCGACACCGAAGCCGAAGCCCGCGAGACGCTCCGCGAGATCGTCGCCAAGGCCGACACGCAGGCCGTGCACGGCTTCCGCGACGCCGTACAGCAGGCCGGTCCGTCCACCGCCGACGGCAAGGGCATGTGGCAGGACTCGAGCTTCGAGGATCTCGTCCAGTACAACGACGGCTTCCGTACGGGTCTGATCGGCACCCCTGAGCAGATCGCCGAGCGGATCGTCGCCTACAAGCGGCTCGGCGTCGACCTCTTCCTCCTCGGCTTCCTGCACTACCTGGAGGAGGTCGAGTACTTCGGCAAGCGGGTGCTGCCCCTGGTGCGCGAACTGGAGGCACGGGAAGCCGCGTCCGAGCCCGCCGCCGCCCACGCCTGACCCCGGCCCGCACACGAAACGACGAACCGAAAGGTCCTCCCATGGCCACTGTCCTGTCCGTCTCCGGAAGCCCCTCGGCCACCTCCCGCACCGCTCGGCTGCTGCGCCATCTGGACGAGCGGCTCATCGCGCAGGGGCACGAGGTGATCGCGCTGGACGTACGCACCCTGCCTGCCGAGGCGCTGCTCGGGGCCGACTTCGCTCACCCGGCGATCATCCGCACCACCGCCCTGTTCGAGCAGGCGGACGGGGTGGTGATCGGCACCCCTGTCTACAAGGCCGCCTACTCCGGACTGCTGAAGTCCCTGCTCGACCTGCTCCCGCAGTACGCCCTGGCGGGCAAGACGGTCCTCCCGCTGGCCACCGGCGGCACCACCGCCCACGTCCTGGCCATCGACTACGCCCTGCGCCCGGTGCTGGCCTCCATGGGTCCTGCGCACATCACACCGGGCTGGTTCACGCTCGACAAGGACATCACGGTGGGCGACGACGGCACGCTGACCGTCGCGCCCGGCTCGGCCGAGGCCCTGGCGCAGGTCACGGACCAGTTCTCGGCCGCGCTGGGCGGCCGTACGACGCTGCTGGCGGCCGCAGGATGAGCGTCGCGCACGTCATCGCGGATGACGCCGAGGCCCTTGCCGTGGCCGCGGAGCTGGCCGCGGACTTCCGCGAGGGCGCCGCCGAGCGGGACGCACGGCGCAGGCTCCCGCACGCGGAGCTGGAGCGGCTGTCCGCCTCCGGACTGCCGGCCGTGACCGTGCCCGCCCGGTTCGGCGGCGCGGACGTGCGTGCGGACACGCTCGCCGAGATCTTCCGGCTGCTGGCCGCAGCCGACGCAAGCCTCGCCCAGATCCCGCAGAGTCACTTCGTGTACATCAACGTGCTGCGCAGGCAGGGGACCGACGAGCAGCAGAAGTTCTTCTTCGCTGAGGTACTGGCCGGCAAGCGGTTCGGCAACGCCCAGTCCGAGGCGGGCACCCAGCACGTCCAGGACATCCGCACCCGTCTCGCCCGGCTCCCGGACGGGTCGTACGTCCTCGACGGCGTCAAGCACTACTCCACCGGCGCGCTGTTCGCCCACTGGATCCCGGTCCTCGCCCGTACCGAGGACGACACCCTGCACGTGGCGTACGTCCCGCGCGACGCGCCCGGCCTCACGGTCGTGGACGACTGGGACGGCATGGGCCAGCGCACCACCGCCAGCGGAACCGTCCGCCTGGAGTCGGTGCCCGTCCCGGCCGACCGTGTCGTGCCGCACCACCTCACCTTCCGGGGGCCACAACTCCACGGCTCCGTAGCCCAGTTGCTGCACGCGGCCATCGATGCCGGGATCGCCTCCGGGGCGCTGGCCGAGGCGGTGGGGTTCGTCCGTACGAAGAGCCGCCCCTGGTTCGAGAGCGCCGCCGAAGGGCACGAGAGTGCCGCGGAGGATCCGTTGCTGATCCAGCGGTTCGGCGAACTGGCGATCCGAGTACGGGCCGCCGAAGCGCTGCTGCGCGAGGCCGCCCGCGCGGTCGACGACGCCCGCGCCGACCTGACCGACGACTCGGCCGCTGAGGCCTCGATCGCGGTGGCCACGGCCAAAGTGACCGCCGCCCAGGCCGCCGTCGAGGTCGCCGACGCCCTCTTCGAGGTATCCGGCACCCGCTCCGCGCTCGACTCCCTGAACCTGCACCGCCACTGGCGCGACGCGCGCACCCACACCCTGCACGACCCGGCCCGCTGGAAGGTCCAGCACATCGGCCGCCATGTGCTCAACGGCACCAGGCCGCCCCGCCACGGCCTCCTCTGACAACCAACCTGATCGCACTCCTGATCGGAGACGCCGCGTGTCCCTCATCTTCCACTGGTTCCTGCCCACCAACGGAGACAGCCGCCACGTCGTCGGCGGCGGCCACGGCACCCCGGCCACCGCCTCCGGCCGGGACCGGCCGCCCACGGTCGCCTACCTGAGCCAGATCGCCCGTGCCGCCGAAGACCTCGGCTTCGTCGGAGCGCTCACCCCGACCGGGGCGTGGTGCGAGGACGCGTGGCTGACCACCGCGATGGTCAGCGAGAACAGCGAGCGCCTGAAGTTCCTCGTCGCCTTCCGCCCCGGCTTCGTCGCGCCCACGCTCGCGGCGCAGATGGCCTCCACCTTCCAGCGGCAGAGCGGCGGCCGGCTTCTGCTCAACGTCGTCACCGGCGGCGAAAGTCATGAGCAGCGGGCCTACGGCGACTTCCTCGACAAGGACGCGCGGTACCGCCGTACCGGCGAATTCCTGGAAATCGTCCGGGGACTGTGGGAGGGCAAGACCGTCGATCTGCACGGCGAGCACCTGCGGGTCGAGGACGCGAGGCTGGCGCGCCTGCCCGATCCGATCCCCGAGGTGTATTTCGGCGGATCCTCGCCGATCGCGGGCGAGGTCGCGGCACGGCATGTCGACGTCTACCTCACCTGGGGAGAGCCACCCGCGCAGGTCGCCGAGAAGATCGCCCGGATCAGGAAGCTCGCCGTGCAGGAGGGGCGCACGCTGCGCTTCGGCATCCGTCTGCACGTCATCACCCGCGACACCTCCGAGCAGGCCTGGGCGGAGGCCGACCGCCTTTTGGCGGGCTTCGACCCGGAGACCGTGCGGGCCGTCCAGGCCGGCCTCGCCCGCAGTGAGTCGGAGGGGCAACAGCGGATGCTGGCCCTGCACGGGGGTGGGAGCCGGGACGGGCTGGAGATCCACCCCAACCTGTGGGCGGGCATCGGGTTGGTGCGGGGTGGGGCGGGGACCGCCCTGGTCGGCAGTCACACCGAGGTTGCCGAGCGGATCAAGGAGTACGCCGCGTTGGGGATCGAGGAGTTCGTCTTCTCCGGCTATCCGCACCTGGAGGAGGCCTACTGGTTCGGCGAGGGCGTGCTGCCGAAGCTTCAGGCGCAGGGTCTGTGGCAGCACCCGTACGGGCAGCAGGCGGCCCCCTCGGCCCAGGTGCCCTTCGCCGGGACCGGGACCCCGAGTTGACCCACGTGATCGCGGCGGAGACCAAGGCCGGGAAGGCCGACATCGCGAACTCGCCCTCTCACCCCGGAGGCGGGCTGGGCGTGCGAGTCTCCTCCCCCCGAGCGCACGATGAAGACAGGGGCACCCGGCACCGCGGGCCGGACGCGGACCGCGGTCGGCATTCTGGAGGTCGGTCATGGCCGACGTCGGTTCCCTTGCATCGTCCCGGACTCCCGACACGCTCAAGCCCGGCGGGATCGAATCGGAGAGCCATCCTTGGAGGATACGGCTGGTCGAGCATCCCAAGCGCTTCGAGTCGTCGTTCTTCCGCGCCGCCAAGAAGACGGCGCGGAAGATTCTCGACGAGATGAGTGACGCGGAACTGCCCTACGGGCCCCGGCCCGCCGGCTCCGAGCACTGGGAGATGCATCACGGAGGCAGCCTCTGGGCCAAAGGAGAGGGCGGCTGGCGGATGTACCGCGCCCGGGTGGGCATCGAGTGGAGCATGCAATTCTGCGCCGAACCGGCGAAGGTCGATCGGCTCCGGCAGGAGGCGGCCGAACTCGTCGATGCCTTTCCGCTGACTCTGCCTGCCCTCGCCGAGCTGGAGTACGAGGAGGCCGAGGACCTGCTGCGCACCCCGATCAGGAACGCGGACGGCGTGGAGGCGTGGACCGATTCCCTGTTCAACGCGTGCGTGCCCATGAGCCACGGCAACCACCAGGGCATCCTTCCCAAGGTGCCCGGCGAGCACCACTATCCCTGGCCCGTCAAGGGCGCGGACTTCGTCCGGTACGACGACTTCCAGCTGTGGGTGACCCTGCCCGACGGCACCCACGGCGCCGTGGCCCCGGTGGACCGGCGGGGTTCCGGAGACGGACACGTCCGCCTGGTGCATGTCCCCGAGGGCAGCGAAGCGGCGGACACCCTGGCCGAGGCGCAGGACCAGGGGCTGATGGCGGTCCTGCCGCCGAACAGCTCCGCCGCGCTCCAGGCCTTCGCCGAGCAGATCGCCCCCGGACGACGCACCGCGGCCGGTACACCGGCCACAGGCCGGACACGCCGGAACGGCCGGGGCTCCCGCTGAGCCGAGACGATCCGCGGCGCCGGTCGAGGACGACGCGCGGCCACGGGGCGCGGAGTTGCAGGCCCCTGGTGGCGGGCGGAAACTGATGACATGGCACGCGTGCGCGTGGATCGCGCGGTCAAGCCGGATTTCTCTCCCGGATTTCCCCTCGGGATTTCCTGTCCTTACGGGTCACCCCCCGGGCGGGCGGCGCGGACCAGATGACGATCACGCAGTTCGTCGACCACTTCAAGTCCATGATCGGCACGCGTGCCGCCATCCGCGGAAAGCGCGAGCGTCGGGCGGATGAAAAGCGCGAGCGTCAGGCGGATGAGGTGCGCTACCGCTACCCGCCACCGATCGGAGCACATCCCATGACCGACGACATCCGCGGCTTCTCGCTCAGGTCCGTTGCCACGACGCCGTGTGCGATCGTGCCACCGCATCTGCTCAACCGGCTGGCCCGGGCCGAGGACCCGGCCGTGCAAGAGCCTGCCCGCCGCACCCTTGCGCTGGACGCGGCACAACGCGTTCAACGGAGGCTGACGGCCGAGCTCGGCCCGACCGCCGTGCCGTCGGTGCGCTTCCCCGATCACCCCGAGCGCACCGTCTGCGACGTCCAGCACCGGCAGGAGCTGCCCGGCAGACGCATACGGGGAGAGGGTGAGCCCGACGTACCGGACACCTCCGTCAACCATGCCTACGACGGCCTCGGAGTCACCTTCGACTTCTATCTCCAGAGCCTGTCCCGCTTGTCCATCGACGGGGCCGGTCTCCCGCTGGACGCCAGCGTCCACTTCCGGCGGGGCTACGACAACGCCTTCTGGGACGGTGAGCAGATGGTCTTCGGCGACGGGGACGGGCGCATCTTCGGCGACTTCACCCAGTCGCCCGACGTCATCGGCCACGAGCTCACGCACGGCGTCACCCAATACACCGCCAACCTGGAATACGTCGGCCAGTCCGGAGCCCTGAACGAGCACCTGTCGGACGTATTCGGATCCCTCGTCGAGCAGTACGCCAAGGGTCAGACCGCCGAGGAGGCGAACTGGCTGATCGGAGAGGAACTGCTGCGTCCCGGTGTACAGGGCGTCGCTCTGCGCTCGATGAAGGCGCCCGGCACCGCGTACGACGACGATGAACTCGGCAAGGACCCGCAGCCGGCCCATATGGACGACTTTGTGCAGACCTTCGCCGACAACGGCGGCGTGCACATCAACTCGGGCATCCCCAACCACGCTTTCTACCTCGCCGCGATGCAGCTCGGCGGCAGTGCTTGGGAGCTGGCCGGCCGTATCTGGTACGACGTGCTGACCAGTGGCGCACTCCCTCGCGACGTCGACTTCGCGTCCTTCGCCGCACTGACGGCGGACGCCGCCGCCGCCTACGGGCCGCAGGAGCGTAAGGCGGTGCTCGAGGCATGGGACGCGGTCGGCGTATCCCCGGAGTGAGCCGGTCAGGGAACGCATTGGTGTAGGCGGTACGGAGGTATCCGGATGGTGATCCGACGGATCACCGTCGACGATGGTGCTCGAGCCCTCGGCACAGCGCCAGGTCTCCTGCAGCCGCTGCGGGGATCGGATGGTCCGCGACATCAGCGCGGGACACGTACCGCAGGAAGCCGGCAGGGGCTCGTCAGACGGCGCTTCACCCGTGCAGCGCCCCGGCGACGGTCGAAGGAGACACCCGGTGGGTCAGGTCCTCTTGGGTCGCGGTGATCGTCGGCGCGGCCGGTGCATCGCGCGCGGCTCGCGGCGTCGGAAGGTGATCAGGTGAAGCCTCCACCCCGGTCCGGCGGCGGCTCGCATCCGCGGGTGCGACGGGTACCGACGATGAGAACCAGGCGGTCACGGGTGGCCGTGGTGGTGATCCTGCCGGTCTTCCTCCTGACGACGCTCCTGCTGGGTTGGTTCGGCATCCAAGATCTCAGTGAGGCCCTGACGTTCCCGGGTCGCATCACCGGTGCCGTCCTCGTCGTGGTCTCGATCACCACGTTGTTGGGCGCTGCCGCGGTCGTGGACCACTGGTTCTGGACCACCTTCGCCTACTCCGGCCTGGTCGCTCTGATCGGCGCGATCGCGGCACTGCTGACCAACGCCATGCTCCTCATCGACGTATTGCACAACGGGGAATCCGCGCTCTTCACGGCGGTGTTGGCCATGCTCACGGCGGGGTCGGCATGGGCCGTCTACGTGGTGTGGCGGACATCGGTCGTGATCCCGGCTCCGAAGCGGGTGGCCGCGGCGCTGATCGTCTCCTCGGCCATCGCGGTGGCGAATTTCGGCTACCAGAGCCTCTATCAGCCGTCCCAGCGCGGGGGCAAGCCTCTCATCAAGCTGACCATGGGGACGCCTGTGCTGAATCAGGACCGTAAGGCATTCGCCGTGCCGGTCGACATCAGTCTCGAGAACCACAGTGATGTGGGTTTCTACGTCCTCGGCACAGAAATCCATGCCATGGGGGAACGGGTGCCGTTGAGCGTCAAGGATCGGCTCCGTGAGCAGTGGCGAGCCGATGCCCAGCAGTGGAACAACTTTCAGGAGAAAAACCCGCTCTCCCGCAGGGAGGTGCACCAGCCGGGCGAGTTGGTGGCCGCGCAACCCTGGATGCCCTCCGGGGGGTGGGTCGAGGCGAACGACGCCTTTTCCACCCGAATGGTTGTGCAACTGCCCATCGACACGCCGTACGACCGGGTCGCGTTCTACGCCTCGGCCAGCTTCGCGCGCAAGGATCGGCTCGGCCTGGCGACGCTTCGATTCGAAGGGTACTCCTGGGGTGGTGGCCGTGTTCCCAAGTGGCTGAAGAGCCAGAACGTCGACGCTGTCGTCTACCGCGGCAGGGTGCACGAAAACAATGCGATCGACAAGTATACGAGGGAACCCCGTTACGTAACCGTCTATTGGAGTTTCGGCACGCATGGCGCAAGCGTGACGACAGTCATCGCTCGAAAGGGCGAGGAAGAAAAGGAAGACGTCCGGCCGGAGTTGGCGAGCCGGTACGGTGTTGTCGACGTCGGCACGGGCCCGATCGAACGGACGCTGTGGGACATCAAGAAGTCCCGGTGATGACCGGCATGGCCGCGTCGAGCGCGCGGGACCGCCGGTCCCCTCGCTCCAGCCACGCCACGAGGGCGAGAGAGCCGTTCAGGCGATCCCATGAGTAGGGGTCCCCCATGCCGAGCTGTGCCTCCCTCACCGCCCGGCACAGCGTGTCGACGTCGAACATCTCCGCAATCAGCGGGTGTCTCGCGGAGCGGCAGAGGTCGATGAGTTCGTCGCCGTGTGTCCGCAGGCCGCGGGCGTAGAGCTGGTTGAAGGGGATCTTGACGTTCCGGCTGCGGATCCGGGGCGGGAGCAGATCTGCCATGGCCTTGCGCAGAACGGCCTTCGGCCGGCCCGGAAGGAACGTGGCTTCGGCGGGGAGGCGGCGCATCGTGGCGACGACCTCCGGGTCGAGGAAGGGATGCGAGAGGAAGAATCCGTCCCGGCCCGCCCGGCGCCAGGACAGCGGGTCGGGAGCGGCGAGGTAGTTGGCCGCGTCGTAGAGGGAGCGTTCCGGTTTGCGCCCGAACATGAAGCGGCTCTCCGCGATGCTGGCCTCCCGGTAGCCGTGGACGCGCGCGAATGCGGGTCGCAGCCATCGGGGACGGGTGAAGTTCCCGAGGCCGCCGAGCACCGTTCCGCGGTGGCGGACGAGCGCTGCGATCCGTTCGGTCGCCAGGGGAAGAGCCGGCCGCACGACATGGGCGCAGACGACGTCCCACACGCCTTGCCCGCCGCCCGCGGCCCAGGCGCGTGCCTGCTTCGTCATCTGCCGCAGCTGTCCTGTGCGGGCCAGCCTGTGCAGGTGAAACGGGTTGGCGTCCACGATCGGGTCCGCCCCGCAGCCGGTCAGGAGAGTGTCGCAGCCCAGTTCCGCCGCGGCGGCATGAAGCCTGCTCCAGAACGGGGCGCGGAAGGCGTGCGCATAAGGCTCGTCCGCGTCTCCCGCGTGGTCCTGGAAGTCGTCGAAGTCGGCCACGTCCTCGACATCGACGATCACCGGGCGGGCTGCGGCCGCATGACGGCGGATCTCCTTCATCGCCTCGTCCAGGTAGGGCTGCTCTCCGGCCAGTTCCCCCCTGCCGAAGCGCCCGGCGATCAGGACAAGGTCCCCGGAGCGGCCCAGTCCCGCGGCCACCAGACGCGCCGCAAGCAACGCGATGCTGGTGGAGTCGGTGCCGCCGGAGACATGACACGCCGTCATCCTGCCCATACGGCGTCCGACGGCGTTCTCGAGCGCGAGGCGCAGGTCCTTGGCGGCGTCGCCGAGGCGTAGGTCTTCCGCCACCGGCACCCACTGGGCGTGGGCCCGGCGGACGGGGAGCGCTACCCGGCCGAGCATCTGCCCGGTGATCGAAAGCTCCACCACCTCGCCGCCGAGAACCCGATGCACTCCGGTGAAAGGGGTGAGTCCCGTGTGCTGTTGAACCATGTTCCCGGTCAGATACCGGCAGAAGTAGCGAGGTTCCGGCTCTGCTCCGACGCCCAGGCGGCGCGCCGAGGTGCTCACCGCGCTCACCCGGCCGCCGGACTCCCTGAAGAACAGAGGGATGCGCGCCTGCTCGTCCCGCATCAGCAGGATGCGGTCGCGGCACACCAGGACAGCCGCGTAATCGCCGGTCGGCAGGCACGGTGCGGCTCCCGGTCGGCTGAAGTCGTCGAGGAGGCCCCGCGCGCCGGCAACGCGGCCTTCGACCGAGCCGACCCAGCCGACGACCGCCGCCGTGCCGGCCCGTGAGGAGACCGTCGTCACGAGCCCCTGTCGCGCCATGGGCCCCGCCACCGAGAGTTTCGCCGAGCCCCCGGCCCACTCGAGGCGCAGTGCTTCCACGTCACCGTCCTCCCCCGTCGATCGAGAGGACGGGCGTGAACGCGTGTCCGCGCGGATCGGCGTCGGGGATGCACCGGTCTGCCGAAGACGTCCAGGCGTGCAGGGCGAACGGATGCTCGCGTACACCGACGTGAAGCACGGCCTTAAGGCCACGCCGCCGCAGCAGGACGAAAGCCGTCACGGCCTCGGCCTTGCAGTCGTCGTTGACGAACCAGCTTCTCCGGCCGTGTGATTCGACTGCTCGCTTGAGTCGTGCGACATCCCGCTCGGAAGGAGTGTCCGCACGTACGTAGTCCGGGGCTGCCACGGACAGCAGCCGAAGGACGCGTCCGAATCCCATGGTCCGGATGAGCAGATGCACCGCGCGCAGCCAGAGCCCGACCTCGGCGTCCGAGTACCCCTTTTGGCGGGCCGTCGCGCACCCGGCCCGAACAAGACCGGTGACGAGGTCGGCGCGTTCCTCAGAGCTGCCGTCAGCGAATTTCCGGAGGTCCGCCGTCGCCATTCCAAGAAAACGCGTCCGCTTCCAGTCCGCGATCAGCGCTCCGCCGGACATCCTCGTGACACGGCAGTGCGGTGACAGGATCCGCGTCATGGCCACCAGCGCATCGACGTCCTCCGCCACCGCACGCCCTCCCTTGTGGACGGTGTCAGGACATGTATCCGTGACCGTCGTAGTGGCCGCCGCTGAAGCCCCGGATCAGACGGCCGTTGCCCAGAAGGACAAGTCCGCGCGGCACACGACGTCGCAGCAGTCGGAGAAACATCGCATACCTCCAAGACTCAGGCGGTACTGGTGCTTTTCAGGCTACCTTTCGCCGTCCACCCCGCAACCGGACTCCGGGGATCTGTGGCCGAGCGGTCAGCCCTCCGTGCGAGCGGGCAGCCGCCATCCCGGGCGCGGGAAGTGGCAGGTGTATCCGTCGGGGTAACGCTCCAGGTAGTCCTGGTGCTCGGGCTCGGCCTCCCAGAAGGGGCCGACCGGCTCGACCTCGGTGACGACCTTGCCCGGCCACAGTCCGGAGGCGTCCACATCAGCGATGGTGTCCTCGGCGATCCGCTTCTGCTCGTCATCCACGTAGTAGATCGCCGAGCGGTAGCTGAGGCCGATGTCGTTGCCCTGGCGGTTCCTGGTGCTCGGGTCGTGGATCTGGAAGAAGAACTCCAGGAGCGTGCGGAAGTCGGTCTTCTCGGGATCGAAAAGGATCTCGATGGCCTCCGCGTGGGTCCCGTGGTCACGGTACGTCGCGTGCGGTACATCACCCCCGGTGTATCCCACGCGGGTCGCCGTCACGCCCGGGAGCCGGCGGATCAAGTCCTGCATCCCCCAGAAGCATCCGCCCGCCAGCACGGCCCTCTGCGTCTGCCCTGCCATTTCGGTCCCTCCGATCTCTGTGGCCTCGGCCACTGTCGCCGCCCGGCTCGCACACCGCCGGCATCGCATGCTCTCGCACTTCCATCAGCGCGTGAGGGGCCAGAACAATTCCGTACCCGTCCAGCCGGTCCCGCGGTCGGCTGCCTTCGCGGGGGTGGGGCGGTCGTCGGCCGCCGCCCGCGGCCGTCCCACCCGGCGGGTAGGGTCTGACGCAGGCTGGGCACCCGGTCTGCACGATCATGAGCGGCCCAGGAGAGACGGTGCGGCAGGAGCACGGCAGCCCGGACGGCGAACTGCGCTACCGCAAGGTCGCGGCCGAGCTCCGCGAGGCGATCATCGCAGGCGAGTACGCCACCGGTGCGAAGCTGCCTCCCGAGGGGACGCTCGAGCGGTGCCCGTCGGGGGCTCAGACCACCTCGACGGTGGGCTGCCCGTCGGTCTCGGCGACGGCCACCGTCGCGACCCGCAGCCCGTCGGGCAGGGAGTCGATCTGGAACAGCTTCTGCCCGGAGCGCGGATCACGGCACTGCGCGCACGGGCAGTTGTCGCGGAGCCAGGTCACCGGCAGATCGGCGATCGGGTGGCTGGACAGGGCGGGCATGGTCACTCCTCGGGGCAAAGTTGTATAGCCAACTTCTCCGACCGTCACAGGCGGACACGTCCGTGAGGTGTCCCTGACGTGGTGGCGGGCCAAATCCCGCCACCGCGAGGAGCCGCTCAGGCGTTCTGGTTCTCGGGGGCGTCGACACGGACGGTCGAGGTCGTCGAGACGGGCGGCCGACGGGGAGGGCCCCCGGTCGGCTTAGACGACGGACGTCCGGCTCGCGCCCGTCCCTGCCGACCCGGCCGGCGTCGGGCAGGATGTCACCCGTCCGGCGGAACTCGCGTTCGTCCGGGCCGCAGCGCGTCCGGAGGGGCAGGCGGCATCCCGTCGGGAGACGGTCGTCCCCCACGCCCCGTCACCGGGGCTGCCAGGGCGGCTTCTTGAGGGTGTCCGCGGGGTCGGCCTTCGGGTGTCGGCGGGGGAGCGCCACCGTGCGCGTCTTTACCTCAAGGTCGCTGTCATCGGGCACTCGACACGCGGGTCGCTCGGTAAAGGATTAGCGTGGAACGCGGACGCGCCGGTCAGGGTCACAGCAGACCGGAACCCCGGCCCGATTCCGGCGGGCCGGGGTTCTCGTTCGTAGGGGTAACCGCGAGTGACCATGTCAGTCGTGGTCAGTACCCCTTGTCGAAATCACGGCGCACGACACGGAAGCTGGCCACCACGCCGTTCCGGACCTTCACGCCGCCACGGACGCGACGGGGGACCAGACCGTTGCTGGAGCTGTGAGGACCGACCGTGGCGATGGGAGCGCCGTTGTCGCAGGTCGCACCGTTGAAGACCTCCACAGTCCTCTTGCTGTCGTTGCGAACGTTGATGCTGTTCGCCCCGAGCCCACTGATGACCACGATGCAGCCCTGGTCGTGGGCGTTGTACTCCCGCTCGTTGACGTAGATCTTCTTCTCGTAGTGCTTCTTCTTGTCGTTGTTCTCGTTGTCCTCGTCCTCGTCGTGGTCCCCGCCCTCGTTGCCCTTGGAGTTGTTGTCGCCGTAGTTGCTGTTGTTGTTGCCGTTGTTGCCGTTGTTGCCGTTGTTGCCGTTGTTGCCGACGCTGCCGTTGTTGCCGCTTCCGTTGCTTCCGTTGCTTCCGTCGGGGTAGGCAGGGGCAGCCGGCGCGCCCGCCGCCGGAGCGGCGGCCGGGGCGGCGGCGGGGGCCGCGGCAGGGGCGGGGGCCGCGGCCGCAGCCGCCTGGGCCGGCTCGGAGGCGGCGTTGGCGTAGGTGATGCCGGTCGCCACCAGAGCAGCGCCGGCCGCCAGCGCGGCGGTCACCACAGTGGAACGCGTTGCCATGTTGTTTCTCCTGTCTGAGAGACGTCGGCTGTTAGCCGATGCGAGATTGAACGTACAGATCATCTTCTTGTATGTCATATCAGACATACTGAAAATATTATGAACAATCCTTTTGGAGTACGTTTAATGCGCTGACGCGCCGTCATTCGGGTCGTTCAGCCGAGATCCAGCGTGGGCCGCCCGCGGGCCGGTCGCAGGTCGGTCGCGGACCGAATGGGTGTCAGGTGACGTCTTATCGGTTCCTTATGCACCGTTAACTCCCCTCGCTGCAAAGCGGATTGCGGCCGTCGTCACGGGAGGCGGACCGGTGGCGCCCGCAGCGTGCGGACGGGTGGACCGACCCGATGGCCGTACGCCCGGGTCGTCAGACGGAGCCGTCGGACGACGGGCGCGGCGAACGGGTGAACCGCTCGTGGCCCGGCGTGTCGCGTCTCCGGCCGGCCGCGACCAGGTGACACGCCGACAGGCGGGGTGTGAGGGGCGCTCCTATGCTGACCTCGAGGCCCGTGGCCTGCGTTCTGCGCAGAGCCGCGGGTCCGCTCACGGTTGGAGGCGGCCCATGGCGCGTGTGTGCGGACGGTTGCGTAAGGGGGTGGCGATCGCCGCTGCGCTGGGGACGCTCGGACTGCCGGTCGTGGTCGGAGCCCTGTGGGGAGCCGTTCGGGGGGTGGCGGAGGTCGGTCCCACCGCCGTCGACGTCGCCGTACCGCATGTACCCGGTTCCGCGTCACCGTCCGCCGCTGAGGCATCCGTCCTCGAGGCGGGGATGAAACGGCAGCTCGATGCGGCCGTTCGGCGGATCATGAGGGAGGCGCACGTCCCCGGCGTGACCGTGGGGCTGTGGACGCCCGGCAAGGGCAGTTACGTACGCTCGTTCGGAGTCGCCGACCGGCGCAACGGCGTGCCGATGACACCGGGTCTGTGCATGCGGATCGGCAGTGAGACCAAGACCTTCACCGTGACGGCGCTGCTCCAGTTGGCCGACCGGGGCAGGGTGTCCCTGGACGACCCGATCGGGAGATACGTCGACGGTGTGCCGGGCGGGAGCCGGATCACCCTGCGCCAGCTGGCCGGGATGCGCAGCGGGCTGTTCAACTACTCCGAGGACAAGGGGTTCGTGAAGGCGCTGACGTCCGATCCGAGGCGGTCCTTCACACCTCGGCAACTGCTCGACTACTCCTTCAGGCACCCCGTACTGTTCCCGCCCGGACGGAAGTTCGACTACTCCAACACCAACCTGATCCTGCTCGGCCTGGTGGTGGAGAAGGCGAGCGGTCAGCGGCTCGGGGACTTCATCCGGCAGAACATCCTCCAGCCGGCCGGCCTGGACCGTACGCTCTTCCCGGCCGATGCCGGCTTCCCGGACCCGCATGCCCAGGGGTACACGAACCAGACCGCGAGCGGGAAGGTCGAGGACGCGACCGACCGGAACCCCTCCTGGGCCTGGGCGGCCGGTGCGATGATCTCCGATATGCGGGATCTGCGGGTGTGGGCGCGCATGGTGGCCACCGGCACCCTGCCCGACGGGACCACCCTGATCAGCCCGGCGCTCCAGAGGCAGCGGCTCGAGGTGCTTCCGACCGGCGTCCCCGGCGCCGGCTACGGACTCGGCATCTTCGACGTCAACGGCTGGATCGGGCACAACGGTTCGCTGCCGGGGTACGAGTCCTTGACCGTCCACCTCGCGTCGGAGCGGACGACGCTCGTGGTGCTTCTGAACACCGATGTCCGCCATGACGGGCAGGAGCCCGCCACCCTCTTCGGTGAGGCCGTCACGAAGATCGCCACGCCGGGGCGCGTGTTCCGTCTGTCCGTACCGCCGTCGGCCGGGTGAGGGCCCGCCGCGGTACGCCGCGGACAGCGCGCCCGGCGGTTCACGGGGTATCGAGGCGGCGGCCCCGCGTCGCGTAGGGGCTGCCCGTGCGTGGCTCACATCACAGCCGGCCGGGGGCGGAATGTGGAGCGGGGCTTCACATCTCCATGGCATGCTCACGACTTGTTACCCGTCGGTATCAACGGACCGCCGGGTGCTTTCGGCAACCCCCCACCACCTCAGGACAGGTCTTGCGTATCCGCAAGTGGCACCTGCGTGCCCTCATGCCCGCATTCACCGCATCCGCCCTCCTGCTCGCCACCGGCTGCTCGTCGGGGCCCGACCCTTCCTCCGGCTCCGGCGCGGCGCCCGCCGGGCGGGCCGAGGTGTCCGCCGCGGCGGCCCAGGACGCCGACCGGCCCCTCGCGGTCGCGGCGGCGCCCGCCGCCACGCCCACCGCTCTCGCCCGGCCGGGGGAGACCGGCGGACGGGCCCATCGCAGCACGCTCAAGGTGAGTTCGTACGACCGTCACACCCGACGGGCCGTCATCTCACACGTCGTCAAGACGAAGCCCCGGCCGTCCGGGTCATCGACGGCACCCGGGTCCTCCACGGCACCCGGGTCACCCACGGCAACCCCGTCCGGCACCCCGAGCCGTTCCGCCGAGCCCGGGCGGATCGCCGTCGGCGACGTCATCGCCAGCGCGCCCGCGCCCGGCGCCCCGGACGGCCTCCTCGCCAAGGTCACCAAGGTGATCGGGGAGAGAGGCGACGGCACCGAGGTGCAGACCGCGCCGACCACCCTCGACACCCTGCTCGGCGACGACAAGGCCAAGGGCACGGTTCCCGTCGACCCCTCGTCCTTCGACGTCGAGCGGCTGCTGCCCGATGTGAAGGTCTCCTGGACCAGGACGGGGAACATCCACGCGGGGCCCGAGGGCGCGAAGGTCCCGCTGGGCAGCCTGCGCGTCGACCTCCGGGCCGACGTTCCCACCCCCGTGGGCGCCCCGGTGTCGGCGGACGCCACCGTCGCCGGGTATGTGCAGGTCGCGCCCGAGGTCGACTTCTCCTACGGCGGGGGCGGCTCCGGCAGTGCCAACGCACAGGCCGGGCCCGCCTCCGCGTCTCTCGGCGTGTCGGGCGACTGGACCTCGCAGTGGTCCCTGAAGGGCCGCGCCGCGGTCTCCGCCAAGCCGGTGCGGGTGCCGTTCGCGAAGCTCCACGCCGACCCCGTCCTCCAGGTCGGCCCGATCCCGGTCGTCGTCAACCTCGACCTGACCTGCTACTACCAGATCAGCGGCGACGGCAGTGTGACCGTCGCGGTGGAACAGGACCTCAAGGGCGACTTCAAGGCCGGCGGCACCTTCGCCCCGGGCAGGGGCTGGACGCCCGTCAACGAGTCCACGATGACGAGCACGCCGGTGCGCACGTCTCTCACGGCGGCGGGGAACGTCAAGGCGGCGCTGGGCGCGCAGGCCACCGTCGGTCTGTACGGCGCGGTGGGCGTCACCGCCGACCTGGCGCCGTACCTGCGTGGCGAGGCGTCGCTCGCGGCGAGCGCGGCGGCCGCTCCGGGGGCACGGCCCACGGCCGCCGCGGTGGGGTCGTGGGCTCTGTACGGCGGCGTCGATCTGACCGGCGCGCTGCAACTTCAGCTGTCCGTGTTCGGAACGCCCGTCTTCCAGCGCACGATCCCTCTCGGTGCGCTCCACCGTGAGTGGAGGCTCGCCGGCGGCAGCGTGTAGCCGCCCTCTCCGTCCCACGGGACGTTCCGCCTCGCTCCGGGACGGGGAAACGGAATTCCCGGCCCTCGGCACGGAAACGCTGGGCGACGTGAGATCACGCCTCGTGATCGGCAACGTCAGCACGGAGGTTTCCATGATTCGTCGGACCCTGCAGGGCGGCCTGCTGGCCGCGGTCACGATGCTTGCGCTCGTGCCCGCGGCCGCGGTCGCCGCGGAGGGCGACCGGGCCACCCCGGCCACGGTCGTCACGACGGTCGCGCAGCGCCCGGACACGCTCCCCGCCGCCGTCCGGCACATGCCGGCCCGGCATCGCGCCCACCGCTCCGCCGCCTGCTACCGCTCCATCCGCCACGGGCGCCACGTACGCCACCTTCCGCTCAGCCGCGTCGGACACCCCGGCTACGCCTGCCACATGCGTCACATCCCGCGCACGACATACCCGCACCGCATCCACCACGGCACGGGCATGGCGTACCACCACCGCATCGGTTACGCGGCGTACCGGCACCACACGAACCAGCACCACACATATCGGCAGCACGCGTGCCGGCGCCACGCCTATCGTGTGGCCGGACGTGTCGTCACACGCCATGCTCCGCTGAACATCCGCTCCGGCCCCGGTATCGGCTACCGCGTGTTGGGACACCGCCACGCCCACGGCCGGGTGTTGCTGGTCTGCCAGAGGAGCGGCTCGTACGTCCACGGGAACCGGGGCTGGTACCGGCTCGTGGGCGGCAGGGGCTATGTCTCCGCGCACTACGTCCGCACCCGGGTCGCCGTGCCCTGGTGCTGACGCACCGCTTCCCTCCCTCCGAAGGAACGGCCTGCCCGTCACCTGTGGGTGCCGGGCAGGCCGTCGGCGCGTCCCGAACCCGCAACTCACCTTGTTCATACCGGTTTCCATGTGTGGCGGCACCACGGTTCCGGGAACACATCCCGACAACCGAGGGCGAACCGCCCAAACCGGGATCGGCGTTGGGGGACAGGTCATGCGACAGCCTCGAGGATCCAGACCGTGAAGACCGGCGCAGCACGGGCGGCGGAGCCGGACGGACCGTTCGTGACGGAGCTGCGCGGCCTGAAAGAGCGCACCGGTCTCAGCCTCGCGGCCCTCGCGGCGCGCACCCCGTACAGCAAGTCCGCCTGGCACCGCTATCTCAACGGCGCCCAGCGGCCGCCCCGTTCGGCCGTGGAGGCGCTCGCCTCTCTCGCCGGCGTCGACCCGGCCTCCGTGCTGGCCCTGTGGGAGGCGGCCGAACGCCCGCATGGCCCGGACGAGCCCTCGCACGACGGCCCCCCGCGGTCCGTCCGGCGCCGGCGGCTGCCGCTGCCGGCCCTCGCCCTGGTCGTCGCGGTGGCCGCGGTGGCTCTCACCCTCGTCGCGGCACACCGCTCCGGGGCGCCGACCGGCCGTCCCGCCGCGGCCTCGCCCCGCTGCCGGGGCATCTCCTGCCAGGGGCGGCTGCCCGACGTCTCCGCCTGTGACCGGGACGCGCAGACCAAGAGCGCGGTCCGCGACACCGCCTACGCGGTGCGCCTGGAGTACTCGCCGTCCTGCGGTGCCGCCTGGGCCGAGGTCCAGGCGCGGGCCACGGACGCCCGCGTCATCTCCGTCCGGTCGGGGCGGGATGTGCTCTCCGCGGCGTATCCGGGAGACGGCACCGCCGGCTCGAGCAGTCCCATGCTGGCCGTGACTTCACCCGAAGGGGTGGAGGCGTGTGCCGAGGTGGACGGCACGGTGGCGTGCACCGGCCTGGATGCGGAACCCGCCGGGGTGCGCTGAGCGGATGATCGGCCCCGGCCGGACGCCGGGAGTGCGCCGTGTCAATACTTTTCCCTTGGCGAATGTCCTACATGTTGTAGGGTTTGGCTCGTCCGTCCGGCCGGTCGGTGTCGGCCGGCCCGTTGTCGCCGATCGGGGGATCCGCGTGCAGGAGTCCGACGAGCCGTCGACCGTGGCCGGCCCGGCCTTCGAGCGGATGGTGGACCGGGCGCTGGACTTCCCGGAGGTCGCGGCCGCGATCGACGCCACCGGTGCCTCCCGTGCGGTGCTGCGCACGAGGGCCCTGGAGGCGCGCGCCCGCATCGTCGGTGTCGCCGCCGCCGAATACGGCCACTACCTCGCGCTGCGGACCGCCACCGCCCACCGCCACGCGCCCGCCGCGGACGGCGACGGTAGGGGCGCCGGCGATCCGAGTCACGCCGCTTCGATCGACGACGACCGTACGAAGAAGGGGATCCTGCCCGTCCTGGCGGTGCTCGTGCCCAGCCTCGGAGCCGCGGCCACCGGTGTCTTCCTGCTGTGCGGATTCGGGGTGCGGGCCTTCGCCGTGCGCCCGCACATCGGCGACGGGCTCGTGATGGCCGGGGTGATCGCCGCCGCCGTGACGGCGGGAGCGGCACTGGGGGACCTCGCCTGGATCCTGGTGACGGGCGCGCGGGGCCGATCCGGCCGCGGTGGCGACGATCCCGCAGACCGTGATCCCGAGGTGCGCCGGGCTCGTGAGGCCTGGGAGGACGCCGTGCTGGAACGGGGAGTCGTGCCGTTCCTGCTCCAGGGAGTGCAGGCGGCGGCCGCCGATCCGGCGCGCGTGCTCCAGGGGCGTGCCGTGGGCGCGGAGGAAGGCGCTCAGTAGTCGACGCCGTGCGCCTGCCCGGCCCGACCGGGGCCGCAGGGGTGGACCGGTCCTTGCCTTACTCCTACTCTCATCAGGGTCCCCCGTGCCCCTACGGAATGTAGTGTCGGTAAGAGTGCCCGGGAGAACCAAGGGCAGACCGTCCCGCCCCCATGTGTCCGCTTCCGTCCACGCCGGTCGCTCCGGCCTCTTGTCAAGGTGAGTCATCGCGGTGCCCGCACAGCAACAAGCAGTGATCCCCCAGCAGCGCGCCCGGCATCCACAGGGCACGTCGAAGGGGCGACCGCCGCTCCTCGCACGCCTGCGTCCCGGGGCGGCCGCCGCCACGGTCTGGTACCTGCGGCTGCAAGCCGTGCTGAACATCGTGGCGGTCCTCTCGCTGCCCTTCCGCGAAGAGGTCCACGAGCACAACGTCGGTGAGTTCTTCACCCCGTACCTGGCCACCGCCGGACTGGTCTCGGCGGCCCTCGCCCTGTTCCTGGCCCTGGTGATGCGGCGCCGGAAGCGGGCCGCATGGATCTTCAACATGCTGCTGGCCGGGCCCCTCTTCGCGCTCTACGTCCTCGCCCTCACCCAGGACGACTACCGCCGCCACGTCTTCAACTGGATCTCCGCTCTGCTCACCGGCCTGTTCGTGGCGGCGCTGCTGATCGGCCGCAGGGAGTTCCATGCCGTGGGCGACCGCTCCAACCCCCGGCTCGCGCTGGCCGTGGGCGCCTGCGGCATCCTGATCAGCGGCGGCGTCGGCACGCTGCTGGTGGACGCCACCAACAAGCTGGCCGGCGCCTCCCTGACGGACAAGATCGCGTACACGCTGCTGCGCGGCGTCAGCGTCGGCCCGCTCGCCGACCGGATCGACGCCGTGCACGCGCCGCGCTGGGTCGACATCACCATCAACGTCCTGATCGCGGTCACCTTCCTGCTCGTCCTGTACGCCTGCTTCCGCGCGCCCCGCGGCCGGGAACTCCTCGGCGAGGCGGACGAACAGCGCCTGCGCGCCCTGCTCGCCAAGCACGGCGAGCGGGACTCCCTCGGCTACTTCGCGCTGCGCCGCGACAAGGCCGTGATCTGGTCCCCGACCGGCAAGGCGGCCATCACCTACCGGGTGGTCGGGGGCGTCACCCTGGCATCCGGCGACCCGATCGGTGACCCCGAGGCATGGCCCGGCGCGATCGACGAGTGGCTGGCGGAGGCCCGCCGGCACGCCTGGACGCCCGCCGTCATGGGGGCGAGCGAGGAGGCCGGCACGATCTACGCCCGGCACGGCCTGGACGCCCTCGAACTGGGTGACGAGGCGATCGTCGAGGTCGCCGACTTCAGCCTCGAGGGGCGCGCGATGCGGGTCGTGCGGCAGGCGCACAACCGGGTTCGCCGAGCGGGCTACACCGTGCACATCCGCCGCCACGGCGACATCCCCGAGTCCGACATGGCCGCCCTGATCGAGAAGGCCGACCACTGGCGCGACGGCGGCGGCGAGCGCGGCTTCTCCATGGCCCTGGGCCGCCTCGGCGACCCGGCCGACACGAACTGCGTGATGCTGGAGTGCCGCGACGACCAGGGCGAGCCCCGGGCCCTGCTCAGCTTCGTCCCCTGGGGCGAGCACGGGCTGTCCCTGGACCTGATGCGGCGCGACCGGGGCTGCGAGAACGGCCTCATGGAGTTCATGGTGATCGAGCTGCTGCGGCGCGCCCCCGAACTCGGCATCAAGCGGGTGTCGCTGAACTTCGCCATGTTCCGCTCCGTCTTCGAACGTGGCGCACGCCTCGGTGCCGGACCCGTCCTGCGGCTGTGGCGCTCGGTGCTGACCTTCTTCTCCCGCTGGTGGCAGATCGAGTCCCTCTACCGCGCCAACGCCAAGTACCGGCCGGTATGGGAGCCGCGCTTCCTGCTGTTCGAGAAGAGCAGCGACATCCCGCGCATCGGCATCGCCAGCGCCCGCGCCGAGGGATTCCTGACCGTGCCGAGCCTGCCGTCCCTCTTCCGCCGACGGCATGTCGCGGCCGACGGGCAGGGGCAGCCACCGCTCGCGTACGACAAGAGTCATTGAGCGGCAAAGTTCCGGGCCCGGGGTGAGACGGGGCGCGCGGGGCGACGTACAGCGGGGGAGGGGCTTCGGCCCCCCGCCGCGCCGACCGTTCCTCCCGGAGGTACCCCGCCCGTGACGATCGTCAAAGCACCCCCGGCGCCGGTCAGGCGTGCCGGAGTCTGCCGAGTTCGCGCCGGAATCTCACATCGACCCCCCGAGTTTCGGTAACTTTGAGTGTTGAATCAGTGGCGTGAAGTCACG